>NZ_LIWP01000002.1:0-202174 GCF_012978775.1 Campylobacter sp. RM15925
AGATGGTAATACGGAGTATCTAAAAAATATATTAGATAACATAGATAATAAAAAAGTAAAGATGATAAGAAAAAGTATAGATGAGCTTGAGGCTTTGGGTGATGCTTAATATAGAGTTTTATCCTGATGCATGGAGTGATTATTTAGAGCTAATCAAAGATAAGAAAGATCGACAAGGATTTAAGCTAAGTAGTCAAATGGATAGTCACCTAAACAAAATTAGGTGAAAGTATAAGTTAAAAAAGATAAAGAGTATGCGAATCACGGTTTTTTAACTTTTTTAATAAAATAATCATCTGTTTTTTTCATTTTGATTTTATAGTCAATCACAATACGATTCTCTCATATTCAAAAAATCTCTTTTTTGTATTCGATATATTTTATTCTAAGAGAGTGCACTAATAATATCCATCTTATGAGCATACCTTGTTTAATGCCATAACATAATTTTAGACTGTTTTAAGATGAAAGTCTTGCACGTTTGATACATAATACGAAATATTTGACATAATATGTCTAATATATATCTTAATATTACACTGATAAAAAAGTAGAGAATGGATAAAAAAACAAAAACCATCCTGCTTTAAAAATTTTATAAAACAGCAATTTATATAGAGGGGATTATTATGATAACTTTGATAGATTTTTTTAAAAGATATGATTTAACTCAATCTCAAATAGAGCTTGTTAAAAAACTAGAATTATTCTTAAAGTCAGATAAAAAAGTATTTTTATTACGAGGCTATGCAGGCACAGGCAAAACTTTTATAACAAAAGGATTGACGGAATATTTAGCATATATTAAAAGGTCTTACGTTTTGGCAGCTCCTACTGGTAAAGCAGCAAAAGTTATAGCCCAAAAAACTAATAGCAGAGCCTATACTATACATAAAACAATATATACTACAAAAGATATTGTTGAATATCATGATGTTTTAGACAAAACATTTAAATTTTATTATTCACTTGCTGTCAACGAAAATCCAAACGATACCTTATATATCATAGATGAGGCTTCTATGATATCGGATATTTATAGCGAAATGGAATTTATAAGATTTGGTAACGGATATCTTTTGAAAGATTTAATGCATTATGTTAATCTTGACTGCAACGACCATAGAAAAAAGATTATTTTTATAGGAGATAATGCACAACTTCCGCCTGTAGGCATGAATTTTTCACCGGCATTGGATAAAAAATATATTTTAGAAAATTTTGGCTTTGATGTTGAAGAGTTTGAGCTTAAAGATGTTGTTAGGCAAAAAGGCGATAGCGGGATATTAAAAAATACATTACCTATAAGAAAATCTCTTGAAAATAAAATTTTTAATCAGCTTGATATTGATACAAATTTTGGGGACGTTGAGCATATTGAACATAAGAATTTTATACAAAAATATATTGATATAACAAATAATAGGATAGATCATCAAACTATGGTCATAGCCTACTCTAACGCAAGCGTTAAAGAGTATAACGACAGAATTCGTAAAAATCTTTTTCCAGATAGTGAACATGAAATTAGAGTTGGAGATAAAATAATGTCTTTAATGAATAATGCTAATTACGAAATTTTTATATCAAATGGAGATTTTGGTGTTATAGAAGATATATTATCTGAAACGGAAACTAAACATATAGTTACTAAAGGTAGAGCATTAGATGTTAAGATAAATTTTAAAGATGTAATTATACTTTTTTATGATATTGATGGAACTCCTGTGCGTGTAAAGTGTAAGATTATAGAAAATTTATTGTATTCAGAGCAGCCAAACCTTAGCTCTGACGAAAACAAGGCACTTTATGTCGATTTTGTTATGAGACATAAAAACCTTAAACCTAATACAAAAGAGTGGAAAGATGCATTAAAATCAGATCCTTATTTTAATGCGCTAAGAGTTAAATTTGGATATGCTATAACATGCCATAAGGCTCAGGGTAGTGAGTGGAAAAATGTATTTTTAAACTGTAAAAATCATCAGAGTATTTTAAGCCAAGATTATTTTAGATGGCTATATACAGCTATCACAAGGGCTTCTTGTAACCTATATGTTTTAGATGAACCTCATATTGGAATATTTTCAAATATAAAAATTTCAAACAATAAGGCTGCAACAACTATTGATGTAGTAGGCAAAGAAGAGATTGAAATAGATGATCTTGCATTTCCAAAAGAAAACTTTCAAACACAAATACAATATCAAATTTATATCAAAATAGTTAAAATTTTAAAATCTAAAAATATATCAATATTAGATATTGTTCATAATCAATATTGTGAGCAATATACCCTAGGTCTTGATGATGAAACATGTAGAGTAAATATAAATTACAACTCAAAAAATCAAATTAGTAAAATTTTATTTATTGAACAAAATATGGCTTCAAAAACGGTGCAACAGCTGTTAAGTTCATTGGAAAAATCTATTTTTGCTACCTGCAATCAAAGTAATAATTTTCAGTTTAATGAAGATTTTTTAATGGATTTTTATGAAAAAATAAATAAAGTAGTAAAAATGCACAACATACAAATACTAAATATAGAGCATCTTCAATACAATGAAAGATATACATTTAAGAAAGACGATATGATTTGTATTTTAGATTTTTACTATAATAAAAAAGGCTGCTTTAATACTTGCATAGAGGTATACGGCGATAATCAGCTTTCTAAGATGATAAAATCCATAATAGTAGAGTAAATAATGTTAAATACAGATAAATACTCTTACGCTAAATCAAGACAGCCTGTAGGCTTTGACTATTCAAGCGAGTCCTGTGATATTATGCCAAAATTTGAAAAAGTTAAACTTGCAAACACGCTCAGTAAAGCAAACAAGCATTTAGATGCTATTAAAATTTTTGAAAGCTTGGATCAGAGTAGCCTTAATCATATAGAAAGCGAAGCTTTTGGATGGGCAATTTATAGATATATCTCTCATGAAAAAAATATAAATATTAATACCTTTAAGTATTTTTTATCTAAATACCTAAAATTAAAAAATAATAGACCATCTGTGTTGCATTCATTGGTATTAAATGCCTGCATAAAATTTGAGGATAATAACCCTGAATCAATTGATTTGGTGAAATTCCTTGAGTTATGGAATGTAGAGTTTTTTCAAAAAGATGATTATGTTGTTAAAGAATTTAAAAGCAATGATGGAAAAATCATACAATACCCTTCGCTTGTATCAAGAACCTTACGTATGACAATAGGTAATTTTATAAAAAAAGATTATAAAAACTACAACATCTCATGGTTTGTTGAGTTTTGCTGTCATGCTTTTAATATTATGTCTTACGATCATTGGTTTGCCCGTGATTTTGCACATTTATTGCAAAAGATAGGAGATGCTAAAAAATCCATAGAAATTTATAAAAATTTACATGATAAAATATCCAATACATCTTACTATTGGAGTGAATTTGGTGACTTTGTAAAACAAGCTGATATCGATCTTGCCATTAGTATGTACTCCAAGGCATTGATGCAAAAAAACGAAGATATTTATGTCATCAAAATAAGACTTAAGTTGGCAGAACTTTTGGTGCAAAAAGGACTTTATGAAAACTCAAAATATGAGCTTGAATGTTATAAAAATACAAAAAATAAAAATTTGGATCACAGTTTTTATCAGCTTTACGATATTGTAAAAAACGCTAAAAACATAGAAAATAACTACGAGTTTTACAAAAGCACACAAGATAGACTAGGTAATTTTTTATATGCTGACATTAGGGCTGTTGAGTGTGTATTCTATCATAAGTATGTGGACAATAATACCAAAAAAGAGTATTACTGTTTTACTAATTTTAGTGATAGGGATTTTAAGATAAACAAAAAACAATTAAAAATTGTAAAAGAGGCAGATCTTTTATCATGCTTTGATTTTAAGTTTATAAACAACAAGCCGGTAATATCTGAAATAAAAAAGTCTAGCAAAGACATAGGAGATTTTAAGGTAGAAAGTCCATTTAAAATAATAATAGGACCATTAAAATTGTTATATAAAATAGATGGTAAAACAATTCAGCATAGCAATTTAGGCGAAAATATAGATGTAAATCCGGCATTTGGTTTCCTAAACAAAGATTTTTATATACAAGGAAGAGATCTTAAAAATTTTAATATTGACAAAGAATGCAAGATAAAAGTTATATACAAACACAACCCAAAAAATCAAAAAAATAAAATTTTCTTCATAGAAAAATTAAATTGAGTAGTGTTGAAGATTTTGTAAAATTAAAATATAATGAAAAATATAAAATATGATAAAAAATGGAGTCTTATATTAAAACTCCATTTTTTTAAAACAAGATAGTTATTCAATCTTTGGTTGTTTAACTCAAAGATCTTATAATTGCTATAGAACAATCGTCATCGGTTCTTGAGGCTATTTTTGGCATAACTTCATTATTTAAGATCGACTCATGATTACTGTAATTTTTTGGCATATTTATAATTTTATAAACAGCTTGACTTAAAAGCATGTTTTTTTTATCATATAAACTTTCAGAAGAGCCATCTGAAAGCAATATAAATCCAAGTTCGTCTTTTAAATTAAACATAAAAAGTCTAAGTCTATCATTAAAATCTGTTGATGTTGTAAAAAATGTAGAATTTGCAAATTCTCCATTTTTAGGATAAGACAATACATCAACAGTATTATTATTTTTTCTAAGTACACCAATAACACCATCTCCAATGTGGCCTACTATACATTTATTAAATTTAATACAAACGAAAAGCAATGTAGATGATAAATCTTTAATTGCGCAGCAATGCTGAAGAGCTAAGTTTTTTATCTCGTTTTCTACAAAATCTAACAAAAATTTTTCTGCCACTATATTATTATATATCCAGTTAAAATCTCTTTCAATTTTTTGCAGAATACTCTTAGTTATATGCTGTGCACCTATATCAGAATACACAGAACTACCAGCTCCATCAGCTAATGATATACCAGTGAAACTACAAGCTTGTTTCATCATTAGTCTATTTTTTATTTTGCAAATAGTCCTTGTATTTCTAGATTGTATAGAGTATACGGCATCTTGACATGATTTTTTTTGCTTTTCATGCGACGATCCTATATGTGTTGCTTTTGCCACTATGTACGTTTGCATGCTACATGTCTATTTCTATGCCTTTTGAAGGCAAATTGGGAAGTCTTATTTTATCTCCCGGAGTAGACTGTGAAGCCTGAGAGACACTTTGGCTTAGCCAAACAAAAAATTCTCTGAAGTAAGAAGAATTTTCTACCTTTAACACCATTCCATTTTTCCCATATTTTTTTAGAGTGTCGTAGTTGACATTTCGACCTACTCCTATAGGAAAAGTTGTTAGTTTCTTTTTATCTATCAATGATTGTACGTATTTTACCGATCGTTCAATGCTATCAGTAGGTTCACCGTCTGTAATGATAATAAGCCATGGCTGGTAATAATCAACACCATTGTCAGAATACATTTTTTTTCTGCTGTCAAGTGCGCCTAGCGCCAATTCAACAGCTTGTCCCATAGATGTAGCACCCCCTGCTTCTAAAAAAGGTGGTTGTTGATTCTCTATACTGGAAAAATCGACAACTAATTCCACTTCTGAATCAAATGTTATAATGGCAAGCTCTACAGAATTGCATGCCTTTATATCATTTTTTATTGCCTCAAAGAAATATTCTACACCTCTTTGAAGTTCCAATATGGCTTCTCCTGCCATTGATCCGCTAATATCTAGGCACATTGCTACAGGCAATCTTGTCTTAGGATTATTAACCAGATCTTCGTCTTCCAATATAAATGACATAATCTTCCTTTCTGTGCTATTTAAAAATATTTGTTATTATTTTTTGTAAACTGTTAATTAATTTTTCAAAACCGTCTTGTTGTTGATTATTTTTTATACTAGTAACGGTATTGCTTGGAGTGTATTGTTTTATATTTGTCATGCCTATGTTTTGACTACCATGGGTTTGTGTAGCTTTTTTTGAATTTATTAATTTTTGTTGAGCCTTTTTATATAAATTAGTATTGTAACTATTGGCTTGAGTTGAATTACTATTAAACCTAGATTTTTGATACGGTTTGTTTTGATATTTTTTGTTTTCCCTATGATTTTTAGAGCTAAATTTTATAGTTCCCTCTACTATATTTCCATCTTCATCCCTAAATCCTTTTGCGACTAAATCACAAGGCACAATATTATTTTCAATGGAATAAACAAAATTCCACAAATGGTCAATAAGTTCTTCTATGCTTACTTTCTGATATTGTTTAAAAGCTTTGTAAAACTGCATTCTTAATTTTTTTGTCATAGCCGAATACATAAACATATAGTAACCACCTGGGCTTTTAGCATAAGTTCCTTTAACATATGCGTATTCATCAGGATTTTTGTATGGAAAATTATCTGGATTTTTCATATTGTCTGCCGGCTTTGTGCCCCCTTGATATGCGTAAGGATGCTTTCCTAGCATTAGAATTTGAAAAACTATTATATAACAAGCAAATATGTCATCATCAAACACTCTTAAGTATTCATGGTATTTTTTAGAATGGTTTTCTTTTCTTGTATACTCTGGTCTTCCAACCGGACACGGATATTTATCCACTTGATAGCTATCACAATCTATTAGCCAAACATTATTTTCATCTTGTACTAGTATGTTTGTTGGGTTAATATCTCCTAAAATAATCCCTGCCTTATGTAATTTTTTTACTCTAGTTAAAAAATTTATAGCAACTTTACAAAGTTCTTTTCTATTCCAATTTGGAAAAAACTTTAAAAGGCTTTTTTCTCCAGAAAATATGACATCGTCTATTTGATAGCATTTTGGTACCAAATTCATAATGTAGCCTACAAAATAGTTATCAAAAGTCACTTTGAATCTAGGAGTGCATACATTTCTAATATCTATTTTTTTATCTATTAAAAGATCTATTTTTTCTATCTTTTGTCTATCTATTTTATCAGCTTTATATATTTTACATGCAAAATTTGTATCAGTTAAGAATACGCTTCCTTCTCCGCCACTAGCTATTATTTTAATTAGGGTATGTTTTCTGCCAATATTATCTATAACTATGCTTTTTTCAGAAGGAACTAACACTAAAACTATTCCTTATCAGCAATTTCACACAACAACCATCCAAAGGGTTGTTTGTTTATTAGCCATATTGTTGTTTCTTCTTTTGCCTTTAAATATCCTTTTCCTTTTCCTTGTTGAATTTTAATCTCTCTTATCCCATCTATAGTTACAGCTCTAGCTCCACTATGCTTTCCAATTCTTAACAAAAACTGATTGCTGTTCAATTTCAGATTTTCATATTGCTTGATAAACTTATTGGAAAGTGCCTGCCTTGTAAATTCATCAGTTTCATAGTTAAATTGTGATTTAAATATTGGCATATAGTGATTATTACAAGCTTCAATCAATTCAGAAATATCAAATTTGTTATGCTTTATCTTCAACGTAGTTTCAAATTTACTCTTTGAAGATATAGCTTCATACTTTACTTCGATACCTTTGCTATTGCGGCTACTTTCTTTATTTCTGTTTAAATTTACAGCATCTGCAACAAAAGTACTTGATATTGTAGTATTACTGTCCGATACAAGCAAAGAATTGAAATAATCTTTGGTTTCATAACTTTTGTCATTTTTTAAAAGCATTTCCCCAAAAGCTGTTGATAATGCACCCTTTAAAGAACTTCCTGGTATTATAGCCTTCTTTAAATTTGGTGACTCAAATGTTTTTTCTATAATTAATTGATTGATAATTTTTTTAGAATTTTTCTCTTTTTGCACTACTTTACCCACTTTTTGAATATACTCTTTTGCTACCTCCGGTGATACAACTATGCTTTTATATGCGATTTCTTTTGCTACCCCGATATTATTTTTTATGAATTTTTGTAAATTGAGTAAAGCGTTACTTGATGTATCATTTGATATTTTAACAAATTCCGCTTTTGATGCTGTGTTTAATTTATTAAAAAATTCAAATTCGTCAAAGATATACATACGCCCATTTTTGCTGTCCTCGTTAAGCTCTATAACATAATTAATAGGTTCGTATGTCTCACCAGTACCTATATGTATAGGGCTTAGTGGAGTTAGTTTTATGTTGTAGCTTTTTATATCTTTATTTTGCATTTTTTATCTCCGTTGCTATAAGTATTGCATATCCCTGATGTACTGTATTTGAGTTTTTAGAGTGGTTAAAGATAGCTCTTCCTATATAATCTTTTTCACAAATATCTTCATACACAACTACACTACCTCTATCAGCCATCAATAAAGGGTTTTTAAATGGATTTTTGCTAGCCAATAAACCACCATGTTTTCCAAATCTAGTAAATGGTTCGTAGAAGCAATCTTTGATTTCATTCCTATTAATTACCGCGGGACTTAATGTCATAAATGCATTGGAGCTTCTTTTTATATTTACTTCTTCGAAAAAGCTATATTCAAAAAAACCTTTTCCAATACTAGCTCTTTTACCATAACCGCTTTTTGCAATAAAATCAACTGCATTATTAAGTTCCTCCAGACTTAAAAGTTTATTGTTTAGCAAGAAATATACATCTTGCTTTCCGATTTTTGACTCCATTAATGCATATGGTGTAAATTTACCACTATTATCAGTCCTAAACGTTAAATAATTAATAGAATTTTTGATAGTAACGACTTTTTTTGCATCACATCCTGTTTCATGATTAGTTTTTGAATTTACAAAATTACCTTTTTGTAAATCATCCAAACTAAGCCAGATTTTTTTCCTATTTTCTTTTTTAAATTCTAAATTTTCACCTAAAAATATACTTGGCATGGTTGGTTTTGGCAAATATCCGCTTACAAAACCATCCGATACTATTAAAAATGGTTTTTCTTGGTAGCTTTTAAGCAATTCGTTTAGTCTGAATTCACCGAGGGTATATCTTATAGCCCAACAAATATGCCCAAATAAGGTATCTCCTTTTAAGGGTGTTGCAAAATTTGACTTGGGTATTATAGTGGTTTTGTAAAGCATCATTATTCCCACCTTAAATTTTTAAATTCAACCCTTCCATAGCCTCTTGAGCCACTGCCACCTAAGTAATCGTTTTCTATAAGTTTAAGCCCACTTTCAATCATATTTTTTAATTCATTTTTATTATCATTATATGGTTCGGCTTCATTAAAAATCTTTAGCCTTATAACTAGATCAAACTTAATTCCAGCAGGGACTCTTTCTATCTGACGCGGATGCTTCGCGGTTCCACTTTTTCTATCTATTACATTTTCGTATTTTGCTTCACTTAGTTTGAGATCCTTGCTGTCTTCTGATAAGATGCAGTCAGCTACACTTATTCTTGTGATTCCAAATTTTTGATCTTTGTCTCCAAAAATTTTTAATAAATTTTGTGCAGCTTCTTTATCACAATCAGGTATGTTGTCTAAAATGTTTGAACTAAACGGATCACCATTACCATATCCAACAAGTCTATTATTCCACTCAAGAAGACTTCTCATTTTTCCTTTTAAAGAACTCCCTGGAATATATGGTTTATCCGTGTTAACATCTTTTATTACTTGAGAGTCTATACCTCCAATTTTCATGGTATCATCCCCGCCACCTATATGAAGTCCGCTTAATAGTTCTATTTGTCCTTTTAATGTTAAAATTTCCATTTGATCTCCTTATTTTTTAGAAAAACCTATAACTGCTTCAAAAAACAGTTTAAATACCTTCAAGCTATCTTTACTGTTCACTTGTCTTACGCATACGTTTATCATCTCTACAAATTCATTACTGGAGTGCTTTCTAGCATTAGAATAAGCAGCCTTTGAATTTAGCATTTTCACAAAAGGTAAAATTTCATTAAAATTTTGAGTATTTGACCTTTGCTCTAAATTCAGTATATAGTCATAAAAGGCCCTTATTTGTGTTGGTTTTGTCTCTGATATTTTATCAGCTACGGCTTTTGCTGTCTCATCAAATAAATTTGGATTTGTCTTATAATCCAAGACTATAGGTGGCAATACAGATTTTGGTTTATTGTTAAAGCTGTTATCCTTATATCCACTCATCTCTCTCTCCTTTTGTAAATATATTCACAAATAGCCATTTTGCTCTCCTTTGGATTATTTTCAATTACTTCATTAAGCATCAAAAGAAAATTTTTGTCATAACTTTGCATATTTCTATTAAAACTGTAGCTTAACTTTGATTTCCATATGGTATTTTTGACATCGTCTTTTACATTTTTGCTCATTTCGCACAATTCTAATAATCTATATAAAAAAGCTGTATTTATATATGATTCAAATTTTTCAAATTCATTCATAATCATATCCCTTATTTCTATATAACTGTCCCATTTTGCAGTTTCACCAAAGATACTTATAGAATCTTTTCCATCCATCTCTTTTGATTTTTCAAGACAAAATTCACTCATATTAGCTAAATAGCTTATGGGCGTAGATGGTTTGGCTAAAACCACTCCAAAAGATATGCTTAATTCTTTATTTTTTATAAATTTCATAAATTCTTGTCTTATAAATATAGCAAGATCTATCATTTGATCGTATCTGCCGACTATCAATAGATCATCCCCTCCAGAAAATACAGTATAACTATCTTCAAATTTCTCTTTCATCTTTCTAGGTACATACAAGGAAAAAAAGTTATTAATACTTTTTGAAAAAATATCAAAGTTTGTAAAACTATCTGTAACATCACTTTTTTTGATAAAATTACCCATATTGTCAACATCAGCCTTTATAACTGCTATACAGTTTTCTCCACAAGATCTTTTAGATAAAGTGTCAAACTCCACTATAGAATTTTTATCTTTTGCTACATATGATTTTATGTGTTCATTGATATCTAAATTAGTGTCAAAAAAGTCAATTCCTATCTCTTTGCTACATATATTTTTTTCATTACTTACAAGGATTTCACCAAGCCTTACAAAACAGTTGCAGATGTCACATTTGTCATCATGATTTACTTTTCTGATATTACAAATTCTACATAAAGTCTGATTAGTAATACTCTTATCATATTCTAAAATAGGATTTTGTAGCGGTAAATCTAGTTTTTTAAATTTTTCTAATTCAACCATTTTACTTATTTTATCTCTTAAGTTTTTGTAATTTAGAGACTCTGAAAAATCCTCTTTTTTACACTCTACAAAAGATAGGCTTATACCGCTAATTCCAAAAAAATTCTTTATAAAATATGAGTTGATTATATCTTTTATCTCGTCAAAAATTATTTGATCGAATTTAGGGGATAATATCTCAAATTTACCGGCGGTGCAAGATAAGATATATTTTTCATTTATATTGAGTTTATGGCAAATAAATTTTGCCAAAACGGTTATAAATAGTTCACAAAAGGCAGATTTTGCTCTCAGAACTTTTGCTGCATTTTTCGAACTCAGATTTTCAAATATAAATTTTTGTATTCCATAAAAATCACCGCTAATTAAGAACATAGGATCTTTAAGTAACTCGTTTATATTCTTACTGATAGGCTCCAAATCTTTAAAATCGTCATTGAAATATTTACTAAAATCACCCATTTATATTCTCCACTTCTATCTTTCCAAGTCCAAAAACAGTCTGTTTGCCGACACCTATTATTTCGCCAAGTTTTAATAAATCCAAGCAATCTTTGTTTATTCCATTTATCTCTACATGCCCTATTAAACCACCCATATTCATATTTGTATTTTGTCTGTTGCTATGCCTTGTGAGCTCTATATACTTTATGCTACTTTTTAAAACTTCTCCTTTTATATCGTATGGAAAAGCTTCAAAGCCTTTTCCTAAAATTTTCATCTTCCTTTGATAAATGGAATTTAGTATATCTTTTAGGCATATTTTGTCATTTTTTAAAAATTTATTATCTTTTTTTATTCTAAGAGGCGTTATAAAATTAATTTTTAAATCACTAAAATATTCGTTTGATATAAAATCGTTCGTATATTCTTTTGGTAAGCTTATTTTATCATCCTTAAAGCAAGCTTTGCCGTTGACAAAGATATCAAAATTATCATATTTAACCCTATCTTTTCCAAGTCCATTTTTTTTAAGCATTATATATACGGCCGAAGCTATGTAAGGTAATTTCTCTGATATATCACCAAGTAAAAATATTCCAAAATCATAAAAATCAACACCAAGCTTAAAATCCAGCCTATACTTGTGATAGCTATTTTTTTGTTCAAAAAAATCATAATACAAGCAACTATCTTTAGCAAAACATTCATCACATTTATATGATGGATTTATGCAGCTAACACTTTTTAGCGCATATCCAAAAGCACCCCTTATCTGCGATCCTATGAAAAATGGTGGTTTTTGAACGGATTTAAATACAACTCTTACTTCAGAATATTTCATTAATAACTCTCTCTAAACATAATATGCCCAAATAGTAAGCTTTTGACTAATTGTTTTTCAAGTATATTTTCTTTCATAACACTTTTTGTAGTAGAATAACCATTTTTAGTACCTATGCCTTTGCAAAAATTCACTATCTTATAAGTAGTGCCAAAATCTCCTTTCACTAAAGCTAGATCATTTTTTGTGGCATATGTTTTTATAAAGTTTTTAAAACCTCCCAATAAATTATCATTTTTTTTAATTTCTGGAGACATATTTGACCACTTACTTAGAAGTTCTTTTGGAATTTTTACAAATTTACTTACATGAAATTTTTCTTTAGCATCTTGAATTTGATTGGTTGTAAGCTTGTGAGAAAAAACTAAAATCATTTTTACTTTGTTGACCATATTTAATATCCATTATTTTTTAATTATATAATTATACACAAATTTAAGAGTTCATGTTTATAATTCTTAAATTTAAGTCTACAAAATAGTTTTTTGATTCCACTTTACATACTTTTACCTTTCTTGTGCATTTGTCTATTTTTAATACTTTTACTAACGCTTATATATTTATATTTCTAAACTTTTAAAGATAATAGACATTATATGTCTTATTATCCATATATAATTCTTTTCTCAAAATAAAAACAGATTAATACGGCTTTTTAGAAGATTGAAAATTATCATGATTTTATAGATATAATTAAGAGCTATTTAAAAATTAGAATATTAAATATAGATTTAAGAATGTGTATTAAAGGATTTAAAAAGCAGACTAAACTTATCTGATACATCATTACTCAAACCTTCTGCAGGGGGTTTGAGACAAAAAACATCTTTACAAAATGGTGTCAATAAATTTACAGTCTTGTTGCCAAAGATGTGTAAAAATTTCTAAATATGTTTAATGTGTCATTCTTATCTCTTATAGACCTAAAAAATAATTATTAAAACATTTCAATACTAAAAAAATATATAATGAAAGGTGTTTAACATGAAAGTAATTGATATTGCAACCTATATATATAAACAGGTGACTATCGTCTTGGCTAAGGGCATATTTATATTGCAAACTTTTTTTATAAATAAAAAATAACACCATGTTTGACAGAACTATAGAACAAATTTTTACTAAAGACTCCATGAGTTATGCTTTTGAAGATATATCGTCAACTTCTTTTGGGATGGATGAAGTATCCTATGCTGATTTTAAAAAAGATTTTTCAAAAAATATTAATGGGTTAATATTTTCTATACAAAATCAAACATACTCTCCTGAACCACTCAAAAATATAAACATCTCAAAAGAAAATGGTTCCGAAGCAAGACCCATAGGAATATCTTCTATAAAAGACAAATTAATACAAAAAGTATTATATTTAGAGCTCAATCAATATTTTGATAATATATTTTTATCTAACTCTTATGCCTACCGTCCAAATAAATCAACATATAAAGCCATCAATAGAGCAACTAATTTTATCAATGAAGGTAGTGTATGGGTTCTGAAAACAGACATAAAGGATTTCTTTGAGTCCATTGATCACTCAAAGCTTTTGCAAATTTTACTAAAACACATCAAAGATAAGCGCATAGTAGACATCATATCTCTATTTTTAAAAACTGGTGGATTTTTTAAAGGAGATTTTAAAGAGCATAAAACAGGGGTTCATCAAGGCGATATTTTATCTCCTATGTTGTCAAATATATATCTTGATCTTATGGATAGGTTTATTGATAAAAATGGTGCAAATTTCGTAAGATATGCCGATGATTTTGTTGTATTTTTTGATAGCGAGGAAAAGGCTTTGGGCTTCAAGCCTAGGCTAGTAAAATTTTTGAAGTTGCTTAATTTATCTTTAAATGAACAAAAAACAAAAATATCTAACATAAAAGACGGATTCGTGTTTTTAGGCGTTAATTTTTTGGGCAAACACCGTTTTTTGGATGATGAAAAAATTCAAAGATCAATATCTAGATTGCGTTCTATAAATATAGAAAAAACTGATTTTGAGGATTACGTAGGTCAACTCAACACTTATTTATTGGGGCTTAAAAACTATTATATAAAAATAATACCTCCGCAATCATCACAAATTTTACAAATTAAAGAGAATTTTATAGACTCTATTTCACAAAAAGTATGCTTTCACAAACAAAACAAAAGCATAAAATCAAAAAAAGAATTTATAACATATCTTGAGAAAATTAAATTCGATATACTATTTAATAAAAATGAAATAAACAATAAGATTTCATTAATACTTACTAAAGGATATGAAAAATATCTATCCAAAAAAACATACAGAAATGAATCTCTCAAAATAAATAAAAAAAGAAATTTATATGCTTCAAAAATTGCCGTTGATTCGACCCTGCATATAAATCAAGTAGGGATTCATCTCGGTATAAGTAAGAACAAATTTAGTATAAAACAGTACGGCAAGCTATATAAAGACTTTCCTATTTCTAAAATTTCAAGGATCATTATAGATAGTGAGTATATATCTATATCGTCAGCCGTAATACATAGATGTGCTAAAGAAAAAATTCATATAGATTTTATAGACAAGCATTATAATCCTTATGCCACCTTACTTACTTACAATTCAGTTTCTACACAAGCTATACACAGACAAGCTATGCTTCTTGGCACACCATCTCAGCTATATCTTGCCTCTCAATTTGTGATTTCCAAGATAAAAAATCAAACTAATTACTTAAAGTATCTAAATAAATATCATAAGTTTTTAACTCCAAGTATACGAAGTCTAGAAAATATTCTAATAAAAAAAATAAAATATGCAAAAACCACAAATGAACTTTTAGGATTTGAAGGTTCTGCTGCTGCAATATATTGGGATAGTATTAAAAGCATACTCCCTATAGAGTTTGAAAAACGTGTAACACTAGGAGCTAAAGATGTTGTTAATTCATCTTTAAACTATGCTTATGCCATACTATATTCTAAGGTTCAAGAGTGTTTATATCGCGCAGGCTTGAGTCTTCATATATCTTTCCTGCACTCTACCGATAGTACTAAACCTACTTTAGTGTTTGATATGATAGAGCAGTTTAGAGCCTTTATGGTCGATAGGGTTGTGATATCTATGATTAACAAAGATTCACCAATCAAGCTTAATAAAGAAGGCCTGCTAACTGATGAGTCTAAAAAACTTATAGCGCAAAACATTAAAAAGAAGCTCGGAAGCTATACCATGTGGAAAAAACAATCTTGCAAATGCGAAAATATAATACAATCAATGTGCTACGAACTATCTAATTTTATTAACGGCACAAACAAGTATTATAAACCATTTATAGGAAAATTTTAAATGAAATTTGTAATAGCTTATGATATCCAAAATAGTAAAAATCGCAAGAAACTCTCAGATATCCTTGAGGGGTTGGGATATAGGGTAAATTTAAGTGTTTTTGAATGCGAAATAAACGAAGCCAAACTTAAAAAATTAATAAGAGAATTAACTCCTTTGGTAAATTCTAAAAAAGATAGTTTAAGGTTTTATAGGATTTGTGAAACTTGTGTTGGTAAAAGTTTTGAACTTTGTGATCATGTTGATATTTTTGAAGCAAAAGATTTATTTGTATAGTAAATAGTCTAGATTTAATTTTTTATTTGCGAACTTTTTTAGCTTAAATTCGAACTTTTTTAGCTAGAATTATCAAAATTTAGTTCGCAAAAGCGGATTTGCATAAATATATTCACCTGTATTTGCGAACTTTTATTTATACTTAAGATTTAAGTGTCCTATTTTAGGAAGTTTTGAAACTTAGATATTTATTAAATTTCTCAAATCTGAATATTTTAAAAAATTTGAAATAGATTTGCGAACTTTTTTAAGCTATAAAAATCCTAAATTTAGGAGTTCTTTTACTTATTATTGTCAAAATTCATAAGTTGTATTTTTTAAATAGTCATACATTTGCGAACTTTTTAAATGATATAAAGATTTTTCAATACTTTAAACTCATTTTTCTTAAGTAAATTTATTAGTTTTAACTTTGTAAATGTAGTATTTTGGGCTATTTATACAAATTTGACCCGATCAAGGGGATTGAAACGTTTGTTCCCATATCAAGCAGTATAGGTCTTCACCTATATTTATACAAATTTGACCCGATCAAGGGGATTGAAACAAGATAAACGCGATTAATAACTCAAGCATTTTTTTCTCCATTTATACAAATTTGACCCGATCAAGGGGATTGAAACAGTACTAACTCAACCATATATTCCCCTTTTCTATAAATTTATACAAATTTGACCCGATCAAGGGGATTGAAACGATCCTTGGGACGAGATCAAGGATGGGCTGGAAGTCGGCGATTTATACAAATTTGACCCGATCAAGGGGATTGAAACAAACAAGTTCAACCATTTATTACTCCTTTACTAGCTTATGTATTTATACAAATTTGACCCGATCAAGGGGATTGAAACAATAACTCAAGCATTTTTTCTCCTTTATTAACTTTGCATTTATACAAATTTGACCCGATCAAGGGGATTGAAACGCTAATCGCAAACTTGTTGATTTTCTCTTTACCAGAGCCTGTATTTATACAAATTTGACCCGATCAAGGGGATTGAAACAGTCGTTAGTTAGTGCATATATTTCTCTCATTTGAATTTATACAAATTTGACCCGATCAAGGGGATTGAAACGATAGCATCGTTTAAGCTATCTATCCATTGTTGTCCAATTTATACAAATTTGACCCGATCAAGGGGATTGAAACTATTCACACTAAGACCTCCCTATAAGCTAAAGCAGGATTATTTATACAAATTTGACCCGATCAAGGGGATTGAAACTATAATTTCTAGCATTTCATAACTCCTTTAATTGTAGTTATTTATACAAATTTGACCCGATCAAGGGGATTGAAACATGCTAATAACCATTCCATCTTATGCTCCTTGTTGTAGTAGTATTTATACAAATTTGACCCGATCAAGGGGATTGAAACCATTTTGTTCTCCTTATGGTTTATTTAGACATCCTTATATTTATACAAATTTGACCCGATCAAGGGGATTGAAACACATTACAATTCCTTTACTTGTAGTTTCTTTAAAGCTTTATATTTATACAAATTTGACCCGATCAAGGGGATTGAAACGAAGTCATTCAACTTCTTCTTGCCTGGACCAGTTACTGCCATTTATACAAATTTGACCCGATCAAGGGGATTGAAACCAACTATTTTCTCTCCGTTTGTAAGCAATACGCTAACCATTTATACAAATTTGACCCGATCAAGGGGATTGAAACCTAAGTAGTGTTAGCTTCACCTCTTTCTTGTCTGTTCGATTTATACAAATTTGACCCGATCAAGGGGATTGAAACAATTTTTCACTAAACTTTTGCTCTATATCCCACTGATTCATATTTATACAAATTTGACCCGATCAAGGGGATTGAAACATCAAATACCTTTGGAGCTTTCGCTCACCTTTCTTACTCCATTTATACAAATTTGACCCGATCAAGGGGATTGAAACTCAGCCACATTGTTGATAAACCCTTCACCTAGAAATGTATTTGTACAAATTTGACCCGATCAAGGGGATTGAAACCCGTCTCTTGATCTAATGTGACCAACAACTATTTTCTCTATTTATACAAATTTGACCCGATCAAGGGGATTGAAACAGGAAAATAAAACCAACCAACAATTCTAACATACTAATATTTATACAAATTTGACCCGATCAAGGGGATTGAAACTAATCGAGTACCTACATACTCAACTAGCTTTGATCCATATTGTATTTATACAAATTTGACCCGATCAAGGGGATTGAAACGTTGTAAAACTGTTCAGCTTCCTCTTTCCTTCCCCTGTATTTATACAAATTTGACCCGATCAAGGGGATTGAAACCACCACATACAGCTATGTTTATTAAACCTGACAGACATATTTATACAAATTTGACCCGATCAAGGGGATTGAAACATCTGGTAAGGTGTTTAACCATGCTTTACCATATTTGATTTATACAAATTTGACCCGATCAAGGGGATTGAAACACTAGCTCCATTGTTCTCTACTCCTCTTCGTAATCTATTTACATTTATACAAATTTGACCCGATCAAGGGGATTGAAACCGCTTGTTGTAAGCACCTTTACCTCTTTGTTTACGAATTTATACAAATTTGACCCGATCAAGGGGATTGAAACACTTTCATTACAGCTTGTTGCAATATAGCTAACGAGCCTGGTTCATTTATACAAATTTGACCCGATCAAGGGGATTGAAACGCGAGATAATACTTCATCTCAAACAGTTTAGCTTTGAATTTATACAAATTTGACCCGATCAAGGGGATTGAAACTAGAAGTCATAGCCTGAAGCAAAGTCATTATTTAATAAATTTATACAAATTTGACCCGATCAAGGGGATTGAAACGCCCTCTTTGCCGCCGCTTGCATCTATGGCTTGTTTATATTTATACAAATTTGACCCGATCAAGGGGATTGAAACATCCATGATTTCTTCCAAAGTTTGAACCGTAAATTGGTTCAATTTATACAAATTTGACCCGATCAAGGGGATTGAAACGCTAGCATATCCATTAGACAAAGTTCCCGTCATTAAATTTATACAAATTTGACCCGATCAAGGGGATTGAAACCCTTCAAAATCGTCGTAGAGATGGCAAAGATTTACCACCTTAATTTATACAAATTTGACCCGATCAAGGGGATTGAAACGCTAGCATATCCATTAGACAAAGTTCCCGTCATTAAATTTATACAAATTTGACCCGATCAAGGGGATTGAAACATTTGAGTAGACACTAACTCTTTTGAGTGTGTCCATATATTTATACAAATTTGACCCGATCAAGGGGATTGAAACTTTGCCTTTTCCTCAAAAGTCCTAATTTCGACTTCGGGATAACGAGATAGATTTATACAAATTTGACCCGATCAAGGGGATTGAAACTAAAATATTCTTTCTACTATATCTGTTCTCAATCTCTATTTATACAAATTTGACCCGATCAAGGGGATTGAAACTTTATTCTCCTTGTGTTGAAATGTTTTGATACCTTATGGCTTAGAATTTATACAAATTTGACCCGATCAAGGGGATTTTATATGTTTAAATTAATTGATCAATATCAACATGTATTATTCATCTTAACTAGTCTACGTATAGACTTTTTGCTACAATAGACACTATATGTCCTATGATCTATATATAATTATTGTAAAAAACAAAATAGTTTGAAGTGATGCATGAAGGTATCTACATACCGCGATTATTATATGAATATTTTAGAAAGATTAAAAAAATGAAAAGAAATATAAATAGAGACGAAAATATAATAGCATCAATTAATAGAAATATAAATTTAAACACTCAAATAGTGAAATCTAAAAAAATATATTCCAGAAAGCGAAAGCATAAGCATTTGGGGTACTAAATGATGATTTTTATTATACATCACCGATTTTATTCTGATATGTTCTAATGTCTCTTAAAATTTCGTCTCTAAGCTCTATAGGTTCAATGACCTCTATAGAAGGTATCCATTTTTTGATAAATGGTTTAATTTCTTGAAATTGAGTAACCCTATAGCAAACAATCTTGCTTCCATCTTTTAGCTCTTCTTCTATATTTTGAGAGTCTAGAAATTTTTTATTATTTGTAAAATATTTTGCAACATCTTTGTCAACCCTTATTTTTACATCTATATATTCGAAGTTTATAGCTTTTTGGTAGCTTGTAAAAGATGTTTGTATGTCTTTATCTATAAAGCTTTCTACACTTCTATCTTTATTAAATTGGTCTAGCTTTCTTATATCTTTGATATAAGAAATTCTTAACATTGAGAAATTGCCATCATCTTTCATGCAAGCAAGATAGAAATTTTCGTCTATGAATATTATTTTATAAGGTTTAACGGTGATTTTTTCTAAATTGTATTGTAGTGATATCTTTTTTCTAAATTTGATCGCGTCTTCTAAGTTTTTAATCTTTTCATGCCTTATGCTTTCAAATGGTTTTGTTATAAATTTATAACACTCGTCAAGTTTTTTGGCTTCTTTAAAAATTAAAGACTTGGTATCTTTATCTAGTGTGTTAAATATAGTATTATTTTTTGACAATAGGCTATATACCATAGCCATTAAAGTTATAAAATGAGGGCTAAGCTCTATAAAGCCTTTTGCAGAATTTGGAACGTAGCATACACCGTTTTCGCTATTTATCCTTTTGTATATTCCCGGGAATTCTTCGTTTATTAGCGAAAAGTATCTTTGTATATTTCTATCGCTCATTATTTCATTATGACTTTTTTTATCGAAAACATATTCTCTTTGCACAGATTTTTTCCAAAGATCATCAAGTTTTAAGTTTTCTACATATATTGGTTTGCCTTCGTTTAGATCTTTCAATATTCTTAATATCCTGCGTATAGAGGACATTTGAGATTTTTCTTCTTTAAATTCTGACACGTCTGTATTGTTTGGTTTTTTATTTTTCATAGAGACAATCCTCAGATAATATTTTAAATATATGATATGCTTTATTATATTATATGAATATTATTAAAATCCAAAAAAATAGTTAGTTTTATTTTGCAATAGTATCATAAAATATTATAAACATATTTTATATCAAAGATTTTTAAAGTAAAAAATAATAAAATTTAGTTCAAAGCATTTCAAATAGAGAATAAAAATGTAAAAGGAGATATTATCCATGAAAAAAATACTTGTTACCTGGTGTGGAATAACGGATTTAAAAGCCTCTTTGAAACTTGAAAATACTTCCGGTCCTATTTTGAATGCTATTGCAAGTGAGCAATATACTGACATAGCCATATTGTTCTATACCAACCACAATAAAGCCGAACTTAAGCAAGAAGATTTTTTAAAAGATTTAAAAGAAGCACAAAATAAATTTTTGTGCAATGATAGTGTGTATGTCAATAACTTTGTATCGCTTTATTCCGATACCGAGTTGGCCTACAATTATTTTAAAGAATGGATAATGTGTAATACTAAAAATAAAGATTTCAAATTCTCTTTTTATCCGATAGGATTAAGCGGTCTTAATGATACTGATGGCATCTATGATATCGCCATTAAAGTAATGCATGACATAGAAGCATATGAGGATAGCAAAGAGGTTGATTTATTTTTAAGCCCCGGAACTCCAGTAATGGCATTCGTCTGGGCGCTTGTATCCCTAAAATATCCAAATATAAAGAAAAGACTTTTGTCCTCTTCCGTAATAGGTAAAAAGCCTGAATCCATAAGTCTACCAAAGGATTGGAGTTGGTGGTATGACAGATCAAAAAAAGATAATTCCGATACTTTCGATATAGTATTTAATCTTTTTGGAGAGCAAAGAATTCCTAATTTATTAAGTATTATACAGTTTGATAGTAAAAAACATGTGTTCATAAGTAGTCAAAAATATTCAGCAAATATTATGAAAAAATTTTTACATAACAGCAGTTTTGATGAAATTACAATAGATCCATACGATCCTTTGGATGTAAGAAATAAAATAGTACAGTATATTCAAGGTAAAAAACATAATGGAAAAATAGGCTTTAATTTAACTAGTGGTACAAAACTTATGTACGCAGGCGCATTTGCTGCTTGTCAAGAGGTTAATGGTACTGCTTTTTATTTTAATGCCAAAGACAACAGCGTTATCTACTTGGATGGTTTTAGAAAGCATGATACAAAGAAAATTGACTCCATAGATACTTTCTTGTTGCTTAATGGGGATGAGCTAAGTGTAAAAAATCAAAACTATCAAAAGTTGGAAAATGAGATATTAAAAAGAGAAGCTTTGACTAAAATTTTTTACAAAAACAGAAACAAAGTGGCAAAAAATTATAAAAAATTATTACAGTGTATAGACAATAAGCAACCTATAGAATTAAAAATGGGTGATATAGAGTTGGAGAATCGTCATAATGTTATTAAAGCAGAAAATATGACATTTATTTTTAATGATTCAGATATTTTTAATAAATATATCACAGGTGGATGGTTTGAAGAATACATTTATCTATCAATCAGACCGCTATTAAAAGAAAAGATCATTTTAGATTTAAAAATAAATGTAGAGATTTGTATGAGTCCAGATAATAAATTCATAAGCAATGACTTTACATCATTAAAGAATTTACAAGAGAGCAATTACCAAGAATTTGATATAGTATTTACTGATGGCAAGAGACTATATATAATAGAATGTAAATCGGGAAGTGTATCAAGTGATTATATAGAAAAATTAAAGAATATTACAAATTATTTTGGTGGCATAGAATCCGTAGGTATATTAGCAGGGTGTTTTGATATAAATAGTCGAGTTGTAAAAAAGAAAATAGCAGACAGTAGGAAAATTAATTTCTTTAGTTATGATTACAGAAGGCAGATCAAAGAACTTATTTTAAATCATCAAAATTAATTTTGTAAGATTATCTTAATGTATATAAACAACATCAATCTATAGCAATAATTGATAAAACAATAGCAAAAAATAATTTAAATTTTAATTCGTTTTATTTGCTATTTTGCTCAAACTTCCTAGTTTTATGGGAATGAAACATAGTTATTATAAAGACTTAAAAAATTATGTTTCTTGTAATTACTATAGTATTTTACAGCAAAAAAGATAAAATGATAAAAATGCATTCATAATTTAGAAATAACAACAAGTGTCTATGAATATTTGGATCACATATATAAAGTTTTGAAAAATTATGATATAAGTGAACGAGGAAATAGTTTTTGATATTGCATGGGCTGGAGATTTAGAAAAGTTGGTATATAGCATATACGATATATTTGCCATACCAAATGATAGATGTATTAAATATGCATATGCGGCTGATTATTATGTTAAATACTGCTCGCTTGATTATGTTTAAAATAAAAAACTAAGAATTAATGGGGATAATATGTCTAAAATTTTAATAAGCTCTATAGGGGCAGGCGATAAAAGAAGCGGTGATTATAGATTATTAAACTACTCTATGGATGGAAAAGTTTATAAAGATAAGAAATTTATAGCAGATGTTTTATGCGAACATATTAAGATAGATAAGCTCTTTTTGGTTGGAACAAAAAAATCTATCTGGGATGCAGTTTATAAAGAGTTTGGCGGTAACGATGAGGATGAATTTAAAATTTACGAGGCCAAAGAAAACAACGAGATAATAAAATATATTCCTATCATAACAGAGCAGATAAATAAGAAGCTTGGAGTAAGCGGTTCAAAATGTTTTATTATAGAGTATGGGGTTGATGAGGAACAGCTTTGGTCAAATTTCAATCAATTTTTACAAATTTTTAATGAAATTACAAAAGGCGACGAGGTTTATCTTGATATAACCCACTCTTTTAGGTCTTTATCTTTAATGAGTTTTGTTATGAGTGAATTTTATGCTAATACACGAGATTATAATATAAATATCAAGGGTGTATACTATGGAATGATAGACATAATGACAGAGAATAATAATATTGCACCGATAGTGGATTTAAAAATGTTTTTTGAACTTTTAGAGTGGTCAAAGGCTATTAAGAATCTAAAAAGATTTGGCAATGGATATGATCTAATGCTTCTGGTAAATAACTCTCAGCAGCCAGAAAAAATAAAAAATAGTTACACAGACTTTTCTTATGCATTAAGCATGTCCGATGTTAGTGCTATACAAAAAAGCATAAGGTCTTTAAGTAGCGAAATTTTTGATTTTAGTTGTCCTAATAATACTATATTAGGCATAGTATCAAAGGATCTTAAAGAGTTTATAGATATTTTCAAGCAGGAAAAAGTATCTGATTTGCAGCTAAAGTTATCACAGTGGTATGCAGACAACAAAAATTATGCTATGTCTTATTTAACTTTGGCTGAAGCAGCTTTAAGTATAGTTTGTGAGCAAAATGATAAAGACCCATTAAATAGGGACAATAGAGAGAGTGCAAAAAATGCATTGGTAAAATTAAAATATAGTGATGATAGAAAAAAGCTAGCAGATACATATCGCAAGGTAAATAATATTAGAGTTAATATAGCCCATAAGCTTGACCAGGAAAATCAAAGATCAAGGTCTAATTCTAGACATAGCGCAAATAACCTATCAGAATATATTAAAAACATAAAAAAGATGAAAGAATATAATTTTGAAATGTAGGAGTAGAATGAAAACACTTTTTATACTAATGAACCACTTATTAACAAAAGAACAAGAAAAAGATGCTATAGAAAATTTAAATATAGATAATTTTGTGGTTATAGGCGATGAAAATTGGGGTAATATAGATCCTGCCAATAAAAGCATTTTAAGCGGTATTGAAAGCTATAAAGATAAGTTAAAAGAGCAGTCAAAATTTGGCGACGTGTTATTGGTGCAAGGGGATTTTGGTGCTACATACGCTATGGCAAATTTTGCAAAAAGTATCGGTTTAATACCGATTTATGCAACTACTCGCAGAATTGTTAGCAAGCAGGTAGAAGATGGAAAGCTGATAATAAAGCGTGAATTTAAACATGAACGATTTAGAGAATATGAGTAATAATTGCTTTTGCCTACACAAACCCAAAATTCATCTGACATAAGGAATTTAAAATTATGTCATATATAGCATCTTAATTTTAGTAAGATGCTTCGTTTTTTAAAGCATTCCTTTTGAATTTTATTTCAATTTTATTTTTGGGAAAGTACTACGACAATAAAAAATACGCTGCACTAAGTGGAAATTGATTCTTAGCACACTTTAATATCTCTTTAACCAAACTAGGTTTTATTTTTAACACTCTATTATCTTTTTAATAATCTCTCTACGAGAAAAACGTCTATTATTAATGACGTTTTTATTTTTTATCTAATTTATATTATAGTCCGTATCAAAATATTATAATAGCTTTGTTTATAGTAGATAGTTCATCTTGTAAATCAGATATCATCTATTGATAATACTTTATTTGTCCTTTAATGTCGGAGTATTTGGATACAAAAGCTGATACTACGTGTGTTCTACTAGCTTTACTTCTAGCTTTTTAACAAATGCCATAATAGATCCTTTCTGTTTAGCTTCGTTTAGTTGATTATCTTAGTATAACGAATCAAGATAGACCAAACCATAAAGCTAAAGTCAGTAATGTTTTCATAGCCTGAGCCTAAAAAACATCTCTTATTTAAAGCTACGGCAGACTTGCAACCTGTTTTAAGTACGTTTGTTACATAATAGTGCAAATGTAAATTAAAACTAAAGATTTATGACAATGATAGTGATATGGTACTATCATTGAATTTAATAGAGTATAAAATGAATAAACATAAAATTATATTTATGCTTACTTTGATTCATCCTTTTATCAATTTTTCAGTATGCCATATGGACTTTATTGTATTAAAATAATTACAAGATATATATTATTATGGAACTACTGTATTATGTAGCAAATGTAAAACTAAAAAATTTAATACTCTTAACTTTTAATTTAAAGCTTCTATCTATAAGAAACTCAACTTTTTTATCTATTAGATAAGATAGTATATAGTAATAGTTACTATGACTTTATATTTGTGTTATTAGAGTTAAATTTTGACTTGCCACCTAATGGATTCCTAGTCACCTCATTTGCCACCTAATAAAAGTAAAGTCATTGTAATATAAAAAATACACTGAAAAAGATAAAAAGTATGTTTAGCGCCTACCCTTGGGGGTTATGTGAAGTAAAAATACAGGGAAAAACGGTTTAAGAAATGTGAAAAAAAGGTATAGTGGTGGGTTCACCAGGACTCGAACCTGGGACCATCCGGTTATGAGCCGGATGCTCTAACCAACTGAGCTATGAACCCGCTAGCCAAATTGAAGTTGTGATTATAACAATGCAAACCTTATTTATCGCTAAATTTTGTTTTAATTTTTTAAAAATGTATAATTGTCATTAAATTTAAAAACGAAAGCGACAAGATGAATACAAATTTAACTAAAGCGATGCAAATTTTTTTAGATAATCCGGGCAAAGAAAATGAAAATAACCTTATACAAGAGCTTAAAAAAGCCCAGTTTATGGCTCCTGTTATTATCAATCAAGCCCTAACGAAGCCTGACGGAAAAGCATTTTATGAAGAAGAAGGCTCAAATATCAAATTTATTCTTCTTGAAGACGAAGAGAGCGATCTTAGCTATTTTCCCGCTTTTACAAGCAAAGAAGAGATGATGAAGTGGAGAAACGACAGCGAACAAGAAATTTTAAATTTAGAGCTTAAAAACTATCTTGCTATGCTAGAAGCATCAAAAGAAAAGTATGAGGGCATAGTCATAGACGCATTTTCGTATAATTTAATCTTAAATTTCAAGACGATTAAGCAAATTTGTGAAATTTAACCCTAAATTTCACTCGTTTTCCAGCTCGCTTTGAGCAACGCTCTCATCAAATCCAAGCTCAAGCGTCTTTATCTCACCGATAGAATTTCCTGCGATACCTTTGATCGAGCCAAACATCTCTATTGCATTATCGCGAACTTTTTCTATCTGTTTTTCGCGGCTTTTCCAAATTCGCTTCATCGCATTTTGCTCTTTTATCAAGTCTTCTTGCATAGAAGTAAAGCCTTCCACAATAGCCTCAATTCGCATTTTAAACTCATTGCTCGTTAAATAAGAGTAAAGAAGCTCGATTTTGCCTGTTTTATTTTGCACGGAGCTTTTAGCGAAATTTAGCTCAATCACAGAATTTCTAAGCACAAAACTAAGCGCCTTAAACTCCTCATACGAACACACCCACACTCCATCAACCAGCCCCAGCCGCTCCATATCTTTTGGGCGCGCTTCGCTCACAAGCACTCCCACGTCAGCACCGCTTGAGCGCATATCGGATCTAAATTTCTCTATCCACTCATTTGAAAAGTTCTTAGTTCGCTTGCTTTCATAGTAAATTTTACCGCAGTTTTGCACCTCTCTAGTATTTACTATCTGCATGCAGTCAGCGCCGTTTGCGCCCTTTTTAACCTCCTCGATAGTATCAAGCGGAAATTTCGCCCTCAACCACTCCTCGATCGCAAGCTCCTGCACCTCACCTTGAAGCTGCTGGCTACCCTGTTCTATGCGTCTTTGAGCTTCGCTCAGCTGCTTTTTAAGCGCTTCCATCTGTTCATCTTTTTGGCGAAATTTAAGCTCATTGGCAGATGAAATTTCCTTTTGCAAGCGCTCCTTTTCGGCTTGCAACTTAGCCGAAAATTCAAGCTCGCTTTTAGCCTTGATACTTGCTTCAAGCTCATCTTTTTCGCGTTTGAGTTTTTCTATTTCCACGGTTTTTAAATTTAGCTCGCTAACCTGCTTTGACTTGGCTTCAAGCTCGGTTTTTAGGGCATTTACAGCGGCTAAATTTTCATTTTCAAATTTTATCTTTATCTGTGCTTCAAGCTCGCTTTGCTTAAGCTTTAAAGCCTCAGCTACTCTAGCGTCAAATTCCGCCTGCTTAGCTTCAAGCTCCTTTTGCTTTGCGTTTAGCTGCTCTAAATGAGTCTTATACTGCTCTCTTTTAGCTTCAACCTCTTTTTCAAAATTCTTTTTTTCGGCGGCTAATTTTTGGTTAAATTCCTGTTCGACTTGGCTTTTAAAAGCCGAATTTACATCTACATCAAACCCGCAGTTTGGGCATTTTACGCTATCTTTCATTTATAGTCTCGTCTTCATCTTTTCAAATTCTTCCTGCACGACTTTCTGATTTGGCTCATTTGTCATCTTATCTATGGCGTCGCCCCAGATGCTAATTGCTATAATAGCGATACTTGAAGCTACAAATCCCGGCAAAATTTCATAAACGTAAGAATTTAGCCCAAAAGCTATCCATGCAAGCACTGTTATGCCACCGACTATCATTCCTGCAAGTGCCGCCAGAGCGCTCATGCGCTTATAATAAAGACTAAACAAAAGTACAGGTCCAAAGCTAGCCCCAAATCCGGCCCAAGCGTTACCTACCACTCCCAGCACGGTATCGGTTGAGCCAAATGCCAAGAGTGTTGCCACTAAAGCAACCACAACTACGGCATATCTGCCAAATATCACCTGTGTCTTTTCATCGACTTCTTTTTTATAAAATGCAAGAATAAAGTCCTTCGTAACAGAGCTTGCGCTTACTAAAAGCTGGCTTGAAATCGTACTCATAATCGCCGAAAGCACCGCAGAGATGATAACTCCTACGATAAAAGGATGAAACAGCGTCTCCCCAAGCTTTAAAAATACGGTTTCGGAGTCTTTTAAAGGCATGCCAAGCTGACTATAATAAACAAAGCCTATAAGACCGCTCATGATAGCGCCGATGAGCCCGAGTGCCATCCAGCCGATACCTATCCTGCGCGCCTGAGCAAGCTCGCTAGAGCTTCTTATCGCCATAAAACGCACTATGATATGAGGTTGTCCGAAGTATCCAAGACCCCAAGCCATGAGTCCTAGTATGCTTAAAAATGTCTGATTGTGAAATAAATTTAGGTGGTTTTCGCCGTATTTGTTAATCTCACTCCAAAGGCTCGCTCCACTTGGAATTTCGATGTTAAAAAACGCAACGGTAGGGACTAAAATAAGCACTAAAAACATAAGCGAACCTTGAAAAGCATCGGTTATCGCAACCGCTCTAAATCCGCCAAAAAAAGTATAAAAAACAACGATAAATAGCGTAAATATCGCTCCTATTTTAAAATCAAGCCCGAAAAAACTCTCAAAGCTCTTACCGCCCGCGATGATACCGCTACTTACATAAAGAGTAAAAAATACAAGTATAACTACGCCTGAGACTATACGCAAAATTTTTGTGTTGTCTTTAAAGCGGTTTTCTAAAAAATCAGGAATCGTTATACTGTCGCTTGCAACTTCGGTATAAACGCGAAGTCTTTTAGCCAAAAACAGATAGTTACAATACGCACCTATGGTTAGTCCTATGGCTATCCAGACGTTTGCGATACCCGTAGCATAAAGCGCACCGGGCACTCCAAGCAACATCCAACCGCTCATATCGCTAGCTCCCGCACTAAGAGCCGTTACAACCGGTCCCAGCCTGCGATTATCCAGCAAGTACTCGCTCATATTTGCGTTTTTGTTATAAGAATACTTACCGACAAACAATAAAAATCCAAAATAAAGAGCAATAGCAAGATATGCACCAAATTCCATAAAACAAGCCTTTTGGTTAAATTTAAAGCGATATATTAACATTAAATTTATTAAAATTTAAAAATTTACCCTCTTAAATTTGCTCGTATGAGCGGAAATTTCACACTAAAACAGTATCAATTAAGCAAAAAAATATCAATTTTTTTGTATATTTGACATTTACGTTTCATTAAAGGCAACCAAATTGAACGAGAAATTTTTCAAGCTTCTTTTTTTCTTAACCATAGTCTGCGTCGGTGTTTATTTTACCTACCCTACCGAGCTTAACGCAACTCAGCGCTTAGCATATCTGCAAAGTTATAAAACAACTCTCATACTAACCGCAGGCGGTATAACCATAGGCATAGTGCTTGGATTTTTCCTTGCGTTTTTACGCTTCTTAAAGATCAAGCCGCTTACCTTTATAATAGACGAATACATCGACATCTTGCGCGGCACTCCGCTCATGCTCCAGCTTATGGTTTTTGCGTTTATCATACTTGTTTCGTTTGAAAATTTATACGCAGCCATTGTGGCTCTTGGGTTAAACAGCTCCGCATACGTCGCAGAAATCGTTAGAAGCGGTATCGCTAGCGTAGATAGAGGACAGATGGAAGCGGCTCGCGCTATGGGGCTTGACTACTCAACCTCAATGGGGCAAATCATAATCCCTCAAGCGACAAAAAACATCCTTCCCGCTCTTGCCAATGAATTTATATCGCTGTTTAAAGAAACATCCATCGTAGGCTTCATAAGCGTAGCCGATATCACGATGCAAAGCAGAAGCTTTCAATCGGTTCTTTACAATCCAAAGCCGCTTATATTTGCGGGCGTGATTTATTATACAAGCGTTAAAATTTTTTCGTATTTGGCTAAAAAGCTTGAAGAGAGGCTAAATAGACATGATTGAGATTAGAAATTTAAACAAAAACTACGGCGATTTGCAGGTCTTAAAAGATATTAGCGTAGATATCAAACAAGGCGAGGTAATAGCCATCATCGGACCAAGCGGCGGAGGTAAAAGTACATTTTTACGCTGCATAAACCGCCTTGAAGAACCTACAAGCGGACATATCAAGATAAACGGCGAAGACATACTAAGCAAAAAAGCCGATATAAATAAAATTCGCCAAAAGATAAGCATGGTTTTTCAGCATTTTAATCTGTTTGCAAACAAAAACGTCCTAGAAAATTTAACTCTAGCTCCGATTAAAGCGGGAATTTTAAGCAAAACGGATGCGGAAAAAAGAGCCGACGAGCTTCTTAAAAGCGTAGGATTGCTTGATAAAAAATACGCCTTCCCTCACAAGCTTTCAGGCGGACAAAAACAACGCATAGCCATAGCCAGAGCGCTTGCGATGAATCCTGACGTGATACTTTTTGACGAGCCGACCTCAGCGCTTGATCCGGAGATGATCGGAGAAGTTCTTGATATCATGAGAGATGTTGCGGCCAAAGGCCTAACGATGCTTGTAGTTACTCACGAAATGGGATTTGCAAGAAATGTAGCAAACCGTATATTTTTCATGGACGGGGGCAAAATTACCGTAGATGATACACCTAAAAATATCTTTGAAAATCCGCAAAATCAAAGACTAAAAGAATTTTTAGGAAAAGTGTTAAATCATTAATTTTAAAGTATTATAATTACGCAAATTTCATTAAGGAGAGTTAGATGAAAAAATTATTCGCACTGCTTTTGGCGGGCTTAGTTAGCCTTGGCGCTACCGAACTTAAAGTAGGAACAGCCGCAAACTATCCGCCGTTTGAGTTTATCGACGATCAAAACAAGATTGCGGGTTTTGATATAGATCTGATGGATGCGCTTTCTAAAAAAGTAGGATTTAAATACCAGTTCGTAAATATGAATTTCGACGGACTTATCGTTGCTCTTAAAACAGGCAAAATAAACGTGATCGCAAGTGCGATGAGCGCAACTGACGAAAGAAGAAAGTCTATTGATTTTACCGACGCTTACTACTCAACCGAAAATATCTACCTTCGCAAGAAAGGCAATGATGCTATAAAAGATAAAGAGAGCTTAAGCGGTAAAAAAGTAGGCGTGCAACTTGGCACGGTTCAAGAGATGGCGGCAAAAGAGATAAAAGGAGCTAAAGTAACTCCGGCCGAAGAGACCGTAAGTCTAACGCTTGGACTAAAAACAGGCAAGCTTGATGCGGTGATATTTGACAGCTCTATAGGATACGGATACCTTAAGAAAAATCCTGATCTAGAGGAATTTCATAAAGAATCAGACGGAAGCGAAGGATTTTCTATAGCTTTTGATAAAGACAAAAATTTAGATCTGATAGAGAAGATAAATGCCGCTTTAAAAGAGCTTAAACAAGACGGCACTTACGATAAATTACTAGAAAAATACGATCTTAAATGATAACCTCTCACGCAATTTTTAAACTCAAATTTAAAAGTTGCGTGGCTCTTTTTGCTTTTTTACTTATTCCTACTTTCGCTTTAGCCGATCAAAAAGTAATCGCAACCTTTGTTAAAAAGATAAACGACGATACTTTTGTTTTTAAGATAAATCCTATAAAATCAGCCCCATGTAAGCTTTACGGTATCGAAATTTATAAACCAAAAAAATGCATAGACGATGAAAAACAGCTAGAAGAATTTAATAAATTTTACGAAGATGAAATTTATAAATTTATAAAACCCGGAAGAAATTTTTACCTTGAAGCTAAACAAAATTTAGGCGATAGATGGCTTTGCGAGGTAAGCGATAATAGCAGAATTTTAAACAAAACTCTAGTAAAAAACGCTCTAGCCAAACCAAAAAACAAAGAATATAAAAAGATAAAGGTAACTTCAAACAGGATAAAAGATAAATTTCCCGAAATTTTCGAGTGCTTCCAAAGCGGTAAAAAGCCCGAAGTAAAACCAAAAGAAGATAGCGAGCAAGAGATATTGTGGGACGAAACACAAGAAGAAGAGGAAAAACCAAAAATTCAAATAGAGTTTAAAGAGGCAAATGAATGAAAAACATACTTATCATAGCAGGATCTGATAGCGTCGGAGGAGCCGGTATTCAGGCTGATATCAAGACCTGCGAAGCCTTTGGCTGCTACAGCGCAACGGCGATCACCGCTCTTACTGCGCAAAATACTGACGGAGTAAGCGCTATCAGTGAGGTTTCGAGCGAATTTTTAAACGCACAGCTTAAAATGATAACCGACGAGCTTAAGATAGATGCGATCAAAGTCGGAATGCTCTTTAATAAAGAGCTTATCTTGTGCGCCAAAGGCTGGATAGAGCGTCTTAATGTGCCAACGGTTATTGATCCTGTCTGCGTTGCAAAATCGGGAGCAAAACTGCTTAAAGATGACGCTATAGACGAGCTAATAGAGCTTTTAAATCTGGCAACGATAGCCACTCCAAATATATACGAAGCGCGTGTTTTAAATATAGATACTTCAAATTTGCCATGTGACATCATCTTTAAAAGAACTGTAGCCGATGAAATTTGCGAAGATACCTTGCATACAAAAGCCGGCGAGATAATCAAATTTCAAGAGGAGTTGATAGAACCAAAGATAATACATGGAGCCGGATGTAGCTTTGCCAGTGCGCTTGCTTGCGCTCTTGCATTAGGAAATGACACGAAAGAAGCGATCAAAATCGCTAAAAAATTCATCTTAAACTCTATAAAATCAGCACACACAAGCAAATTTGGCGTGAGAATTTTAAATCACAAAGCAGGATTTAATGGCTGAAATTTATGCGATTAGCGATAATATTTTAACTCCTGATGATACTATCTTAGAGCAAACTCGTGAAATTTTAGAGTGCGGGATAAAACATTTTCAATATAGAAGCAAAAAAGCCGTTAAAGATGAAAATTTAGCACGCAAGTTGCTAGCGCTTTGCGATGATTTCGGAGCGAAATTTATCGTAAACGACGATGTGACTTTTGCTAAAAAAATCGGAGCAAAATGCGTTCATATCGGTAAAGAGGACGGCGACATAAAAGCCGTGCGAGAAATTTTAGGCAAAGATGCATTTATCGGTGTAAGTTGCTATGACGACATAAATTTGGCTCTTAAGGCACAAAATGAAGGAGCAAGCTACGTGGCTTTTGGAAGCGTCTTTACAAGCTTAACAAAACCCACTGCTGCAAGATGCTCGCTTGAAACGATAATGCAGGCTAAAGAAATTTTAGATATACCCATTTGCGCTATCGGCGGTATAAACGCTCAAAATATCGATAGAATTTTAGCTCTTGAAATAGATCTTATTGCCATTATCTCAGCTCTTTATAAACCTGAAAGCATAAGCGAAAATTACAGAAATTTAAGCAGGTTTTTGTAATTTTAATCTTTAAACCAAAGCTACAAAGAAAGTTTTACCGATTTATGCATTAAGGCAAGCTAATTTAATTAGGCATTAAAACGCAGTTTGGTTAAAATTTGGAGCGCGTTCGCAAGGTCAAAAAATCTTGAACATATTTAGCAAACGGCTTGGAACGAGGTTAAAATTACTTACTTTGTTTCATCTTATCACGCCAACTGCAAATTTCTTTATTACCTTCCCTGCAAGCCTTTCCGACGATATCCTCAAAAGTAAAGCAAGCTTCTCTATTATTTAGCTTGCAAGCTTTATATATATATTCCATTATTTTATTGTCATCTTTTTCTACAAGAGGCAAAGCCTGCAAGCAACCGTTGCTATATCCGTATTCGCAAGCTTTATCATAATAATAAAGCATTTTTTCAGGATCGTTTTTATGAGCGTTCGCCGCCATATAGCAAGAGTGCGGATCTTTGTTTTCGCAAGCTATCTCCTCGCTTGTGGTTTTGCCTAGCTTTTCGCAAGCCCTGCTTTTTCTGTTATGCTTGCAAGCGATAGAAAATAGCTCGTTCGCCTTTTTCTCATCTTTCATACCGTATTTGTCGCTTTCATAAAGCTCTCCTAAGCTGCCGCAAGCTTCCGGATACTTATCAGGGCAAATTTTCTCTAAAACTTCTTTGCCTTTTTTGATATCTTTTTTCACACCTATACCATCGGTGTAAAAAAAGCTCACCGTAGGGCACATACCATACACTCCTCTTTCACACAGACCGTTATAGACCTCAAACGCTTTTTCGTAATTCTTCTCTACGCCCTGACCGTAGTAGTACATATAAGCAAGATAAGTGCAAGCATCCTCGTCCTTGCCGAGTTCACAACCCTTTTTTGCGTACTTAAACGAAGCTTCAAAGTCCTTTTTGTCATACGCAGAGACTGCGAGCTTACCGCAACTTGCAGCGTCATTCGCCTTGCAAGCCGCTTCACGTTTTTCTTTAAGCTCTTTTGCATAACCCTTTTCGCAGCACATTTTGTCTTGATCATTTAAGTCGCAACACAATCTATAATACATAATAGCCTTTTGCGGATCGCTTGCTATGCCCGGTCTTCCGAAATCATAATGAGAGCCAAGCTGTTTGCAAGACGACCAAACCTTATCCTTTACGCAAGCTTCGTGCTCAAACGGGATAGACTCTCTAAATTTACTGTCTATTCTTAACTCGTTTGCTATTGATGCGTTAGTTCTTGCATGAGCCGATAGTGCAAGAAGTGCGGCAAAAACGATAAAAACAACTTTTCTCATGACAGCCTCCTAGTATGAAATTTATCCACCACAATTATACTAGGCTTTTTCTAAAAATATTAATATAAATAATTTTTTTACCTAATTTTATATAGTTACATTAATTTTAGTAACAATATTTAGAGTTTGAAATTATCGTTATTATTGAGCGAATTTAAAATTTTTAGGCTTAAATTTTACCCGCAAATATCGAGTGAAGCGCAAGCTCCTCGCCCCAAACGTTTTTATGCTTCTCAATACTTTTTTTAATAGCACTTACAAGATAAAGCACATCGTCTTTAGTATGCGTATAGTGCAGGCTCACTCTAACCCAGCCGGGCTTTTTGTCAAAGGTTTGATTGTCTTTTAAATTTAGTAAATCATGCCCGTAAGGTCCTGCACAAGCACATCCGGCACGGGTTTGTATGCCGTAGTCATTGCTAAGAGTTGCGGCAAAATCATAAGGCGAAACGCCTTTAATATTAAACGCAAATATCGGCACGCGAGCCAAATTTTTAGGCGAGTAGCATATCACGTCATCAATATTTGCAAGCTCGTTTGCAAACAGCTCGTTTAATTCATCTTCACGCTCTTTAATGCGCTCAAATCCGATCTCATTTCTAAGCTTGTAGGCTAAATTTGCCCTTATCATCTGAATTATCCCCGGAGTGCCGCCCTCTTCTAACTGCTCGAAATTCTTTACAAACTGATGACTTGTCCTGCTTACGTAAGCCACCGTTCCACCGGCCGCAAAAGTAGGCTCACAGCTATCTATAAGCGATTTTCTAATCGCCAAAAGTCCGCAGCTTCCGACCCCGCCAAGCAGCTTATGAGGCGCTAGAAACAGAGCATCAAAGTAATTGCAATCTAAATTGGCATAAGCGCTAATGCTTGACGCATCAAGCGCAAGTACTCCGCCACGAGCTTTAATTATCTCATAAATTCTTTTATAATCGCTAATAACACCCGTAACGTTTGAAGCTGCGCTAAAAGAGACGATGATCTCGCGGTTTTTATTCATCTCAAGCACACGCTCAAGCATTTTAAAATCAACTCCGCCGTCTTCATCAAGCCCTATTCTAACGACATCGCACATCCCTTCGCGAAAGCTAACTTCGTTTGAGTGGTGTTCGTAAGGCCCCACGATAACTAAAGGCAAATTTGAAATCGCTTTTATATTGTATCTTTTGCGAGTATTTGGCGGTATATAAAGCCCCATGATCTCTTGAAATTTCTTTATCGCGGCACTTGCTCCGCTTCCGCAGCCGACGAGATAGAACTCATCGTTAAGAGCAAGTAAATTTTTAAGCTCGCTTCTAGCGTTTTCGTATCTACGCTGGGTTAAAATAGCGTTTGAGGAGCTATCAGAATGTGTATTAGCATAGGTTTTTAGAAATTTTAAAACTTCTTTTTCGATAGGCCCATAAGCAAGCCCCGAAGCAGTATAATCAAAATAATAAATTCCGTCTTTTAAAATGATATTTTTTCTAACTTCATCCAAATTCAGCACACTATCGCCTTAGTTTTTAAAAGTGATTATAACCAAAAGTGTGCTAAAATGGGCTAAAAAGGAGAACAAATCCATACGTTAAAATCCTCTTATAAACGCTTCAAACACCTTGATATACACGAGCTTATAAATTTCCACTGCGTTTTTGACGCTTATGATATAAGCCCAAATTTTTACGATGTTTTTGAGGCGATTGAGGTTTGTATAGTAAGAGAATTTCAAAATTTAAAACCAAAATTTAGCTTTAACACTCCGCTTAAAAACGAACTTAGCCTTGCACTAATGCGCCTTGCAAAAAGCGATAGAAAGCGGTTTAATATCCATAAAATTTTCTCTCAACAAGTCGCCAAACGAGTTTATAAAGAGCTTTTTGAAAGAGAGCTCATAAGTGTTGAAAAGAGCCTTGAAAAACCTATAAAAGCGCCAAAAGGACAGCTTTTAAAAAAGCATTTAAGAAGATATCAGGTAGAGGATAAAATACGTTTTAGCGATAATTTCACTAGATTTTGGTTTAGATTTATAGAGCCAAATTTAAGTCTGCTTGAAGAGGCTAAATTTGATAACGTTATGCGAGATATAAGGGCGAATTTCGATGATTATGCAAGCTTTGGATTTGAGCTTGTTTGCAGGGAACTTTTGGCGCACAAATTTGGCGTAGAATTTGATAGAGTAAGCAGTCTGTGGACAAGAGAGGTTGAGATCGATCTGTTTTTAAAAATCAACGAGCAGATCATAGTCGGAGAGGCGAAATTTAAAGAGCATAAGATATGCAAAAATGTGCTAAATTTGCTTGCTAAAAAATGTGGCAGATTGCAGCTTGAACCGTATAAATTTGCGCTTTTTTCAAAGAGCGGCTTTAGCAAAGAGCTTGAGAGATTAAAAGACGAGCGAGTAATGCTTTTTGATATGAAAGATTTTGAGGAGCTGATAAATGGATGAAAAAACAAGCATACAAGATGGGTTAAAAAGCCTGATAGAGCAGACTTATTTAATCGAGCAAGAATATAAAAACCTCACGAATTCATACTCAAATTTGCAAAATTTCATAAAAGAGATAGTGGAAATTTTGCCCACCGCCATCTGGGTCATAGACGAAAAGGGCGAAATTTTCTTGCAAAACTCAGAAGCGCTTAAAATTCCAAAGCTTTTAAATTTAATCGATGAAAACAGCGAAGAGATAGAGCTACACGGTCAAATTTATCTCATAAAAACTACTCAAAAAAACGGCAAAAAAATCATCTCCGCAACCGACATAACAAAAGAAAAACGCACGGAACGACTAGCCTCTATGGGACAGGTTGCCGCCCACTTAGCTCACGAGATAAGAAATCCTATAGGTTCGATCTCGCTTCTAACCTCAACCCTTTTAAAGCGAGCCGATGAAAAAACAAAGCCCGTAGTAAGCGAGATTCAAAGGGCCATTTGGCGAGTAGAGCGTATTATTAAAGCAACACTGCTCTTTACAAAAGGTCTTAGCATAAATCCTAGCGTGTTTAATTTTAACGAATTAAAAAGCGAATGCGAGGAAGCCATCGCCTACTACGCCTACTCAAAAGAGATAAATTTCAACTTAAATTTTCCAAACGCTTACTATAATGGCGACAAAGACTTGCTTGCGATAGTCTTTCAAAACATGCTTTTTAACGCGATTGACGCGATTGAGCAAGGCGATGATGAAAGCGGGGAGATAAGGCTTGATTATGAAAAAACATCCCAGGAGCATCGCTTCGTTATCTTTGATAGCGGAGTAGATATAGCAAATGCACAAATCGTCTTTGAGCCGTTTAAGACGAGCAAGCTTAAAGGAAACGGGCTTGGGTTGCACCTGTGCTTGCAGATCATAAACGCACACAAAGGAAGTATCGAAATCATGCTAAACCCGAAGCGATTTTGCATAAATTTGCCTATTTATAAGGCAAAAAGCGAGTAAATTTATAAAATTTGAAAGGCAAAAATGAAACTCGATAGAAAAATTTTAGACGAATTAGAAATTTGGCACGAAGAGCTAAAGCCACTTAAGATGAGCGAGCTTTTTAAAAACGGTGGCAAAAATATCGCCTTCGTAAGCGTAGATATGATAAACGGCTTTTGCTGTGAGGGCGCGTTATCTAGTCCAAGAGTGGGCGCTATAGCTAAAAATTTGGCAGATACATTTAAAAGAGCGCACGATAAATTTGGCTTTAAAAATTTCATCTTAATCCAAGATAATCACGGTGAAATTTCAAGCGAATTTGACGCTTTCCCGCCACATGCGATAGCAGGAACGAGCGAGGCTGAGACGATAGATGAGCTTAAAAATTTAAGCTTTTTTGATGAGATGAAAATTTATTATAAAAACTCGATAAGTTCGGCATATTGCGACGGATTTAACCGCTTTTTAGAGCAAAATCCAAATATGAATACCTTTGTCATCTTTGGCGACTGCACCGATCTTTGCGTTTATAATCTCGCCCTTCACATCAAGCTAAGCGCAAACGAAAAAAACATAAAACGCGAAGTTATCGTAGTAAGTGATCTGGTGCAAACCTACGACGCGCCTTGGCACAACGGAGATTTTTATCATCTGGTGTTTTTACGACATATGCAAATAGCGGCAAATATAAAAGTTGTCAAATCTCTTAAATAAATTTAGGCGAATTTAAACAAGACCGACCCGCAAGCCGCTTGTTCTAGCATTAAAAAAGAATTTCAAAAAGGCTTACTTTAGCATTTTGATAATGAACGGGCAAGCCTTTAGTATCATTTAGCTCGGTAAGCCAAAATTTTTACTACTTTTTAGAGCATACTCTTTAGCCCAATCTACTATATGCCAAACTAAATTTTGTCCTCTAAAGTTAGGATTTACCGCTATACGATGTATATATATGGCGGCATCGGCGTTTCTTTCTTGCCAAATTTGAGCGTTATCAAAGACTATCGCCCAAATGCAAGCTATTGTGCCGTTTATTTTTATGCTTAACCGCCTCGTCATAAAGATATAAAATGTCGCCTACATCATCTTTTGAGCTGTTTTGTATAATCACTGTTTATACTGCTAGACTATTTACCTTTTCTTCAAAATTATCGCTTACTACAAATTCCGTGTTATAAACTAAAATTTGATTTTGCTCGGGGTTGGCTATCTTGATGATTAGGCTTTTATTGTTCTTTTCAACCCCACTGCGATGATCTTGCTGAGCTAGGCGGTAGATATTTGTTATCATATCCTTGCTAAGGCTTACCATGTCCAAATTTAGCTCAAGCGGGGTTAAATTTCTAGGCTTTTCTTTTAAATTTGAGCCGTTAGAGCCGTTTTGATAACTTCCGTTGCCGTTAAAATTTCGCTTCTTAAAGGTTCGCGCCTTAAAATTCATATCCTTAGCGTCCTCAAGACTAACCATCTCGATAAGCCTTATGCGGTTGAACTGTCCGTCTCGAGAGAAGTTTATCTTAAAGGCGTAAGGAGTCTCATAAACTGCATTTCCAAGCTTTTCAAGCTCGGCAAGTTCGCGATCAAATAGCGTTATTTCGATATTTCCGTGAAAATCAAGCACGTTTAAAGTACCGATTTTCTTACCGCTATTTTTAGCTATCCTCGTGCTGATATCTTCGATCTTTCCAACCACAAGCAGCTCTGCACTCTCGCCGACACTTTCAAATTCCGAGCTTAAAGTGTAGCTTATCTCGTCAATTTGCGCCTTAAAGTCCTGCAAAGGATGGCCCGAAAGATAAATTCCCACGCTATCTCTTTCGTATAAAAGCCTCTCTTTTAGCTCAAATTCCGTATCGTCCGCCAGCAAATTTACCTTCACGTTATTCATGCTCTCATCTTCGCCAAAGAGGCTTTCTGCGCTATTTTTCTTGATCTGAGCGGCACTCTTGCAAGCTTCCATTATATTATCAAGGTTATTAAACATCATCTTTCTAGTAAAGCCAAAAGTATCAAAAGCGCCTGATTTTATGAGGCTTTCAACAACTCTTCTATTTACCCTAAAGCTATCTATACGGGAAACAAAATCGTCAAGCTCTTTAAATTCTCCATTTTTACGCTCCTCAATGATATTTTCTATCGCTGCACCGCCAACGCCTTTAATCGCTCCAAGACCGTAAATAATAGCGTCGCTTCCGTTTTCGCTAACAACGCTAAATTCTTGCATAGAGCGATTTATGCAAGGCGGAAGTATGGATATGTTCATACGCTTTGTTTCGTCGATGTATTTTGCGATTTTATCCGCATTATCCTCCTCGCTCGTTAAAAGAGCCGCCATAAATTCGGCAGGATAATAGGTCTTTAGGTATGCAGTTTGAAAGATTATCATGGCATAAGCTGCGGCATGCGATTTGTTAAATCCGTAAGAGGCAAATTTCAAAATCATCTCAAAGAGCTCGTCAGCCTTTGCTCCGTTTAACCCCTTTGTAATCGCACCTTCTACGAACTGCCCTTTAAGCCTATCCATCTCCTCTTTTATCTTTTTACCCATTGCACGGCGCACCAAATCTGCACCTCCAAGACTAAATCCGCCTATGGTTTGAACTATCTGCATAACCTGCTCCTGATATACGATAACACCGTAAGTAGGAGCTAAAATAGGCTCAAGTTCCGGGAAAATATATGTTATCTCGGCTTCTTTATGCTTCCTTGCAACAAAATCAGGAATAAGATCCATAGGCCCAGGACGATAAAGTGCAACCATCGCGATAATGTCATCAAAACAGTCAGGCTTTAGACTAAAGCCAAGCTTGCGCATACCCTCACCTTCCACTTGAAAGAGTCCTATCGCCTGTCCGCTTTGAATAATCTCATAAGTTTTTTTATCGTTTATATCAATCGTCTCCCAAATAATATCCTTACCAAAGCGATTTTTGATAAGTTTTATCGCATTATTAATAACCGTTAGGGTTTTAAGTCCGAGGAAGTCAAATTTGATAAGATCCACATCCTCAAGATATTTTAGACTATATTGCGTTACAAAGTGATCTTCGGCGCTATTTGGCTGGCGAAATAGCGGGGCTTTATTCCAAAGTTCCTCGTTTGAGATAACCACTCCCGCCGCATGCATGCCTGCGTTGCGGTTTAGGCCCTCTAAATCAAGTGCAAATTTCCAAATTCTAGCCGCATTTGCGTTTTTATCGATGAGCTCTTTTATCTTTGGCTCTTTTTCAAAAGCACCCTCAAGAGTTATGCCAAGCTCATCAGGTATGAGCTTGGCCATTGCGTCAGCCTCGGCATAAGGCATATTGCAAACCCGCGCGACATCTCGGATAACGCCTTTAGCAAGCAATTTACCAAACGTTATAACCTGAGCTACGTTAAATTTGCCGTATTTTTCGATAACATAGTCAATTATCTCGCCTCTTCTATCCTGACAAAAATCCACGTCAATATCGGGCATGCTTACGCGCTCGGGATTTAAAAACCTCTCAAAAAGCAGGTTGTAAGGTATAGGATCGATATCGGTTATCCTAAGACTATACGCCACCAAGCTTCCGGCAGCCGAACCACGTCCGGGCCCCACCGGCACGCCGCGCTTCTTGGCCTCCCTTATAAAATCCCAAACGATCATCATGTAGCCCGGGAAATTCATCTTATTTATGATATCTATCTCGACCTCAAGGCGCTTTTTATACTCTTCGTGCTTTTCTTCAGGCACAAATTTAAGCCGCTCGGCAAGACCGTTTCTGCACTCATACTCAAAAAACACCGAGTCGTTTGCAAAGCTGTAGCGATTATCAGGCTCCGGCAGACTTAGTCCTCGCTCGGCTGCGCATTCAAGAGTAAATTTAAAATTTGGCGGTGTAGCGTCGCCAAGCTTTATCTCAAGATTGCATTTTTCTGCAATCTCTTGCGTGTTTGCTATAGCTTCTGGGATATCTGCAAAAAGCTCGCTCATCTGAGCCGGAGTCTTAACGTAAAACTCATGCACGCTGTGGCGCAAGCGGTTTGGATCATCAAGCAGTTTGTTCATCGCGATACACATGAAAACTTCGTGCGCATCGGCTCTTTGCTGAAACGTATAGTGCGTGTCGTTAGTGGCAATTATCTTGATGTCAAGCTCTTTTGCTATACGCAAAATTTGATCATCAATCCTGCGCTGATCACCGATACCGTGGCGCATGATCTCAAGATAAAAGTCCTCACCGAAAATTTCCTTATACTCGCGCGCCACTTCAAGCGCTTTTTCATATCCGCCCGCTCCGTAGCGCAAATTTCGTTCGCTTTCGTTCAGATGCCAATTCACTTCGCCTTGAAGGCATGCAGAGCTACATATCACGCCTTCGCTATGCTCTCTTAATAGTTTTTTATTGATACGAGGATAGTAATAAAAACCCTCGATATAGCTCATCGAACTTAGATACATCAAATTTTTATAACCGATCTCGTTTTTAGCAAAAAGACACAGGTGAAAGCGCTGTTTGGAACTCTTATCGCCGATTTCCTCGCTGTTATGGATGTAAGCTTCTAGCCCGATTATCGGCTTTATGCCCTCGCCCTTCATCGTCTTGTAAAAATCAATTGCACCAAACATATTTCCATGATCGGTTATGGCTACTGAGCTTACGCCTTGTTTTTTAAGCGTTTTGGCAAGCTCTTTTATCTTGTTGGCTCCGTCAAGCAAGGAGTATTCGGTGTGCAGATGTAAATGTGTAAAATCGCTCATAATCATTCCTTTATTAGGTTTGATTTTACAAAATAGTAGCTTTTAGAGCGCTTTTATATGGCTTATATTTTCTTTAAAGGCTTCAAGTAAATTTGATAAAGTGTCGCATTTTGCTTCGTTTAAACCGAGTTTTTTAGCTAGAAATTTATAGTGAATTTTTGCACCGTCTTTTAAATTTACGGCAGGCGCATTTGAAGTTTTTGATAGCTTTTTATCTCCGCTTTTAAGCAGGCTGTGATGGATGAAATTTGAGTTTTTGAAATTTAATCCAAGCAAATTTGCCGTATATTTTTGAGCGGCCGAACACTCAAGCAGATCCTCTCCGCGCACGAGCAAATTTACTCCAAGCTGCTCGTCATCAACTAGGCTTGCAAGGTTATAAGCGGCACTGCCATCTTTTTTATATATCATAAAATCACCCATATTTTGAGCTAAATTTATCTTTTTGTTTTGACTTAAATTTATAAGCCCAAATTTTGTGCCGTCACAACCAACCTCTATCATCTCCTCGCTATCTACGTGAAGTCTGACGCAGGTTTTACCCAGAGTAAATTTTAGATTTTTGTTTAGGCAAATTTGTTTATAGATGCCGTTTATAAAGGAATTTTTCATCGAATGAGAGCACTCGCAAGCATAGCAAACTCCTAAATTTTCAAGTCTCTTAAGCGCGGTTTCGTAGTTTGAAGCTCTAAATTTGGAGCTAAATTTTGATTCAAATTCAGCCACCGAGCTAGCTCCGCCGTCAAAATCAATACCAAGCATATCAAGCACACGAAATATGTTTTCGGTATATTGGCTTTTATATCTTACAAGATCGTAATCATCAATACGAAGGTGCAAAATTCCATCAAAAGCACGTGTAAAAAGATAGGTTAAAAGAAAGTTATATACGTTTCCGGCGTGAAGAAATCCGCTTGGAGTAGGAGCTATACGAGAGATAATTTGAGAATTCATCTAGAAATAGTCAAGACTTATGAAATTTTAAAAATAAAAAAGAAAATTTAATCGCATAAATTTAAAGCCGCCCAAGCGAGCGGCTAAATTTTAATCTTTCGGGCGAGCTTCATTGACTCTTAAAGTTCTACCGCCGATCTCTTTATCGTTTAGTGCCTCTATCGCTTTTGCGCCTGCAGCGTCATCCATCTCGACAAATCCAAATCCCTTTGAGCGATCCGTATCGCGATCTCTTACTATCTTTGCGCGTTTCACTTCGCCAAACGGCGAAAAAGTATCCTTAAGCTCTGCCTCAGTCATGCGATATGACAAGTTACCGACGTAAATATTCAAAGTAACATTTCCTTAAATTCAAATTTCCGATAAAATCGGTTGTCTGATAATACCTGAATTTGCAAAAAATAGCTAGTAAATTTAGACTTTAATATAAATTTCGTCAAATTTTACTCAACAAACAAAAGACCTTCTTTTACATCTTTGTAAATTTGCTCACCACAAAGATTTCTAACCAGCTCAAGAGCAAATTCCATAGCCGTAGCAGGTCCGCGAGAAGTGATGATGTTGCCGTCTTTTACTACATTTTGTGAACTTATATAGCCATCTTTGCCAACTTTTGTTTCAAAGCCGGGATAGCAAGTGTAGCTTTGTTTTATCACTCCGGCTTTTGCCAAGGCCATAGGCGCTGCGCAGATGGCTGCTACGAATTTACCGTTAAGATCAAATTCTTTTAAAACGGCTTTGAGCCTATCGCTATCAGCCAAATACTGAGCGCCCGGCAAGCCGCCCGGAAGCACTATCATGTCAAACTCGCTCTCGGAAATTTTGTCTAAAGCAGTATCGGCATGAACTTTTACTCCGTGAGCTCCTGTTAAAATATCTGCATCAAGTCCTACAAATTTCGCCTGAACTCCGGCTCTTTTTAATATATCAATAATGGTTATCGCTTCTATCTCTTCAAAGCCATTTGCAAGCATTACAGCAACTTTTTTCATATTTACTCCTTTGAATTTTTGTGAAATTTTATATTATTTTATCAAATATATGTTACAATTATTCAACTTTTTACCAGAAAGGAATTCACAATGGAAGTAAAGATAACTTATTGTAACTCTTGAAACTACAGACCGACAGCTTCTCGTGTAGAAGAAAAAATTTTAGAACAAGTCCCTGGCGCATCAGTAAATAAAGTCGTAGGAGATAGCGGAAATTTCATCATCGAAGTGGACGGTAATGTGCTATACTCCAAAAAAGATTTGATAGGAACATCGGTAAATGCGCTTCCGAATCATGACGAAATAATGGAAATAGTAGAGCGTATAAAGGCGCTTTGATAAGTTATTAGTCAAAGTCAAATTTGGCTTTGACTATTTTGTTTTTGCGATATCTTAATTTATTAGAGAACTAAAAAAGATTTTAAATATTATCTTGCTTTCTTATTATTGTATCTTCGAATTTGATTCAAAAATTTTCTTTAAAAATATAGTAATGATTAAAATAGTCTTTTGGTAAGAATTTCATAATTTTAGAATTAATGTTGCGGTACCATGAAAGCTTACTAAAAGTAAAAGTTAATAGGTTTTTCTAAAAATAGAAGCGATTTTAGAAAAACCAAATTATTTTAAGTAGCGCCTTTTGATAATTTTATAAAACACCAAAAGGCTATTTGTAAATTTATTTATTAGCTCGCTCGATATACTCGCCTCTAACGGTATCTACGCGGATAACTTCGCCTTCAAGCACGTGAAAAGGAATTTGCACCACAGCGCCGCTTTCAAGCGTAGCCGGCTTCTTGCCGCCTTGCGTATCTCCTTTGAAATTTGGTGGAGTTTCGACTATCTTTAGCTCAACTACCTGAGGAACTTCCACACCGATAGCCTTGCCGTTATGAAAGAGGATATCAACCATCATTCCGTCTATCATCCATTTTTTCACATCGCCCACATCATCATCGCTTATAGCTACCTGCTCGTAAGTAGCGGTATCCATAAACTGGCAATACTCACCGTCGTCATAAAGATATTGCATCTGTTTTTCTTCTAAATTCGGCTGATCGGCTTTATCTCCAGCGTGAAATGTCTTTTCAAGCACTTTACCGTCTATAAACGACTTAATCTTAGCTCTTACAAAAGCCGCTCCCTTGCCCGGTTTTACGTGTTGATATTCAACCACCTTGTAAGGAATACCGTCTAATTCGATCTTTAAGCCCTTTTTTAAATCGCCCATTGAATATGTCGCCATAAATTCTCCTTATAAATAAACTTGGCGATTATATCAAATTTACAATTATAAAATTATTATTTGAAGTGGAAATTTAGGAGTAAATTTTATAAATATAAAAAGCAAGAATTGAAATTTAGCGCCAAATTTTAGTTCTGCTTGCTGCCGAATTTAAATTTTCCTTCTTTTTTATTACTGTGATCCATCTGAGAATAAATCTCTCTTGTTAGTTGCTCGCTAACACTTGGCTCATCCTCGGGCATTTTTTGAAATTTCTTTTTCTCGACTAAAATTTTCTCAAAATTTTGAGCGCTTTTTTTACGCACTTCACTTTCACAGCCCGCAAACAAAACCGCCAAAAACGTAATATAGAAAAATTTAATCAATAAAAGCCTTTAAATTTAAGATATAACCCCTCAAAAGAGGGGGTTAGAATAATCAAATAACAGCGTATTTTGCCCAAACGCAAACATCAAGCTCGTTAAGCTTATTAAGAGTCTCTTTGGAAACTTTTTCATCTACAAGTACGACCGCAAGCGCAAATCCATGATCGTCGCGTCCAAGACGGAAGTCCGCGATATTTATCTTCTCTTCGGCTAAAATTGCACTTATCTTAGCAATAACGCCAGGAACGTCTGAGTTTTTAAAGATTATCATCTTGCCTTTTGGTTTAAAATCGGTCTTAAAGCCGTTGATATTTACTATGCGCTGCTCGGCTTCGTTAAATACCGTGCCGCTAACTGAAGTGATGCCTTGATCGGTGGTTATTTTAACTGTGATTTTGTTTTTATATCCGCTCTCAGGCACGATAGTAGTGTCTGTTAAAATTCCTTTTTCATCGGCGATAAATTGTGCGTTTACATAGTTTATCTTATCCCCTAAACTCTCTTTTAAAACACCGACTATAGCAAACGTAAGCATTGATTTTATATAGTTGCCCACCTGCCCGTTAGCTTCAACCTTAATAGCCTTAACAGGAGCCTGAGTAAGCTGTGCTCCCAAAAACGACATCTTTGAGATAAGCTCGATGTAAGGCTCTACAAAAGGCGGTAAATCCTCTGTTTTGATAGGTAAATTTAAAGCGTTTGGATAGCTTATGCCTCTAGCTGCACTTATGGCTTGCTCGGCTGCGGCAACTGCGATATTGCTTTGAGATTCAAGAGTATTTGCGCCAAGATGAGGGGTAACGCTTACATTTTCAAGGTCAAGCAACGGATGATCGGTAGCAGGCTCGCGAGAGAATACATCAATACCGGCAAATGCTATCTTCCCGCTTTTTAGTCCGTTATAAAGCGCTTCTTCGTTGTAAAGTCCTCCACGAGCACAGTTGATAAGTCGCACACCGTCTTTCATCTTTAAAATTTCATTTTCGCCGATGATATTTGCGGTTTCTTTGGTCTTTGGCGTGTGGATAGTAATAAAATCGCAAGCTAAAATATCATCAAAATCTCTTGTATAAACTCCGCCCATATCGGTTACTTTTGACGGATCGATATATGGATCGTAAGCTATGATCTTCATACCAAAAGACGCCGCTCTAATGGCAACTCTTGAGCCGATATTTCCAAATCCTATGACACCTAAAGTTTTACTAAAAAGCTCAACTCCATACCACTTCTCGCGCTTCCAAATTCTATCCATTTTAAGGTCGTTATGAGCATAAGGAAGGCTTCTTGCGGCAGCTAACATATGAGCCATAGTTAGCTCAACTGCGGCTATCGTGTTTGCTGTAGGAACGTTCATAGCGATAATACCTCGCTTCGAGCAACCGTCTATATCGACATTATCTACACCAACCCCTGCTCTAACGAGAGCTTTTAAATTTTTAGCAGCATTTAAAAATTTCTCATCAATCTCCGTTGAGCTTCTAGTAATAGCCACATCAGCTTCGCCAATGATATTTAAAAGTTCATCTTTTGGCACCGAAGTAGCATCTATTACTTTTATATTTTCCTCTCGGTTTAAAATTTCAAAACCTATTTTATGAATAGCGTCGCATACAATTATCGTTTTCATAACCTGATCTCCTTTATGCTTGAGTGTATATCGTAAGTTTTAAGTTCGTTTATAATGCGGTTTAAGACATCTTTATCTTGTGTGTTTAGATAGATTAAATTTGTTGAATTTTGCTTAACTATACTAAAATCAACCGAAACGCTATCAAGAGTTTGGCTAAGACAAAACATAGAGTATATATCGTCTTTATCAATAATCAGTTGATATACACTCTTGGTTTTAGGAATTGCTTTGTCTTTAAACTCTATAAATATCTCGTTAGTCGCTAAAATATACTCTTTTTGAGGCAAATTTGCAAGCTCATTCACCCACAAATTTACCTGTTTATTCTCATTTTTTATCTCTGTTTGCTGAATTGTTTCGTTACCCAAATCGCCTTGAGCCAAATTTGCATTTGCATACCTCCAAAGCATGAAGCCCGAAGCGCAAACAAAAATCAGCAAGCAGACGACGACAAAGGCAAACAGATGCCGTTTCATTTAAATTTACGACAATTGTTCTTTAATGATATCGCCTAAAGTTACCTTGTCATCGCTATTTATCTCATTTAGCACTTCGCGCTCTTTTTGCTTAGCAAGACGTCTGATACTTAGGCGAATTCTATTCTTTTTCTCGTCGATAAATGCGATTGCGGCTTCGATATTATCGTTGATATTAAGCTCTTCGGCTTTTACATTGCCCATATCTTCTTTACGAATAAGAGCATCGATATTATCGCCAAGCTCTACAAAAATTCCAAATTCTTTAATATCGCGAATTTTGCCGGTCACGATATCGCCGACATTGTATTTTTTGGCGTATTCTTGAACAGGACTTTGCTTTAGATCTTTTAAGCTAAGCGAAATTTTTTGCTCGGTATTGTCGATCTTAACGATCTTAACTTCAATCTCATCGCCAACTTTAAACATATCTTTGCACTTATCATTTCTGTCCCATGAAGCATCTTCGTTGTGAAGCAATCCCTCAACTGCCCCTATCTTAATAAACGCTCCAAAATTTGTAACCGTAGTAACGGTACCTTTTACCACATCGCCTTCTTTAAATTTAGCCTTAAATTCATCAAAAGGTTTTGGTAAAAGATTTTTTAAGCTTACTCTTAAGCGGCGATCTTTTACGTCTATTTCGATAACTTCGACATCAAGCTCTTCGCCTTCGCTTATATGATCTTTTGGATTTTTGATATTTTTATCCCACGAAATTTCAGAGATGTGCAAAAAGCCCTCTATGTCATTTCCAAGATCAACGAATGCGCCGTATGGTTCGATATTGCTAACGATTACTTTTATAGTATCGCCGACTTCCAGCCCATCCTTGATCTCGTCCCAAGGATCAGGCATTGCAGCTTTAATCGATAAAGAAAGATGTTTTTTATCATCATCGTATTTGATAACTTTAACTAAAACCTTGTCGCCTTCTTGATAAAGCGAACCCGGATTTACAGGACCTTTGTAGCTGATTTCGCTATAATGAACAAGTCCATCGACTCCACCGACATCAACAAACATACCGTAAGTCGTGATTTTTTTAACCGTTCCTTCTATAACTTCCGGATTATCTACTATTGAGGAGATAGCCTCTTTTTTCTTGCGACGATTCTCGTCAAGTATTCTCTTTCTTGAAACGACTATGCTTTGCTCTTCTTTATCAACTTTAATAACTTTTACTTTGTAAGTTTTTCCGATAATTGAGCCGGCATCCTTAAAGCCGCTTTGAGATTTCGGCAAGAAAAATTCTATACCGTCATTATTTTGAGCTACGAAACCGCCTTTATTCTTACTTACGATTTTTACATCAAAAATATCTTCGCTATCTTCATTGTAAGCATCTATATAAGCTTTAACTTTCTCTTTTCTTAAAGCTTTTTTGTGAGAAACGATCGGTCTTCCGCCTCTTGAACCAGTAATCGCAACTTTTAACGTATCGCCGACATTAAATTTAAGATTTCCATCCTCATCGCTAATCTCAGAGATATTTAAAATACCCTCCGATTTTTTACCGACATTAACAAAAACCTCATCGCCTTTTATATCAACGATAATTCCGTCGCTATCTTCTTCGGTCTTTTTAAAAGACTCCTCTAACATCGCAGCAAAGTCTATATCTTCGATATCTTCATCCTTTGCCTTATTTATTTGAACATTTTTGTTCACCTCAGCCATCTTGGTCCTTTTGAGTATATTTTATCTGCGCCTGTAAGAGGGCAAATTGAATTTATTATACTTAAAATATCTTATTTGCAGATTAACTATCTGAATTTTGGGTACAAATTTCAATTTAAATCTAAAATTTAATTTCAAATTTTCACAAATTTAAATTTTAGTTTAAAATTCAGATAGTATAAATTTCAATCAGGCTTTAGCTCTTTAATTTTATTTATAACATCTTGGATAATCCAATCAGGAGTGCTTGCTCCCGCGCTTATTCCGCAATGATTTTTGCCTTCAAACCATGCACCTTCAAGCTCGCTTTCATTTTCTATGAGGTAGCTATCGTCGCAAAAATTTTTAGATATCAGATAAAGCTGTTTTGTGTTTGAAGAATTTTTTCCACCTATTATAACCATAACATCGGCTTTTTGAGCTAAATCCTTAACGGCTTCTTGATTTTCAAGAGTAGCATTACAAATAGTATTAAAGACCCTTACTTCTTTAGTTTTTAGCATTAAATAATTTACAATCTGCATAAGTTTTTCGACTTTACGAGTAGTTTGGCTTACGACGGCAACTTTTTGAGATAGTTTTATGCCGTCTAGCTCGCTCTCTTCAAGTATCACATAAACTTTTCCCGCTGCGTATGACTTTACACCCTTAACCTCGGGGTGATTTTCATCGCCAAAGATAACAATATCATAGCCTTCTTTACTCATCTTTTCACAAATTTGCTGAGGCTTAGTCACAAAAGGACAGGTGGCGTCTATAACATTTACTTTGCTGCTTTTAAGCCTTGCTAGATCGGTTTTTGTTATGCCGTGAGTACGGATTATAGCCTTTTTTTCTTCGCTTAGCTCATTAATTCCCTGCAAAGTTTTAACGTTAAAATTGAGTTTTAATCTATTTATCTCCTCGTTATTATGTATAAGAGGTCCTATGGTTGCTGCATCTTTAGCGTTTTCAGCTATTTTTATAGCTCGCTTAACTCCAAAACAAAATCCGTAACTACTAGCAAGCTCAATCTTCAACGCTAGCTCCAAGCTCTCTTAATATAGAGCCAAATTTCGGAAAAGAGGTCGATATAAATTCGCTCTTTTCGATAACCATTCCGCATTTAAGACCCAAAATAGCAAAGCTCATAGCTATACGATGATCGCCGTGGCTATCTATGATCGCACTATTTGCCTGCGCACCCTTGACGCTAAAACCGTCTTCAAATTCACTCACTTCAAGGCCGCACTTCCTAAGTCCTTCAACCATAACGGCGATTCTGTCGCTCTCTTTTACCCTGAGCTCTTTTGCGTTTCTTATAGTGCTTACTCCGCTTGCATTAGCAAAAGCCACGGCAAGAGCTGGCACTTCATCAATAAGCCAAGAGATATTTTCGCTTACTTCAACGGCTTTAAGAGGAGCGCATCTTATCTCGATCTCGCCTATACTCTCGTATTCGCTACTGGTCTCTTTAAATTTTATATCCGCACCCATTTTTTCAAGCACCCTGTAGGCCTCTATGCGTGTTTTATTTAAAAGCATATTTTTAAGCACTAAGTGTGAATTTGGGATGATTGCCGCCGCAACCGCAAAGAAAAATGCAGAGCTTGGATCGTTTGGCACAAAAATTTCAAGAGGCTTAAGAGGATTTTGCATCGGTTTTATCGATACTTCCGTGCCGTTTCGCTCTATTTGCGCACCCATTCCTTTTAGCATTCTCTCGGTATGATCGCGGCTTAACTCAGGCTCATTTATCACACATCCGTTTGATTTAAGACCTGCTAAAAGCAAAGCGGACTTAACCTGAGCCGAAGCTATTTGGCTATCAAATTTAAAATACTCAAGCTTGCTTCCTCGTATTGCAAGCGGTGCCCTATCGCCGTTATTTGCGCCGTCTATCTTGGCTCCCACGCCAACAAGAGGCTTTGCGACCCTTGCCATCGGGCGGCGGTTTAGATATTCATCTCCGCTTAGCACGAAAAATCCTTCACTTGCAGCTAAAAATCCCATAAGCAGTCTCATCGCTGTGCCGGAGTTTCCGCACTCAAGCACGACTTCGGGCTCTTTTAAATTTTTAGGCGGAGTTATCGTTAGCTCATCATCGGTTTGGGAAATTTCAGCCCCCAAAAACTTGACGATATTTAAAGTATTTAGAGTATCTTCCGCTTTCAGATAGTTTTTTATGCGAGAAGGCTTATCAGAAAGCAACGAAAATATCGCACACCTATGAGATATCGATTTATCAGGAGCGATAACCTCTAAATTTGCATCTATCCTGTCTCTTAAAGCAAAAATTTTCATCTTATCGTAATACCTAAATTTGTATTTAATGCGCTTAAAATTTTATCCATTATAAGCGCGATATCATCATCCTCAAGCGTCTTTTGATCATCTTGGAACGTAAATTTGACCGTTAAACTGGAATTTGATCCTAAATTTCTATCCCTATAAATATCAACAGGTAAAAACTCCTTTAGGCACTCGATCTTAAGAGCTTTTATACACTCTTTTATCTTTTCAAATCTCATATCTTCAGGCACGATAAGGCTTAAGTCCCTACTTATCGCAGGAAATTTAGAATAAGCCTTCGCTACCGTTTTTTTGCATTTTAGCTTATCAAATTCCACTTCGCATAGATATGTTTTTGGCAAGTCGCGACTGTTTTCAACTCTTATATCAACTCTGCCGATGTAGCCTACGCAAATATTGTTTTGATAAATTTTAGCTTGCTCAAATTCGCTTAGATAGCCCACATCGCCGCTTGGCTTAAGCTCAAAATCACCGATTACATTTTTAATGGCTAACGCAAAGCTTAAGAAATCAACCTCGGCAGGCTTTGCGGAATTTAGCAAAGTAGGCTCTTTAACAAGTCCGCTTGCGATAAAGCCAAATCTCTGTGCCTGATCGCCGTTTTCGTTAAATACGCTACCGAATTCAAAAATTTTAACCGATTTTTTATAGTTTTTGATATTTCTCTCGGCAGATTTTAAAAGATGATTTATAAGAGTCGGTCTAAGGGTATTTAGCTCGCTCGTGATAGGGTTTGCAAGCTCAGCCTTGCAAGGCTTAAACCCAAGCTCGCTTAATTCTTTTGCGTCATCAAAGACATAATGAACCGATTCAAAAAACCCGACATCAGCAGCTTTTCGCCTTAAGTTAAGAGCTTGTTTGTAGTCTTTGTAAGTATCGTTTATCCTGCTTTGCTCACTGAATTTCAGAGGTTTTGAAGCTATGTTATCAATACCTATCATTCGCACTATCTCTTCGCAAACATCTTGTAAATTTAGCGTATCATGACGAAATTCCGGAACCTTTACATTTACGCTCTCTTTTTCGGCGTTTAAATTTACTTCAAATCCAAGCTTTTTAAGTATCCTAACCACATCATTTCTAGCGATCTCTTGCCCTATCATCTTATTCATTTCGCTCATCGTAAAGCTTACGAATTTAGGCTCTTTTGTAAGTAAAGTCTGCTGCGAACCCGCATAAAGAACGGCATTTTTGAAATTTGCAAGCAGTTTAAACAGATAGTCCGCTCCAAAATCGATATTAGGCTCAGAGCCCCTAAGCGAACGATAAACTTGCGTAGAGCGAGGGATTTGCTTATCTTCAAATATAGTCGTAGCTACAACTTCAGGGTCGGTATAATTAGCCTCGATGATGATCTTTTTGCTATCTTTTTCAAGAGCCGCCGAGTCGCTTTGATATATGCCCGCAACTCCTAAAATTTGACCACCTACAAGAATTTTGCTGGCAAGAAATTTATCTTTTTCAAGATCAAAAACAACCCTGTCTTCATCTTTTTTAAGCTTATCATAATCATACGCGTTAAATAGCACTCCGGTTGCGTGCGTAGCATATTCCAAAAGTCTTTCCACGCAGTGTTCTTTGCTGCATTCGATGAGTGCTAATCTAATCTTCATAAGCAAATTTTCATTAATAGCATCTTTTAGCTCAAACACCCTATATTGAAAACTGCTTTTTAAATTTTCCTCTGCATGAATCGCCAAAATTCGACCAATTCCAAGCAAATTTTCAGCTTCGTCGTATTTGCTTGCATTTTTTAAAGGCAGATCAAGAGCTGCCGAAACATCCCTAGCGATACCGTAAACGCTTAAGCAATCACCCCTGTTTGGCGTTAGCTCTATCTCTATAAAAGTATCGTTTAGTATCGGATACTCGTTAAGCTCTTTGCCGAGTTTAAGCTCTCCGATACTCTCATCAAGAGGCATAATGCCGTCGTTTGTTTTTACCAATCCAAGCTCGCTGGAAGAGCAAATCATGCCGTTTGACTCTACGCCTCTAAGTTTAGCGCGCTTTATCTCAAGCCCGCTTGGCATAACCGCCCCCACAAGTGCTACAGGCACAAACTGTCCCGCTTCGACGTTTTTAGCACCGCAAACTATCTGAAGAGTTTCGCTTCCCACATCTACTTGACACACACTTAGCTTCTCGGCATTTTCGTGCTTAGCCTTGCTTTTTACATACCCTACTACGATTTTTTCAGGAATTTTTATCTCATTAAAGCTATCAACCTCAAGACCTATCGAATTTAACGTCTTTAAAAGAGTTTCGTTGCTAGTATTTGATATATCTACCCACTCATTTAGCCAATTTCTTGAAATTATCATTTAAACTGCTCCAATAATCTTAAATCTCCCTCAAAAAGCGAGCGCAAATCAGGAATTTGATGAAGTAGCATTGCAAATCTCTCTACTCCAAGACCAAAGGCATATCCACTTACGTTTTTATAGCCGACCGCCTTAAATACGTTTGAGTCAACCACTCCGCATCCAAGCACTTCAAGCCAGCCTGTTTGCTTGCACACTCTGCACCCTTCGCCTTTGCAAAAGATACAGCTTATATCAACTTCGGCCGATGGCTCCGTGAAAGGAAAGAAGCTTGGGCGGAAACGAACCTGCACGTCGCCAAACATATATCTTAAGAAATTTTCAAGCATACTTTTTAAATTCGCAAAGCTAACCACGCCCTCATCTTCAACCACAAGCCCCTCGACCTGATGAAACATCGGAGTATGCGTTAGGTCCATATCGCGTCTAAAAACGCTTCCCGGAGCTATCATGCGAATAGGCGGCTTAGTGCTCATCATGGTTCTAACCTGAACCGGGCTGGTATGCGTACGAAGCAACTTAAAGTCCTTAAAGTAAAACGTATCTTGCATATCTCGCGCAGGGTGATATTTAGGCAAATTTAGCGCCTCAAAGTTATGAAAATCATCCTCGATGAGAGGTCCTGTTTCAAGAGAGAAATTCTGCATCATAAAATACTCTATGATCTTATCCATAGTAGCCATCACAGGATGAAGAGCACCCGTTGAATTTGGCTCGTTAAAGAGCGTCACGTCTATAGCGCTTGCTTTCATCTTAGCCTTTATCTCGCTATTTTCAAGCTCTGATTTTTTGCTTGCAAGCAGGGTTTCAAACTCATCTCTTAGCTTATTTAAATTTGCCGCAAATGATTTTTTTTCATCATCGCTCATGTCTTTTAATTTCGCAAATTCGGATGTGATAAGACCTTTTTTGCCAAGTAGATCAACTCGAATTCTGTCAAGTTCGGCTAAATTACTGCACCTACTTATACTATCTTTATACTCTTGCAAATTCTTACCTCGTGTTAAATTTTTTGTTCTGATTGTAGTCAATTTTTAATAAAATCTGCATAAAAGGTCTTTTTGCTTTATAAAATTTAGTTTTGAATTGTTATAATTTGAAAATTTTAAACAGGAGAAATAAATGACAATTTTTGAAAAGATAGTAGCTGGCGAAATTCCTTGCAACAAAGTGCTGGAAAACGATAAATTTCTGGCTTTTAACGACATAAATCCAAAAGCGCCGATTCATATCCTCATAATCCCTAAAAAACACTTTAAAAATTTCCAAGAGATGGACGGGGGCTTAATGGGCGAGATGACTAAATTTATCCAAGAGGTCGCAACTCTTATGGGGCTTGACAAAAGCGGTTATCGCCTAGTAACAAATAACGGCGAAAACGGCGGTCAAGAGGTTATGCACCTGCATTTTCATATGCTTGGCGGCGCTAAACTCGGCTGGGTTGATGCAGCTACCGATCCGCAAAGTACGTTTTAAATTTTATGCTTGAAACTTTAACAAGAACAATAAATTTTGACTTAGCGAGCCAACTTTAAATTTGATTAATTAGAATTGGCTTGCTTAATTTTTTGTAAAATTTAAAGCTCAAGTCAAGCCTCAAATTTAACTATTCCAGAAATTATAAATCCATTCAAAAACTATTCATCAAACTATAAGCGGACAATAACACATCTGATTATTGCGGTGCTATCAAATTTGTCTGATTCGAGGATATGTTTGATTAGATTGACAATCTACTCAATCGACATTATGTTATCATTTAACAATAAAGCGTCGTTTTAAATGTAGCCCCCAGCTCGCTTTGTGGTTTTTTGTTCTGTGCTTTTAGGCTTCCGTTTTTCTTGGACTAAAACAGTATTTTACTTTCTAGCCATTTTTTATATCTGCCTCCAAACATCTTTCTCTCCTTAATTTTTCATAATTATAATGAAATTTTCGCTTTTCGGCAGTAAAATTGTAAAGTCAATTTATTTTTCTTGCAAAATCTTTTTCAGTTATTCCTCTTTCTCGAATCTCAACTATCTTATTCTCGGGTGCTGAAGTTTCTATTTCTTCTTCGGTGCGATATTTTTTCCCAAAATAAATATCTTGCAAATAAGCAATCGTGTTTGCATTTCTTCCATCAGATGTTCTTGTTATAGTTTTTTTAGTACTAGGTTTTATTATTTTCACCTCATTACTCTCTAATATAGATAGCCTATCTTGAACACTACTAGCTTTCATTTTTAGTTTTGGAATTTCCAAAACTCCCAAGCTTTCGTTTGTATCAGGGTCAAAGATTTCATCATCTTTTTTAAAAACAATAAATATATCTCCAACTTTAACACCATCTAAATCGCCTTTGTTTATAGCCACCCTATGACTATCTATTATTTTTACGATTCGTGCTTCCATATTAATTTTCTCCTTGCAAATTTAAAACATCTTTAATATCGCTTTCTTTTAGTTGTAAACTAAAATATAAACTACTATTATATTGTTTTGGAATAGCCTTATCAATTCGATATAAAAATTTAATATGGCATATCCGATTGTCACTTTGTACATGCCTTATAATCCCTATACCAACAAACACCTCAATATTTTCGCTATTTATAAAATAAAGCTTTATAATATCATTATATGTTAATTCAATAGATGAATTATTTACAAAAAGTTCATTACCTTTTACGTTTTTATATAAAGGTTTAAGTTTAAGTTTTTTAATAAAGCTATAGTCTGTTGTATCTTTCTTGATATCATACAAGTAGCCAACAAGAATTGAAACAGTGACTAGAAAAATAAAAATAACAAAAACAAGCCATTTTATACTTATCAAATCATTTAGATTAATAAACAAAGTAACAATAGCTGACAAAAAACCTGATACGCCTATAACAATCGAAATTATATTTGCTTTAAAATATTCAAGCATAAAATGCCTTTTATAAAAATTAATACTACATACATTTAAGTAAAAAATCCAAATTTTTCAGCCACTCGTTAATCAAATTTATCTGCTTTTGCACGCTAGAATTTGCCGTGCCGCCAAGCGACGTTCTAGCCTCTTTTGAGGCGTGCAGATCTAAAAATTTAACCGCATTTTCGTCCAAATTTTCATCGACATCTTTTAACTGCTCAGAGCTAAGCTCGCTTAGATCAACACCCAAACTCTCAGCCTTTGCCACAGCTTTACCCGTGATAAAGTGAGCGGTTCTAAACGGCACGTTTTTTTCTCGCACTAGAAAATCAGCCAGATCGGTTGCGCTTAAATGCCCTTTTTTAGTCGCCTCAAGCATACTTTTTTTATTAAATTTAGCCTCTTTCATCATCTCATTTAAGATATGAACCGATGTAAGCGCAGTATGCACGCTATCAAAAACACCTTCTTTATCCTCTTGCATGTCCTTGTTATAGGCTAACGGCAAGCCTTTCATGGTAGTTAAAAGCGCTATTAAATTTCCATTTACGCGACCCGTTTTTCCGCGGATAAGTTCCGCTACATCGGGGTTTTTCTTCTGAGGCATGATGGAGCTTCCTGTCGAGTAAGTATCGCTAATGGTTACAAAGCCAAATTCTTGCGAACTCCAGAGTATCAACTCCTCGCAAAGACGCGAAGCATGAGTCATCAAAACGCTTATGTTAAATAAAATTTCCATAGCAAAATCACGATCCGAAACGCTATCCATCGCATTTTGCGTAACGCCGCTAAATTTAAGCTCTTGCGCCACAATCTTTCTATCTATAGGATGTGGTGTGCCCGCAAGCGCAGCTGAACCCAGCGGACAGAGGTTATTTCGCTCATGCGAGCTTGCAAATCGCTCATAATCGCGCTTAAACATAAAAGCGTAAGCAAGCAAGTGATAAGCAAGGCTTACCGGCTGAGCGTGCTGAAGGTGCGTAAAACCGGGCATTAGCGTATCAAGATGCTTGCTTGCAATAGAGCTTAAAGTAGAGACAAAAGAGTAAATTTCATTCATGATTTCAAGCGAGCTACGCTGCACATAAAGTCTAAAATCAAGAGCGACCTGATCGTTTCTGCTGCGCGCCGTATGCAGTCTTCCTCCAAGCTCGCTTCCGATGATCTCGCTTAGACGCTTTTCAACCGACATGTGGATGTCCTCGTCTTCGATTTTAAACTCGAATTTATTATGCTCTATCTCGCCCAAAACTATATCAAGTCCTTTTATGATAGTTTGCGCCTCTTCTTGCTTTAATATCCCGCACTCGCCAAGCATTTTTGCATGAGCCTTGCTACCTGCGATATCTTCGCGATAAAGGTTCTTATCAAATCCTATAGAGGCGTTAAACTCTTCAAGTAATTTGCTGCTTTCGTTTTTAAATCTGCCCGACCACATCTTTTTCATGATTTTTCCTTTTTAAATTTAAATGCTATTTTATAAAATTTAGCCTAAAGAAAATCCAAATCGCCTACAGATTATGGAAATTCTATGATTTTAAAATTTGAAGCTATAATAGTAAAAACTCTACGGAATTTTAAAACTTATGCCTTTAGAGTTTGATATGAAAGAGCATGCTTCAAAAGAGAAATTTGCAAAACTTGGGCAAATTTTATCCTTAAACGATTCCGCTCAAGGAGATATAAAAGTCGGCGATTTGATGCTGTATAGATCAGATACCCTAGTGCTGTTTTATAAAGATTTCAATGAGAGCTTTTATAAATACACAAAAATCGGCACTATAAAAAATACCGACGAGCTTTTAAAAGCGCTTGGAAATGCTGATGTGAAAGTAAAAATTTAAGCTTCAAAAATAGTCTTAAACCTACTTTCTTAAACCTCTTCCTATAAGAACAAATACTATTATCACGCCGATAACCATAAGCGTGGCTTTGATGATATAAATTTTGCGTTCGCTTTTGGCTTTTGGCGAACTTTCGCTAAGGCGAACTTTGACCTCATCTCCACCGCTTGTCTTTATCGTAAGCATATCACCCTCCAAGCCGCTTAAATTCACGCTTAAAGTGTTTGTTCCGCTTTGTTTAACCTCTGAATTTAAAAGAGCGGATGAATTATAAGAGTAACTTGTAAGCAGGTCGTTGCAGTCCTTTGGACGAAAGAAAATTTCATATACGGTATCCGGTTTTACGCTCAGCACATCGCCGTCTTTTGCATCAAAATAAGGAAATTTAAGCGTTTTGGTCTTAAAATTCCACTTTATCTGTTTAGGTTCATTTTCTTGCGTGTAACTAAAAATAGCCGTATAATCTGCGCCAAATTCAAAAACATCTCTTGAAAATGCAGCAAACTGATGAGATGAAAATTTGCGGTTTATGTCGCTTTTTTGATCTAGAATTTTTAAATTTCTAAGTTTCTCATCGCCTTTATAAATTTCAAAATTCAGAAATTTTATATCTTTTAAATTCTCGTTAAACTCTATACTTACAGGGTTTGCAGTGATCTTGCACTCAGGAAACGGATCTGGAACTTCGCCGCTAAAATAAGGCACAACAGGAGCTTTATCAGGGAATTTTACATACTGTTTGGTTGATTTTAAAAACCCCTCAAGCCTAGTGTCTTTTACTTTGATATCTTTATTCGCGCAGACATTTGTGTAGAATTTACCAGAACCGTTATCACTCGCACCTCTTTTGCAAAAGCCATTAAGATTTGAGTTGCCCATCAAAAAAACATAAGCGCTAAATTTATCAGAAGTTGCCGCATTGAAACCTACTTCATTTACGCTTAAATTTAAAAAGGCAAACCGATGATAAATCGCCGAAAAAAGCCCGTCTATGGAGGTTATAAAGTCACTCTTATAAGCTATATTTTCAAGCACGTGCATAGAGCTATAGCCTGCAAATTTTGCTCTATCGCCCGGAGTTACGCCTGTAAATTTTGCAAGCCCGGCACTCTCGTCATGCCCCATATGTGAGTTGGCTACGCTGTATTCGGCATGATTTTTAGAAGCTAGGCTTAAATTTTCATTGAATTTAAGCGCAAACAGTCCCGAGCCTCTGCGATAGTCGTTTAAATAGCTAAGCGCATCGCTATCGATTATGTAAGAAATTTGAGGCTGGCTTGCCTCTTTGAGTCTTGCGGGATCGTAACTATTTTTATAGTCGCATCCCGCAAGAAAAATAAATCCGAAAGCAATCAGCCCAAATTTAAGCTTTTGGGCCTGCTTTTGCGTATTCAACGCCCTCTTTCACATCTTCATATCGTTTGAAATTTGCTTCAAACATCTTAGCCAGCTTATCTCTCATGGCTATATATTCATCTTTATTTTCCCAAGTATTTATCGGATTTAAAAGCTTTGTTTCCACACCCGCAAGCTCTTTTGGGATAGATAAGTTAAATTTCTCAAAATTCTCAAATTCGCACTCTCTTATGCTTCCGTCAAGTATAGCGTTTATGCAAGCGCGAGTAGCTTTTATGCTCATTCTTTTGCCGACCCCGTAAGCGCCACCGCTCCAGCCGGTATTTACAAGATATACATTTACGTTGTGCTTATCTATTTTTTCACCTAAAAGCTTAGCATATACGGTTGGATGAAGCGGCATAAAAGGCTCTCCAAAGCAAGCGGAAAATGTCGCTACAGGCTCGGTTATACCGCGCTCTGTTCCTGCAACTTTAGCCGTATATCCGCTTAAGAAATAATACATCGCCTGCTCTTTTGTAAGCTTTGCAACAGGAGGAAGCACGCCAAACGCGTCCGCCGTTAAAAATATAATATTTTGCGGATGTCCGGCACTTAGGCTTGGCTCGTGATTTTCAATATGCTCGATCGGATAGCTTACGCGCGTATTTTCGGTCTTGCTTCCGTCTTTATAATCAACCACTCCGTTTGCATCCGCCACGACGTTTTCAAGTAGTGCATTGCGCTTAATAGCTGCATAAATTTCAGGCTCGCTCTCAGGATCAAGGTTTATACATTTTGCATAGCATCCGCCTTCAAAGTTAAACACGCCGTCATCGTCCCAACCGTGCTCATCATCGCCTATTAGCTTTCTTTTTGGATCTGTTGAAAGAGTGGTTTTGCCCGTTCCGCTAAGACCGAAGAAAAGCGCCGTGTCGCCTTCTTTGCCTACATTCGCAGAGCAGTGCATACTTAGCTTGCCTTCAAGCGGAAGCCAGTAGTTCATCATAGAAAAAATTCCTTTTTTCATCTCTCCGCCATACCATGTTCCGCCTATAACGGCAACGTTTTCTTCTATATTAAATATAACAAAAACTTCTGAATTCAGGCCGTCTTCTTTGAAATTTTCATTTGAACACTTACAAGCGTTATAAACTACAAAATCCGGGCTAAATTTCGCCAAATCCTCTTTGCTCGGGCGAATAAACATATTTTTTACGAAATGCGCCTGCCAAGCAACCTCTGTTATAAATCTAACCGATTTTTTACTCTTATCGCTAGAGCCGCAAAATGCGTCTTGCACGTAGATATCTTTACCGCTTAATCTATCCTTGGCCTTTTTAAGAAGTTTGTCAAAAAGCTCTTTTGAGATAGGCTGATTTACCTTTCCCCAAGCGATGTATTTAGCGCTTGGATCTTGCTTCACGAAATACTTATCCTTAGGGCTTCTGCCGGTAAAAATACCCGTATCGACCATAAAGGTTCCGTTGCTACTCACCCTTCCTTCGCCGTTATTTTTCTCATGCTCAAAAAGCTCATCATAGCTTAAGTTATGATAAATATTTTTGATACCCTGCAACCCCAACTTATCGAATTCATTTACCATTGTTGTTCCTTTTTATTTATATCATCTGATTTTATTTTTATAAAGCATAGATCAAAAAATACTAAATTCTAGCTAGAATTTGACCGTTTTTGACCGTTTGCCCCTGTTCTACTTCGATTGAACTCACTACGCCGTCTTTTGGCGCAACTACTTCTATCTCCATTTTCATAGCTTCTAAAATAATAAGAATTTGTCCTTTTTTAACCTTATCTCCCACTTTTGCTAAAATTTTAAATACATTTCCCGGCAAGCTGCTTACCACGGCTTCGCCGCTACCGTTTTCATTGGTAGCCTTTCTTCCCGCAGGTGAAATTTCAGGAGGCATCAGCATAGCATCGCCTACGGGCTTTATGCTTTTAACCTCTACTTCTGCATTTTGGCTATCGTAAATTTCAACTTCGAATTTTTTACCGTTTACGACAACGCTATATTTTTCATTTACGCCGTCCTTGCTCTCTTTGGCAGTGCAAATTTGCTCTTTTGCCTTAGGCATTTGAGAAATTTTGCGCACATTTACCTTACCCTCTCCTTTTAAGAACGCTATGCCTTTCTCCTTACATGCGGCTGCTATAAAGATATTTTCTTCGGTTGCTTCAATGCCCTCTTTTTTAAGTAGCTCTTTTGTAAATTTGATTGATTTTGTTTCGTCACGATCTGCGATATCTATGGCATTTTCTTTGGTAGGTTTAAGCCCAAGCTGCTCGCTTGCAAGCTTGATGACCTCTTTATCGGGCTTTGACGGGGTCTTGCCGAAGTAGCCAAGCACCATCTTACCGTAGCCTTCGGCAATCTTCTTCCATTTACCAAACATCACGTTATTAAAGGCTTGCTGGAAATAAAACTGGCTCACAGGAGTTACGCTAGTGCCGTATCCGCCCTTTTCAACCACCTCTTGCATAGCATCAATCACATCAGGGAATTTATCTAAGATATTATTATCTCTCATCATTTGAGTATTTGCCGTAAGCGCACCTCCCGGCATCGGAGAAAACGGTATAAGAGGGCTAACTTCGGTAGCTTCAGGCGGTATAAAGTAGTCTTTAAGACACTCTTTTAAAACTCTTTCATATTTTAAGACTTTTTGAGTATCAAGGCCGCCCAGATCGTAGTCCTTGCCTTTAACGGCGTGAAGCATAGTAAGTATATCAGGCTGGCTTGTGCCTCCACTTACGGGACTTGCGGCTAGATCGATACCGTCTGCGCCCGCTTCAAGTGCAGCAAGATAGCACGCCACGCTAACGCCTGCAGTTTCGTGAGTATGAAGCCTGATGTGAGTTTTTGCAGGAAGTAGCTTGCGAGCCATTTTTATAGTTTCATATACCTTTTGCGGACTGCTTGTACCGCTTGCATCCTTAAAGCAAACGCTATCGTAAGGAATTCCTGCATCTAAAATTTCTCGTAAAATTCTCTCGTAAAACGCCACATCATGAGCGCCCACACATCCGGGAGGTAGATCCATCATCGTAACTACAACTTCATGCTTAAGTCCGTGATGAACTATCCGCTCTCCAGAGTATTTTAAATTCTCAACATCGTTAAGCGCATCAAAATTTCTAATAGTAGTCGTGCCGTGCTTTTTAAACATCTTAGCATGCAGATCCACAAGCTCCCTACTGCCCGTATCAAGAGTTACGGTATTAACACCTCTGCTTAGGGTTTGCAAATTTGCGTCTTTACCCGCTATCTCTCTAAATTTATCCATCATAACAAAGGCGTCTTCATTCAGATAAAAATAAAGACTCTGAAAGCGCGCGCCGCCTCCGAATTCAAAGTGTGTGATACCCGCTTCTTTTGCTGCGCTCACGGCAGGCAAAAAGTCATCCATCAAAACTCTCGCACCAAAAACAGACTGAAATCCGTCTCTAAAGGTGGTATCCATTACATCTATGAATTTTTTCGCCATAAGTCGCCTTTCCGTCGTAGTTTAAATTTGCTCAACGAAGCTAATTTTATCTTTATTTGCTTTAATTAATAATTATAAAAATGCAAATTTTATTAATTATTTGTTGGCTTTGTAAGCTCGTAAGTAAATTCTACTTTTTTGTTCTCGTTTGGTTTAAGCTCAAATTTCCAGCTTACTTCGCCCTGCTTGCTTATCTCGCTCTCTTTTGGCGTATTTTTAACGGCTACGCTTATGCTATCATGCGTTGAAACGGGAACTTTTTCTATAAGAGTTATATCCCAAGGCTTATCTGAGCCGTTTTTTATCTCGTAGCTAAAGCCGGTTGAAATTTTCTTTTTGTTACCGAAAAAGCTCTCTTTAGTAAAATTAACAAGACTCTCTTTTTTAACGCTTATGAGATCGTTTTTACCAAAATATACGAAATTCTCTTCGTTCGGCTTTAGACTAAAGCTTGAGCTCTTGCCCACGCTTATGCCGTCTATCTTCATGGCCGTGCTTGCATACTCCATGCTTTTTATAGGAGTAAAGATAGCCTTGATATAGCCGTTTGAGCCGCTGTATCCGTCTATGACTATCTCAAATTTAGCCTTTACGCTTTGTCTATCATAGACAAATTTATTATCCTCGCCCGCTTTTAAATTTACGTTTGAAATTCTCCATGAATTTGATAGGGTGTTTTGGACATTTTGTCCGCTTACTTCACTTGCGGTCATCTTAGCGCTTCTCATCTTAATGCTTGCGGCATCAGCCATCTCCATCATCGGTGCAGCCATGCTATTTACAGGTCTAGGCTCGGGCTTGCCCTCATACCACGGATAAAAATGCGGCGGGATCAAATTTGACGAGTAGCTAAAAGGATAAAGCGCGATATCAAGGTTCTTTATATCTTTTACAAACGGGCTAGTTAAGCTTAAGCCCTGAATGATATCTACTTGAGATTTTGAGGTGTCGGCTGAAATTTCATTTTGCAGATCAAGTTTTACATTTACGGGATATGAAATTTTTACGAATTTAGGCTCGCACTCAAAGCTTAGATCAAGCTTTTTAACCTGCTTTACTTTAAATTTATTAAGTTCTAAATTTAGCTTTTCAAGCTCTTTTTGAGTGTCTGAAATTTCATCTAAATTTTTTAACACAACCTCATAAAGCTTATCGCTCTCATCTTTTAAACTATCAGCCGTCATCTTATCGCTTGGAGTAAAGTCCGATAAAAAATTTGACTTTGAGTTAAGTGCGGATAGTTTGTTATTAAGGTTTTTAATACGTTTTGAGAGCTCCTCATGTAAGCTATATTCATCGTCTTTTACGAACTCGGCATCATTTAAGGTTAAATTTTGTACTTCACAGCTTGCCGAAATGTCGATATCTCTTATATTTATGGTATTTGGAACCTCGATAGAAAAAGAGCTTTTAGCATCGCTTAAATTCTGATGAAAAAATGCCCTGTTTTTATAAATTTCAAGCAAGCTTGAATCAGCCAAAACAAAAACCGCAGGGATAGAAATAAGACTTAAGGCTTTCATAAATTCTCCTGTTTTAAATTTATAAAATTATAACGCCTAAATGTTAATGCTCTATTTTAATCAAACTCTCCTTGCAAATTTGCAAGGAGCGATTTTAAAGTAGTATTATGGTAAATATTATAAGTATGGAAATTTGAAGCAGGATAAACGGCGCTACGCCTTTATAAATATCCATCGTGCTAACTTCAGGCGGAGTAACTCCCTTAAGATAAAAGAGACTAAAACCAAAAGGCGGAGTTAAGAACGAAGTCTGTAAATTCATGGCTATTATAATGGCAAAATATAGAGGATTTATACCTAAATTCATAGCAATAGGCACCAAGATAGGAAGTACGATGTAAGAAATTTCAACAAAGTCTATAAAAAATCCAAGCACAAAGATAGTAATCATGGCTAAGATTATAAAGCCCCATTTTTCGCCGGGCAAATTTGACATAAAGGCTTCTACGACCTCATCGCCTCCGGTGTAGCTAAATACCATAGAAAAGGCTGTTGCACCTATTAGTATGGTAAAGATTATAGCGGTGGTTTTAACGCTTTCTTCAAGTGCTTCTTTTAGAGTTTGAAATGAAAAAGTTCTGTAGCAGACAGAAAGTATTATCGCACCCACACAACCAAACGCCGAACTCTCAGTCGGTGTGGCAATACCGTTAAAGATAGAGCCAAGAACGAGCAATACAAGCACAAGAGGGGGTAAAATAGCCTTAATCGCATTAAAAATTTGCTTGCTTTTTGGTATCCCGCTCTCATCAATCACCGGCGGAGCGTAGTCTTTATTCATATAAGAAACAAATAAAATATAAGCTATATAAGCTCCTACAAGAGCAAGCCCCGGAGCTATAGCCTCGCGAAATAGATCTCCAACAGGCACGGTAAATACATCGCCCAAGATGATAAGCACGATAGAAGGCGGAATGATCTGCCCAAGTGTACCTGAAGCGCATATGGTGCCACATCCTAAGGCTTTATTGTATCTGTACTTTAGCATGACAGGCAAACTCATCACACCCATAGCCACGACACTTGCCCCCACAACTCCCGTTGAAGCCGCAAGAAGAGCGCCGACTAAGACGGTGCTGATAGCCACACCTCCGCGAATTTCTCCAAATAAAAACGCCATGCTTTCAAGCAAACGCTCGGCAAGCTTGGTCTTTTGTAAAATTATGCCCATAAATACAAAAAGAGGCACGGCTATTAGGATTTTATTTTCCATGATGGAATAAATTCTATAAGGCATAAAAGCAAACATCTCTTTAAAAATTTCAAGCCCGCCCACAAAGCCATCTCCGTCACCAAAGCTCTCCACTATAGCCCCTATAAGCCCAAAGATAACAGAAATAGCTCCAAAAGTAAATGCAACCGAAAATCCTATAGCAAGCATAAAAAGAGCAGCTAAAAACATCACAACGCCGGTCATTTTCGCTCCTCTTTTTTGCACGCTATATATAAATTTAGGTATTTGATAAAGTAGCCTATGCTAAAAAATATCAAAAGATAGAAAGAAAACGGTATAAAAGCCTTTATAATCCAGCGATAAGGAAGTCCGCCGGGATCTGCACTTCCTTCATTTGATTCATAAGCTTCAACCACATAATCAAAGCTAAGCCAAGCCACAAGAAGCGCTAAAGGAAGGATAAAAAACACAACTCCAAGCATATTTATAATCGCCTTTGTTTTGGGCTTTAATCCGTCATAAAAGACATCGACTCGCACATGAACGTCCTCTTTAAGCGCGTAACTCATGCCAAGCATTATGATAATGCTAAAAAAGTGCCACTCAAGCTCCTGAAGCCCTACATTGCCGTATTTGAAAAAATATCTAGCAGTTACGTTAAAAAACACATCGGCTATCATCAAAAACATCACAAATATACAGATGTATCCGATAATATCTGCTAGTTTATTAAAAATTTTCTCTATCTTTAGTAGTTTTTGCTCCATTTATTGCCCCACAATCTGCCTAATCATAACGAGCACGACGCAAGTCGGCGCTACGTATCTAAGCAAGAAATACCAAATTTTAAACACAATTTTACCCATATATGGCAAAAACAGCTCTTCTAACATCTCTTTTTTCATAAAAAATCCGACAAAGACGGCTATAACTATACCGCCAAGAGGAAGCAGGATATTTGAGCTGATATAATCAAGTATGTCAAAAAATCCTTTGCCAAAAAACGTTAGGCTCTCTTTAAACATATTCGTATTTGAAAGCGCACAAAGCACGCCAAGCACATACACGCAAATTCCTACGATCAAAATCGCTTTAAAGCGCGAAATTTTATACTCTTTTACTATGTGAAATATAAGCGGTTCTACCATAGAAATAGCCGAAGTAAGCCCTGCAAAAACAAGAGCGGTAAAAAAGGCAAAACTCAGTAAATTTCCTATGGCTCCAAGCTTGGCAAAAAGCGTCGGAAGCGAGATAAACGCAAGTCCAACACCTTGACTAGGCTTTTCTCCAAACTCAAATACAAATGTAAATACGATAAGTCCTATGACTATGCTAAAAACGATGTTTAAGATAACGACATAAAGAGAAGAGGTGAATAAATTTGTCTTGCTATCAAGGCTGGTTGAATAAGTGATGATAGCGCCTATACCAACGCACATCGTAAAAAACGCAAGTCCAAGCGCCATAAACACGGCTTCGCTAGTTAGTTTTGAAAAATCAAATACAAGCAAAAATTTAACTGCCTCGCCAAAGCCCTTCATCTGCATAGAATAAACAAGCATCGCAACAAGAAGAAGCGAAAACATAGGCAGTAGCCATAAATTTATGCGCTCAATTCCTCTTTTTACTCCGCGTGAAAGTATAAAAAAGTAAGCAAAAAAAGCGATAGAAAAGTAAATAACCTGCCCTAGGATATCAGTTGAGATGAAGTTATTAAAATTCTCGCCCGATTGGCTTATCTTAACAGGCAAAGTTCCTAAAGACGCAACTGCATACTTGATAACCCAGCCGATGATAAGCGTGTAAAAAGACGCCACAAAGACACCCGTGATCATCATGATGCCCGCAAAACTCCATAAATTTGAGTGTGTTGGAGCAAGCATCCTAAAAGCATTTACCGGATCTGCGTTTGAAATTTTACCCATTGCCATCTCGGCAAAAAATATACTAAGCCCCACAACTACGGCAAACACAAGATACAAAAGCACAAAAGCCGAACCTCCGTTGCTGCCTACCATATATGGAAATTTCCAAGCGTTTCCAAGTCCGATAGCAGCACCTACGATTGAGAGTATAAAGCCTATTTTAGAAAATTTATCGCTTGGCATAAACTAGCTCAAAATGGCATTTACGGATATAACGGCTATGGCAATCGGAGCAATGTATCTAATCATAAAATACCAAAGATCAAACATAAATTTGCTCATATAAGGACCGTAAAGCTCACGTAATGCCTCTTTTTTGATTACAAATCCGACAAAAACCGATACCGTGATACCGCCTATAGGCATGATGATATTTGAAACCAGATAATCAAGGCAATCAAACAAACTTTTGCCAAAAAAGACCAAATTCTCTTTAACGCCTTCAATATTTGAAAATATACATAAAATTCCGGCGATATATACGAAAGCGGCTATGCTGATAAGGGCTTTTTTGCGCGTAAAGCCAAATTCTCTTATAAGATAATATGTAAAAGGCTCAAGCATCGAGATAGCCGAAGTAATACCTGCAAATATAAGAGCGGTAAATAACGCAAAAGCAAATATATGCCCAAATGTGCCTAGCTTAGCAAACAATGTAGGCAAGGAGATAAACACAAGCCCTACTCCCTGACTAGGTTCGGCGCCAAACTCAAACACAAAAGTAAATATGACAAGGCCTATTAAAATTCCCATTATTACGTTAATGATGACGATGATTATGGACGAGCTTACTAAATTCGTATTGTTTGGCAAATTTGCAGAATAAACTATAATGACGCCCACACCCAATGAAAGCGTAAAGAATGCAAGTCCAAGCGCGGTAAGAACGCTATCAAAAGTTATCTTGGTAAAATCAGGCACCAGCAAAAATTTAGCCGACTGCATAAAGCCGTCCATAGTAACGGAGTATGCAAGCATTGCTATCACAAGCACCAACAAAGACGGCATAAGCCACACATTTACACGCTCTATCCCGCTCTTGATACCTTTTGAAACAATGTAAAAACAAATTATATTTGTGATAGTAAAAAATAGAATTTGAGACGATGCGTCTTTTGAGACAAAATCGGTAAATATAGCGGCCGAAGTCTCTATATCGGCTGGCAAATTCGTTAAAACCATAAAAGCGTATTTAAATATCCAGCCTATAACGACGGTATAAAACGATACGAGAATAATCGCTCCAAGCATAGTAAAACCGGCAAATTTCCAGCTGTTTTTATTCGTGGTCGCAAGCTTTTTAAAAGCATTTACCGGATCTGATTCTGAAAGTTTTCCTATCGCTACTTCACCAAAAAATATGGTAAGTCCGATAAAAAACGTCAAAAACAAATACAAAAGAACAAAAGCCGAGCCGCCGTTTTGTCCGACCAAATATGGAAATTTCCAAGCATTTCCAAGACCTACCGCACTTCCTGCAACGGCTAATATAAAGCCGATTTTAGAGAACTTATCCTGCACTTAGCAAACCTTAATTTTATTTAAAATCATTAAAAAATCTTAAATTAGCATAAAAAAGCTTTTAAATTTCTAAGCTTAAAAATATTTCATTAATTTTGTTAATAAATTCGTATAAAATCGAAACAGCTTAAAAATATTTTGTAAATTTGTAGCATTTTTAGATACAAACAAATTTAGTTGATAAATTTTTCAAAATTTAACTAAATCAAAGCAAATTTTATATAAAATGCGCCACAAAGTTTCAAAGTAGGGGTCTGATCCGAACTGGCTTAAATTCATCAAAGGAAATTTCATGAAAAAGATTCTTTTTCTTATGGCTGCACTTGCTTCATTTGCATTTGCAGGTGACGGCGAAATGCTAAAATCATACTCAGTTCTTGCAGCTGCTCTTGGTCTAGGTCTTGCGGCACTTGGTGGAGCTATCGGTATGGGAAGCACTGCTTCTGCTACAATCTCAGGAACAGCTAGAAACCCTGGCGTTGGTAGCAAACTTATGACAACAATGTTTATCGCTCTAGCGATGATCGAAGCGCAAGTTATCTACGCACTTGTTGTTACACTAATTATTCTTTACGCAAACCCAATGTTTTAATATTTCAGCCCAACTTCGGGCTGAATTTCTTTATAAATTTTACTTCTGTTGCGATCATGGTGGAATTGGTAGACACGCTATCTTGAGGGGGTAGTGCCGGTAGGTGTGCGAGTTCAAATCTCGCTGATCGCACCATACTTCAAAACTCAAATCTTAAAATGTATTAAATTTTATTTAAATTCAATATAAGCTTAAATTTATACACAATTACAATAAATACTATCTATATTATAGGTTTTTTAATTAAGACTGCAAAATCATACTCTAAATATAAGATAATTTATTTATAACTATAAATATTACTTTAGTAGCGAAATTGCTTAAACTTTAAATATTAATTCGTTTTTATATTGTTTCTAAAATATTATTATCTTAAAATTTCTTCAATCAAACATCAAAACAAGGAGATGAGATGAAAAACAAAAAAGAGTTAGGTTTCTTTGAGGCTTATAAACAAGATCCTATCAAGGCTGATCTTGATATATTCGGAAGAAAGACCGATGAGAGCAGAAGAGGATTTTTAAAGAAAAGCTCGCTTCTAGCGTTTGCGGCACTGGTTGGAGCAAACATCCCTTTTGCAGCTAATTATCCAAGCGGACTTATACCTGCAGCGCTTGCCGCAGTAGATGAAAATTTCAAAATAGAGGGTAAAAACGGACTTCTTTACCACAATGACAAGCCTATAACGGCAGAAACTTTACCTCAATTTTTTGATTCGGAATTTGTAAAACCTGAGCATTTTTTTGTTAGAAACAACGGTTTAGCACCGGAGATAAAAGATCTCGATCCTAAAAATTGGAAGCTCGTAATTGATGGAGAGAGCTGTCTTAAGCCTACTACCTTTACGCTTGAAGAGCTAAAAAAGAAATTTAAACACTACACCTACGCTCTAACCGTTGAGTGCGGCGGAAACGGTAGAGGCGAGATCATACCTGCTACAAGCGGTACTCAGTGGGGAGTTGGCGCGATAGCTTGCGGAAGATGGACAGGCGTGAGAGTAAAAGACGTGTTAGAAAGTTGCGGTATTAAAAACGATGCGGTTTATGTAGGCTACGAAGGTATCGATATCCCGCTTGACGGAGATGCTACCAAAAAGCCGATTAGCAGAGGAATCCCTATCAAAAAAGCTCTTGAGGAGGAAACGCTTATAGCATGGGCTTACGAAGGAGCCGATATTCCATTTATGAACGGCTATCCGTTAAGACTTGTTGCGGGAGGTTTTCCGGGTTCCGTTTCAGGCAAATGGCTAACTAAACTTTCCGTTAGAAATATAGTTCATGACGGACCAAAAATGTCAGAATCGTATAAAGTGCCTGTTAATCCTGTAGCTCCCGGAACAAAAGTAAGCAAAGATACCGAGATGAAGATCATTGAATCAATGCCTGTAAAATCAGTCATATCTCATCCTGTTACAAATTTCAAAATGGAGCTTGACAAGACGCTTGAAGTTCGCGGCAAAGCATGGGCAGGCGACCTAGAAGTAAAAGAGATGGAGATAAGCATCGATTTTGGCGAAACATGGCAAAAGGCAACTATAGAAAAACCTCTAAACAGGCTTGCGTGGCAGTCATGGAAAGCTTCGGTCAAATTCCCTCAAAAAGGATACTATGAAGTCTGGGCAAGAGCTACCGACACAAACGGTAAAAAGCAGCCAATGGTTCTTCCTGCATGGAATCCAAAAGGCTACCTAAACAACAGTTGCCATAGAGTAGCCGTATATGTGGGGTAAGCTATGAAAAAATTACTCGCACTGCTTCTTGGGCTTAGCTTTGCACTAGCGAACGAGCCTAAGATCGACCCTGAAACAGGGCTTAAGATAGATGAAGGCTGGGAGCTTATAGTGGGGAACTGCATGGCATGCCACAGTTTAACGCTAGTAACCAAACAAAAAGGTGATAGGCAAACATGGAAAGACCTGATAAGATGGATGCAAGAAACGCAAGGACTTTGGGAATTTGATCCTGAAAGTGAGAATTTGATCCTTACTTACTTGGCTAAAAATTACCCTAACGACTACACGACAAGAAAGAGAATTCCTTTAAAAAATACTCTTAAAAATTAACATTAAAGAGGGGCGATTCCCCTCTTTTGATCTCATTATTTATACTTACTAAAATTTTGTATTTAAATTTCACTATCCAAACGAAATGCTGGTAGATTTTTGAGATTTAAATAGCTTAAATTTGCCTATTTAATAAAACATTTAAAAATGCGAAATCAATTTTAAATCATTGGAATTTAGCTAAAAAGGGCATATACGCCCTTTTTGTTACATAAATACAGGAATTTGCGTGTGTTTTAAAAAGTATCTCGTAGTTCCGCCAAGGAAAATTTCTCTAAAGCCGTTTTCGCCGTATCTGCCTGCAACTATAAGATCAAAATTCCCTTCCTTCGCAGATCTTAAAAGCGCTTCACCCGGAACTGAAGTAGTCTTTACAATTTCAAAAGTCGCGTTTATCTCGTGTATCTTTAGATACTCTTCAAGCTTTTTTAAGCTCTCTTCGGCAGATTCGTCAGGATGAGCTTTACAAGTGATACAATGAACCTTTTTTGCTTTTTTAAGCAGGTCTATCGAGCTTGAAAGCGCGCGCGAATTTTGAGTAGAGCCGTTCCAGCTTACAAGGATATTATCCGTGCCAAATTTCGTTAGTTTTCTTGGTATGGCTATTGCCGTCTTGCCGCTTTTTAGTACCGCAGCCTCAAATGTGCCCGTAACCCTACCGTCAAGCGGAGCTGCAGCTACAACCATATCGCAAAATTTCGACTCATGCTCTACTACAACGCTTCTTTTGCCACTTTTAGTAACAAATTTTGCGCTTGCCTTGCCCGTAGGAGTATCGCTTATCTCCACGCCAAGTTCGGCGCAAATTTTCTTAAACAAAGCCTCGTTTTGCTCGTGCTCCACGCCAAGCTCCGCCTTTGCAGCTTTTAAAAACTCCTCATACAAAACTCCGCCGCGAAGAGTCATTTTCATATTATAAACCGCGCTTGGATCAAGCTGACTGGCTAAAATTTCAATATGCGTATCAAAATGCTTAGCCACGAGCAAAGCCCCGTAAATTCGTTCTTTTACATCATCCCCCGCACCGATTGGGAAAAGCAACTTCTTATACTGCATGATACTATCCTTTTGAATTATTCTGCTAAAACAAGGGAAATTTTATGCCCTTTTTGCTCGCTTACTTTGACCTTTACTCTATCGCCCTCTTTTAGCGGTGTTGAAATTTTTGAGATATGAAGCAAGCCGTCAACTCCGCCCTTAAGTCCTACAAAAGCTCCAAATTCGACTACTTTTTTAACCTCGCCTTCAAATTCATCGCCTATATTAAAGGTAGGCTTTGCTCTATCTTTATCTCTGCCGTCTCTTCTTTTTCCGCCAAATCCGTTTTTAGAGCCGTCTTTTGAAACTATTTGGATGATATAATCTTTCGCCGCATCAACCTTTGTCTTTTGAGCTCCTGCGATTTTTACTTCGCCCTTTTCTCTATCAAGATCAATGGAAACTTCAAATTTCTCTATGATCTCTTTTATGGTCTTGCCAGCTTGTCCGATGATATCTACTATCTTGCTAGGATCAACGCTAAATAGCTCAAGTTTAGGTAAAATTTCATCATTTACAGCTATCTCTTCGTTTGCTTTTTCCATCAAATTTAAGATATGAAGTCTTCCTTCACGAGCTTGATAAAGAGCCTCTTTTAAAACATCAAGGCTAATTCCTCCAAGCTTTATATCCATTTGAAGCGCGGTTATACCCTCGCTACTTCCGGCAACTTTAAAGTCCATATCGCCGTCATGATCTTCAAGCCCCATTATGTCGGTTAAAACCGCATGCTTGTCGCCTTCAAACACAAGCCCCATAGCAACACCTGCTACAAGTTTTACGGTATCTACTCCTGCGGCACGCAGAGCAAGAGAGCCTCCACACACGCTTGCCATAGAACTTGAGCCGTTTGATTCTAAAATTTCAGAAACCAAACGAATCGTATAAGGAGAATTTACATCCACACTTGGAGCAAGAGCGCGCTTAGCCAAGTTTCCGTGCCCAAGCTCTCTTCTGCCAGGAGCCTTTAGAGGGCTAGCTTCGCCTACGCTAAAGCCCGGGAAGTTGTAGTTAAACATAAATTTATCCACGATTGCAGATTTTTCGGTAAGCATATCATACATCTGCGCATCCGTATCCGTTCCAAGCGTAGCTACCACAAGCGCTTGAGTCTGTCCGCGCGTAAAGAGACAAGAGCCATGTGCATTTGGCAATATATTTGTCTCGATACTTATAGGGCGCACATCCTTAAGTCCTCTGCCGTCGGCTCTTAAACCTTCGTTTATGATCTGGTTTCTAACGATTTTTTTCTTATATTTGCCAAGAACGTTCATTATCACGTCCTCTTCCCAGCCCTCTTTTTGCGCAACTTCATCGGTTAAAACCTGCTTGGCTATCTTATTTAGCTCGCTTGCGCGCTCGCTTTTTGCCATCTGATTTATAGCGAATTTCACATCGTCTTTATAAAATTCATCAAGATATATCGCGATACTTTCGTTTTCTATCTCGGGTTTTAGCTCAAGCTCGGCATCAGCCTTTTTATGCGATTCAAACGCCTCTTCATAAGCGTTTGATGCCCTAAGTATCGCTTTGCCGGCTTCGGCTATAGCCTCTACGATAAGATCTTCGCTAAATTCATTCATGTATTGCTGTAAAATAATACCGTCATTTAAATTTGGATCCATAATCGCATCAACGGCTATCATAGGCATAACTTCACCTCTTGCTTGAGCGATACTTCTCATCTCTATCATCAAAAGCTCATCCTTAACGCCTGCCACATATAGATCAAGAGCGCTGCTTTTTAGCTCAGAATTGCTTGGGTTTATGACAAATTTATCGTCTATATACCCGACTCTCACACCACACACAGGAGAATTCACAGGAATATCGCTTAGATAAAGGGCGACGGAAGCTGCATTTAAAGAAACTACTTGCAAATCAACTTCAGGATCGGCAGAGAGTACCATAACTACGATTTGCGTAGGATATGCATAGCCCTTTGGAAAAAGAGGTCGCAAGGAACGATCTATGATGCGAGCCGTTAGAGTCTCAAAGTCACCCGGTTTAGTTTCGCGCTTAACATATCCGCCGGGAATTCTGCCTGCGCCATAAGCTTTTTCTATATATTGCACCGTTAGCGGTAAAAAATCCTCGCTTACTTGAGTATCCTCTCTTGCTACGGTTGCTAAAATGACCGTATTTTTCACTCGCAACAAAACGGCTCCGCTTGCTTGTTTTGCGACTTTGTTTATATCATAAATTTCAATTTGGTTATTAACTTCTATTGAATATTGCATGCTTTAATATCTCCTTGTTTTTGTAGTGGTATATAAAATGGACTCTCTTCCAATATAGAGAGTATAACTGACGGCTTTGGTTCGATCTTGTTCTTGTAGTAAAAATCCACGTCGATAAAATTTGCGATCTTATGCACGGAATAAATTTCATCTACAAGTTGGGTTAATTGACTTGCTACATTCGTAGCTATAAGCGGAGTAGCGTATCTAACGGATTTAACGCCCTCTTTCATAAGAGTTTTGATGCAAATGAGAGCGGTTATGCCCGTCTCGCAACCCTCGTCGATTAACAAGATGTTTCTATCTTTTAAATTTCCTATTAAATTTCCTTTTCTGTACTTATATACGTTTTTTAAAATTTTCTCCTCATACTTTCTTTGAGCTTCACCGTATATGAAGTCATAGCTTATCCCGAACGACTTAACAAGCTCGTCATGCACAAGTATCTCATCGGTTTCGCTTACCATAGCAATCTCGCACTCGGGATTGTTCGGAGCAAAAACTCTTTCCGTAAAGAGCATTTCGTAGCTTAAATTTAGCCCTCTTGATACTACGTCAGTTAATATAACTGAGTCGATAGAAGAGCAAATAACAAGATAGTTGTTTTCCGTAAGCTCTTTTTTGGGCAAAATTTCAAGCAACTTGGCTGCGGCTTCAAGCTGGTTTTCAAACATAAGCTCGTCTATATAACTCATCTATTTTGCTCCTTTGAGCTATCACCGGTAATGCTGTCTAACGAAAAATCGTAATTAATACCACCCATAGGGTAGAAATTTATCGTAAAATAAACGCCTTTTGACTTCTTGGATGCCGAACCGCTTGTTGTAGTGATAGGCTCAATGTCTTCTTCGTAAACTATAGAATAATTCCAGCACTTTCTTTTATGCCCTATTCCTAAGTGCCAGTGTTTAGTATACTCTCTTTGTATATCATACTGAAGTCCGCCAAGCAATCTATACTGACGAGGCAAATTTATAAAACCCGAGCCGTAAATAAAATTTTGCTTATCTTCTAAGTTTTTACGCTCAAATGTATGCCATAAATTTGAGCCGAAATACTCGTTTGAATAGTTAATGCCTGATTGTATTTTTTCTAATTTTTTGTATTTGTGAGAATACTCAAGCTTATTATAAAGAGATAAATTCGTAAAAGGAAAAACGGCTATTATATTTTTTAAATTCGAATACTCGCTCTTTTGCGTATAGTATCCTTGAGAAATTGTGTGTCTTAGATACTTTCTGCCCTCGCCAGTGAAAAAATACTGTGTTAGTCTGCCGGCAACTTCGTCTTCAGTGTATTGAGAACCTATGAAATTTTGATATTTGCGACCAAGCGCATCATAGACATAGATATCTTCATCGTTTTGAGTAACTTCATAATCATCAGGCAAACTACCGTCATGATATCCTCTAAATACATAATCAATCCCCAAATTCAAGCTATGATAAAAGCTCTCATAAGCTTTAGCCAAATCAGTATGAAGCGAGAATTTATGTGCATTTTCCATATAACTTGCACTCTTATCCTCATCGCCTGTCGGTCTATAAATTTTGTTTGAATAATTAACCAAAGTAGCATAAAAATCATGATAGTAGGAGAAATTCAGATATTCGTCTACAAGAGGAATATGCAAAGACAAAGGAAGCTTAAACTCGTATTGAGTAGCCTTAACGCCTATCTTTCTAGTGTAATTGTGCGAATGCAAATCAACAGAGTATAGCAAATTCGGCAAAAAGATAGAATCTACGTATTTGTGATACTGAAAGCTAGGATACTCCTGCAATGTGTCTTTGTTTTCGTTTAGGCTACCCACCTTTGCAGTATCTATATAATACCTTGCATAAGCTCCGAAATAGTGCTCATCGCTACTTATAAAGTAGTTAAATTTAGAAGTAACAAGTGAATTTTCATCATTATTACCCCCGCTTCTACTCTTTAAATTTATATAATCTATATCGTTTAATTTAGTAGCGTCAAGCCACAATCCTTCTTGCAAATTCTCGTCTATAAGATGCTTTACCAAACGATCTCGCTCATACCTTACCTCTATGCCTTCGTGAGTTTTGTTTTTTAAAGGAAGTCTGTTTGAGTTTTTGGCAATCTGCCTTTCTTTATAGCTTGCTTTATCCCAGAATTTACCCATAGCAATAAAGCCTTTAGAATAAGGCGAATCAACAAATCTAAATTTAGAATAAATTCCATTACCGCGCATCGTTCTAATCTGCGGATTTAGCTCTATGTCCCATGAGTTATATTCGGCTATATAAATCGGCTGCCTGTAAAAAAATCCATCGCTTTTACCGTAGCCAAATTCAGGAGGAAGCAGTCCCGTTCTGCGTCTAGTATCGGTTGAAAATCCAAAATAAGGCAGATAAAAAACAGGAACTTTACCTAGATAAAAAACCGGATTATAAAGGTGCAAAAACTTACTTTGCTTATTTAGCTTTCCGCTACTAAATTTGATACTCCAGTCAGGATCCTGGACATTACAACTTGATACGATAGAGCCGTTTGTTTTGTAGTATTTTTCATTACTCTCGCTCTCATCGCTTTGCATCCAAACTTCCATATCGCGATTCATCATAAATAGCGCTTCGTAGCTGCTATTCTTGCTATTTAGATCGATTTTAGCATACCCGCAGCGAGATACTTCATCCTCTCCACGCATTACATTTACGTTGCCAAATAGCTCTAAGATACGTTTTTGCTGATCATAAACAGCCTTGTCCGCGCTTATCAGATACTCTGAAGAATAAACAAGTACGTTTTTTTCAGCTGTTACGATATCTCCTTGACGATTTACGTCATCGGCTAAAAGCTCAAAATCCTGAGCGCTTAAAAGGGCTGAAACGGAAAAAATAAATATAAAAAATATTCTAATAAACATCGATCACCACTGTCTTTGCGGTCAAATCATGCCACGTTTGAAGAGTTTGGTTTCCAAAAGCCCAAGCAAAGCCAAGGAAAAAGCAGTTTTCGCTAATGATCCTAACGATACTTCTTATGATGGAAGCAGTTAAATTGGGCTTATCTAAAAGTGCTAAATCTACACAAACTATCTTCATGGCGATTTTGCCAAGAGTTGCGCCGTAATACCAGATAAAAAACGCTTGATACAAAACCTTTAGCATCACAACTTGAGGAATCAAAGAGTAAGTTATATTCATCACTTCTTCATAGCTGCTCGTCTCTGCAAATTTGCCCCAGTAAATCACGGTAAACAAAACAGATATCAAAAGCTCGTCTATCAGATAAGACATAGCGCGCTTTTTGGTAGAAGCTAGGCGAATACCTTCTCTGTCAAGCTTATCTAGGATATTTTCGCTCATCTAAGAGCCTGCCAAGCGATATCTTTGCGGTACCGCATACCGTCAAATTTTACATTTTCGCAGAGTTTATAAGCCCTATCTCTAGCCTCTTTTACATTTTTTGCGCTTGCTACGCATACTAGCACTCTACCGCCGTCAGCGTAAATTTCACCGCTTTCTTCGCTAACTCCCGCATAGGCTATATGAGAGCCTTGGGGAACATTTTCTACGCTTATTTTGGCTTTAGGGCTGTTTTTATAAGGATAGTTTTTGCTAGCAACTACGACTCCGACAGCAAATTCATCCTTTATCTTAACGTCTATTTCGCTAAGCCTTCCGCTTGCTGCCTTATATAAAATTTCACTCAGATCAGATTCAATCAAAGGCATCAAAACCTCACACTCGGGATCACCGAAACGAACGTTAAATTCAAGCACATAAGGCTCGTTTTCAACCACCATGAGTCCTACAAAGAGTACTCCGCAAAACTCATTTCCCTCAGCTTTCATACCCCTTAAAGTAGGCTTTACTACTTCTTCTTCAACTTGTTTTATAAGCTCTTTCGTAGCTAGCGGACTTGGTGCATACGCCCCCATACCGCCCGTGTTTGGACCCTCGTCATTATCAAGCAGTCTTTTGTGATCTTGAGCTACCGGCAAGCTTACGAAATTTTCGCCATCGCATAGAGCAAAAAAACTAAGCTCAAATCCGTCCAAAAACTCTTCTACAACTACTCTTTTGCCGGCCTCGCCAAAGCTTTCGCCGTTTAGCATCTCTTTAGCAGCTTCAAAGGCCTCTTCATGAGTTTTTGCTATTATTACGCCCTTGCCTGCACATAGTCCGTCCGCCTTTACCACGATCGGTGTTTTTAAGGATTTTATAAATTCATTTGCTTTATTTACGTCATCGGTATTTAGATATTTAGCCGTTTTTATAGCGTGTCTTGCAAGAAAATCTTTCATAAAAGCCTTTGAGCCCTCAAGCCTAGCAGCACTCTTACTTGGTCCAAAGACAGTTAAGTCATTTGCCTTAAAGATATCCACTATCCCTTCGCTAAGCGGCGCTTCAGGACCTACGATAGTTAAATTTATACCTTTGTCTTTAGCAAATTTTGCAAGCTCTTCATAATTTTTATATTTGATATTTTCGCCAAGTTTTGAAGTGGCTCCATTGCCCGGAGCAAAGTAGATTTTACCGACGTTTTTTTCGCTTTTAAGCTTTAAGCCTATGGCGTATTCGCGCCCGCCGCTGCCGACTATTAGTATATCCATGCCGTCTCCGTAAATTTAAAACACCCGAGCGAGCGGTGCGTAAGTAAGCGGCCCTAAATTAAAGCCAACCTTGCAAATAGGCAACATCCCTTAGGTTGCAACTTCTCGCGCTTGTAAGCGTTCAGGCAAAGCCACATCACACAGATATCGCACATCTTCGCCCATACTAATGTGTTGGACCCAAAAAAATACGCTGCCAAATCACTCAGGCAAGTAAATTATATAGTGATTTTGCTTAAAGTAATGTTTTAGCAAGCCTTATACAAGACTCTACGCTTTGAATTTCACTTGTGGTAGCAGTTGTAAATTTATCCAGCTCTTTGCTTGTCGTTTGTCCTATACTAACGGCCTTATAGCTATCATCCCAGCCAAAATTTGAAATAAAATTCTTAACCGCCGAAGGAGCGGTAAATATGATCACGCTTTTTGGTTCAGGCTTTAGCCCTATTTCCGCCTTCAAGCAGACATTTTCGTAAGCTACTATCTGAGTGATATTAACGCCTGCAGCTTCTAAAATCCCGCCTAAATTTGAAACCGTTTTTTTAGCTCTTAGATAAAGCGTTTTTTTATCTTTTAAAAGCGGTAAAATTTCGCTTGCAAACTCTTTGCCGTGCGAGTTTTGTCCGATATAAATTCTATCAAATCCTATCTGTTTTGCCGCGTTTGCACTTGCGTCGCCTATGGCGTAAATTTGCAAATTTTTATCGATTTTGATTTTATTAAATTCTAATGCTTTTATAGAGTTTTTAGAGGTTATAACAAGTGCCTCAAATTCGCTTAAATCAACTTCAAATTCACTAAATTTGATCTCATTTAACCTAAGCGTCTTTGCACCCTCATAATCCAAATTTGAACCGACTAGATAGATCATTTTAGACTTCCTCTCTTTTGAAAATAGGCTTTTGCTCTATCTTTTAAAATCGTATATATCGTAACTCCATCGCCGCTACCGTATTTTTTTATAAGTGCGTTATGAAACTCCAAAGCGTTCTTGCTTTCTCTTGCTATCTTCTTTATCTCCTGAGAATTTTTAGATAAAAGATTGTTTGTGTCGGGATTTTTTATTGGGCTTAATTGATCTTGTTTAGTTTCATCATCCAAATTTGAGCTATTTTTAGGCTCCTTAGGCAGAGTTTTTATTTTAGGCGAAGCAAGCATTTTGGAGGCATAAATTTGTCTTGCTTTTTGCTTAAAAGTTTTATATATAACCAGCCCCTCATCCTCTCCATAAGCGCTTTTTAGCATGATATGAAGCTCTTGAAGATTTGAAGATTTTAACAAAATATTTTCAACCTCTTTGCTTCTATTCTCGTCTATTTTTAAACTTACATCTTTTTGTAAAGTTATTTTTTTAAATTTCCCCCTTTTTTCGGCTCTTAAAGCGTTAAAAAATCCTATTACGCTATCGTAAAATTTATCATTGCTAACTACGCAAATTTTACCCTTCTTATCAAAAAATTTTCCCATTAAAAATACTATTATCTTATCGGCAAAATCTCTATCCGCATCGCTTATCATAAAAATTTTAAACTTTACTTTTTTAGAGTTTAAAATTTTTAAAGTCTGCATGGATATCTTTTTTCTTGCATTTGTAACTATATAAATCCTATCTTTTTTCTTGGGATCTATTATCTTAAAAATATTATCAACACCTATGTTTTCATCATCTATTATAAATCTTTTCAATTTTATCTCCAAATTTAGAGTTTATCTATGCTTAAAAACTCTCTCAAGCCAAAAGCCAAATGTCGTATCGGGGATAAAAAATTCCCCATCTTGCTTATCTATTATCTCTTTAGCAAAAAGCTGTTTAAGCGCCGCTTGCAAGGACGTTTTGCTTATGTTAAATTGCGACAAAACGCCGAGTGAAAAATACTCTTTTTGACCTTTAGCAATGATCTCAAGCGCTTTTTTTTGATTACCTGTAAATGTATCAAAAACAAGTCTGTAAGCGCCGTCTTTGCTTTGTAGCACTGTATCAAGTGCGCTTAAAACCGCTTTTTTATCAATTGTTTTTTCATTTTCATAGATAAAATACAAAACATTTTGTATAAGCTTCGTATCAAATTTGCATATACCCGCAAGCTCGTTTATCTGAGCTTGGGTTGTTTTTAAGAAATTTTTAGCGTATTTATAAATTTCATTTTGCTTTAACGCGCCAAGTTCAAAATGAGTAGCCATCTCAAAAAGAGGCATTTTATGGCTAAAAAGTGAAGTTAATATATGGCGCTTTGAGCCAAGAAATACAAACGAGATATTTTTACTGGTCTGCATAAATTTACGCAATTTCGCATCTATCCTAAGCTCGCTAAACTCGGCTATTTGCTGAAATTCATCGATGATAAAAACTACTTTTTTCTCTTTTGAAATTTCATCAAGCATATTAAACAGATCATCCATCGCCTCGTCAAAGCTTGCGTTTTTTATCATCGGGCTTGCCGAAAGTTCGTAAGTAAGCGGATCAAGAGTGATCTCAAAGCTTATTCTTTTGAGTTTGGCAAGGATAAACTTAAATGTACTTTGAAAATTCGCTTTTTGTGATTTGGCGACATTTTTAAGTAGCTCTTTTACAAAATCCTCTCCGCAAGTCATATCAAAGATGTCGCTATATATACAGACAAATTCCTCTTGATGACGGCGCATAAACTCCTTTATGAGCGTGGTTTTACCCATGCGTCTTTTTGAATAGATAAGCAAATTTGAAGAGTTTTTAGCAAATTTATAAATTTTATCAAGCTCGTTTTGCCTACCGTAAAATGTCGAGCCGTCAGCCAAGGTTTCAAATGGAAACGGATTTTTCATAGAGCGCCTTATATTGTTTGGTATGTAGATATTATACCATTATTTTTATACTAAAACTAAAATTTAAAAGATACTTTTTATTTTAAAAGTCCGTTTTTAACTAGATATTCTCGCGCGACATCATTGGCGCTACGCTTTAAAACCCGCACGGCATAGTTCATATCGCTCATCTGCTCACTACTTATCTTGCCGTTTAATTTACCTAGAGCATGCCCTATCTGCGGATATTTATCAAGCGTATCTTGTCTCATCAAAGCGGCCGCTTCATAAGGCGGGAAAAGTCTCTTATCGTCCTTAAGCGTTACAAGATCAAATTCTCTTATCTCGCTATCGGTCGAGTAGGCATCTATCACCTGAACTTCTCCGCTTAATATAGCTTTGTACCTTAATGCAGGCTCAACGGTTTTAACATTTAAATTTAAACCGTAAAGGGATTTAAGACCCGAATTTCCATCTTCTCTGTCGTTAAATTCAAGAGTAAATCCGGCAGTTAGACCGCCTTGAACCGACTTTAAATCAGATATGCTTTTGATATTGTTTTCATGAGCAAATTTGCGCAAAACCGCAAGCGCATAAGTGTTTTCAAACCCAAGCGGCTCAAGTAAAACAAGGTTATCCTGTTTTGCCAAACCCTCTTTTGCAGCCGCATAAACCTCTCTTGCGTCATTTGACAAATTTGCGGGCGGATTTTTAAGAAGACTTGATAAAATAGTACCCGTAAATTCGGGATAGATGTCAATATCTCCCGCCTTTAACGCCTCGTATAAAAAGCTTGTCTTGCCAAAATTCGCTTTAAGCTCGACCTTTAAATCAGTCTCATTTTCTATGAGTTCTTTAAATAAATTGATTAAAATTTCAGGTTCGGCACCAAGCTTGCCCGCTATCACGATACGATCCTTTTGCATACTCATATTCGGCACAAAAGACAGCGCAAGAGCGAGTAGAAGCGTTGCAAGAGCGGTTATAACGAGCTTAAGCTTTTGTCGCTCTAAAAACTTAATGCCCGCACTAAAAACCATCGCTAAAAGCGCAGATGAGATCGCTCCTATCAGAATTAGCGAAGTATCGTTCCTGTCAATACCAAGAAGCACAAACGTCCCAAGCCCGCCCGCTCCTATGAGTGCTGCCAAAGTAGCGGTTCCTATGATCATAACCGCAGCCGTTCTAATACCTGAGATGATAACAGGCATAGCAAGAGCCAGCTCAAATTTCTTTAGGCGCTCAAATTTACTCATGCCAAACGCCCTGGCGGCTTCTTTTAGCGCAGGATCTATTTCGCGAAGACCCGTAAGAGTATTTTGCACGATAGGAAAGAGTGCGTAGATGACAAGAGCTATTATGGCCGGTATCGCACCGATACCAAAAATAGGTATAAAAAGCCCCAAAAGAGCAAGCGAAGGTATAGTCTGAAAGATCCCTGCAACCTGCAAAACAAACTCGCTTATACGCTTGTGATTTGAGATAAAAATCGCAAGAGGAATTGCTATAAAGATAGCCAAAAGAAGCGAAGAAAGCGAAATTTGCAAATGCTCAAGAGCAGCTCGCACAAGCTCATCTTGCCTCTCATAAAGCGTAGAAAAAAGCTCACTCATGCTTGCGTCGCCTGGAAAAATTTAGCCACAAACTCATTAGCGGGCATATCTTTAATCTCTCCTGCGGTTCCCACTTGCACGATCTGCCCGCCATTCATCACACAAATTCTCTCTCCGACATTTTGCGCTTCGTTCATATCGTGAGTAACAAACACGACAGTCATGCCAAGATCTTTATGAAGCTCCTTAATAAGCTCCTGAAGTTCGGCTCTTGAGATAGGATCAAGCGCACTAAAAGGCTCGTCCATAAGCAAAATTTTAGGTTCGGTTATGATGGCTCTAAGGATGCCTACTCGCTGCTGCTCTCCACCAGAAAGCTCAGCGGGATAGCGGTGCAGATAGGTATCAGGCTCAAGTCCTACTCTTTGAAGCAAGTCTTTAGCCAGTGACACACGCCGCTTTTTGCCGTATTTTTTCATTTCGGCTATAAGGGTGATATTTTCGCAAACATTTAAATTCGGAAAGAGCGCTATTTGCTGCAAAACATAGCCGATATTTAATCTAAGCTCGCGCAGATCATAGCTTGTGATATCCGCGCCGTCTATGCTAATCTTTCCTGATGTCGGGTCTATAAGGCGATTTATCATCTTTAGCGTAGTCGTCTTGCCGCTACCGCTTGATCCTGCAAGAACAAAAAATTCGCCCTTTTTTATGTTTAGAGTGAAATTTTTAATTACTTCAGTATCGCCGTAAAGCTTGCTAACTCGCTCAAAGCCGATCACCACATTCCTTTAAATTTGCTTTAATTTTTGATAGTAGTTTATCATAAAAGCTTTAAAGCAAAATTTTACAAGAGTGGCAACCGGCTTGATATAAAAATTTTATTTATCTCTTGTTACTATTAAAAGCATTTTAAATTTATCTTTTATCTTTAGCCCGTGCGGGATCTTGCCCGGCATCACGATACTATCGCCCGCTTTGATATTAAAATTCTCATCGCCTATCGTAAGCGCAAGCTCTCCTTCAAGCGCAACTAGTAGCGCGTCGCCCGGTGCAGCGTGCGTGGAAAGCTCCTGCTCTCCGTGAAAACTCATAAGCGTCATCGTGCCGTTTTCGTTTTTTACAAGGGTTTTACTTACGACTTTGCCATCTTGATACTCGATCGCATCCGTAAGAGCGAAAATTTCAGCCTTTGGCAGGTGGTTTATCATTGTATTCTCCTTAAAGTCTATTAAAATCATCTTTGTCTTTTCTTCACTCACGATCTTGCGCCACGTCTCTTTTTCTATAATAAAAGCTTCATTTTGTTTAAGGCTAAATTTCTCATCTTCACAAAATAGCGAAATTTCACCTTCTAAAATCCACACTAACGAGTCACCAAATCGCTTCTCCTTATCAAGCTCTTCAGTCACATCAAGCGCGTAAAGATCAAGCTCTAAATTTTTATTTGAAAATAGTCTTTGGCTTACTATACCGCCACTTTCAAAGCAAATTTCGTCTTTGATATTGTAAATTTTACTCATTATTTTCCTTTGTAAATTTGTATCAACTACCAAATCAACAAAGGAATTTTAGCAGGCTGAACGATAAATAATCTTGATATAGATTATCTTTTTTTAAATTTATTAAATAAATTTTAATGTCAATATAGACTTGTTATTTTAGTATTTATAATTTAGACTTAACTATAAATAAATGAATTTATAGTGGCTATTAAATACAAAATCCAAACGATATTCAAGATGCAAAAGAAGAAACAATATAAAAATATTGATTTGAAAGAATCAAAAGCTTATTTTACTACTCCCACTCTTCATATAAATACTACTATCTATTACAGAATGAGTATTTGCAAAGCTTTTATTTGTGTCCATTATATTTTTTCATCTTTTTTATAAGTACTTTTTAAGCTAAATACTTCAAAAGTACTTCATATTTCTAAACTTCTATCTATAAAACAGTTTGCCTTAAAAGATTAGTGTATGAATCATTCTTCTATGATTTTGTTGATCTCGACAGAATCGTATGTTACTTCATGTCCACTGTTCTCACAGACAATCATTGCTCTATCAATTACTTTTTGAAAATTTCTCCACTGAACATAGTCAAGCACGATGGCAAGCTCTCTTGCACTCCAATATTCGCTTCCATCTTCTCTAATATACTTAATATCTTCAAATTTTTTATATTCTTTTGCTTTTAAATTTGGCATATAACATACACATCCTTATCTTTGCACTTGTTATAAACATAAATCCTATGGTAGTTGTTCAAGATCAAGCTCTTTCAAGAATACATTATGAGCATCTTTTGCCTTTTTGATGTCATCCTCTATTGTCCTCAATTCTTTTGCCACTTCTTCAATATCAATTATTTTTTCTTCAGGAGCTGTGCTTACATATCGAGAAATATTTAAGTTGTATCCATTCTTCTCAATTTCTTCCATAGATACACGACGTGAATACCTCTTGTCATCTTCTCTGCGGAACTGATATGTCTCAACAATCTTGTCTATATGTTCAGGTAAAAGAACATTTTGTCTTTTCCCTTTTTCGTAATATTCACTTGCATTGATAAATAACACATCATCAGGTTTCTTGCATTTTTTCAATACAAGAATGCAAACCGGTATTCCTGTCGAAAAGAATAAATTAGCCGGCAATCCGATTACCGCATCAATATTTCCATCTTTCAGAAGTTTAGTTCTAATTTTCTCTTCTGCTCCCCCTCGGAACAATACTCCATGAGGCAAGATGATTGCCATGGTTCCATTATTGCTCAAAAAATGAAATCCGTGCAGTAAAAACGCAAAATCAGCCGCTGACTTTGGTGCAAGTCCGTAGCTTTTAAAACGAAAATCTTCAGCAAGTGTATCATTCGGTTCCCATCGATAACTAAAAGGAGGATTCGCCACTACAGCATCACACTCTAACTTTTTTGCCGGATTCATTTCATTCAGAAACGACCAATCATTAAGTAGAGAATCACCATGAAAAATTGTAAATTCTGAATCTTTAAAGCCGTGTAATAACATGTTCATTCTTGCAAGGTTATATGTTGTTATATTTTTTTCTTGTCCATATATTTGGCTAATACTATTCGGTTCAAGATGTTTCTTTACATTGATAAGTAAAGAACCCGAACCACACGCGAAATCCAAAAGATTATTTATAAAGTCTCTTTTTCCTAATTCCGGTTTATGGCTATCCAATATAACAATTCTGGAAAGAATATTAGAAATCTGCTGTGGAGTATAAAATTCTCCGGCTTTTTTACCAGAACCTGCTGCAAATTGCCCTATCAAATACTCATAAGCATTGCCTAACAAATCTACTTCATTGGTAAACTCGGCAAGTTTTTCAGCAATTTCTGTTATTATTGAGCAAAGTATTTCATTACGTAATTGATAATTTTTACCGAGTTTATCCGAATCAAGGTTTACCTCTGAAAATAAACCATGGAATGTACTATCAAACGATTCATTTTCAATAAACTTAAAACCAGCTTGCAAAGTCTTCAAAAGTTGATTATTTTGAGTTCGAGATAACTCATAAATATTACTCCATAAGTACTGTGGCTTAATAACAAAATGAACCTTTTTACGCATCTGATTCTCAAAAAAAGATACTTGATCTAAATTATTGATATACCATAAACTCAAAGGAGTTAGCTTTTGACTTTCAAGCAAACTGGTATATTCATCAACAAGAGTTTGTCTTGCTCTTTTGATGACTTCATTATTTGTCTCATTTTCCTTTACGGGCAGCTTACTTACAGGCAATGTATTGAAATAATCCGTTATCTTTAATTTTAACTCGGCTATAACCTTATCTATGTTTCCACTATTTTTTATGTTTTCAATTTCTTTCTCACAATCTGTATAGTCTTTGCTAAGCTCCTTATTTGCCGCAGTTTCATAATTGTCTGAAAGATATCTTAAAAAAAGAAAGGACAACATATAATCACGAAAGTCATCCGCATTCATAGTTCCTCGGAGCTTATCAGCGATTCCCCAAAGTGCTGATCCTAATTGTTTTTGTTGTGTATCATTCATTGCTCTTCCTCCTGATTTTGAGTTTCCTCAAATATTCTCTGATTAAAATTATAGTCTTCCAGAAAGTTATTAAGGATGTTTCTAAAATATTCTTTATTTTCCTCTACCATTTCTTTAGGATCAAATAAAGAATAGTTTCCATGACTCAAAAGGTTGACTATCCTTGTATATACTGGCTCATTTTCTTCATCACCTTTTCTAATGCATGAAGAAAAATGAGCATAACCATGAAATGACGCTGTTTTTTCTAATATGTTTCTCAATATATTGAAATGATAAGTGTATAATATTCCAGTATCGGACGCTTTTTTTAATTCTTTCAATAATGCAACATGATGAAAAAACGGCGTTTTGGTAGTATCTTTTAAAATATACGTAGCGTTGTCTTTGCTTTTTTGCAAAAATAACTGCTCAGCTCTGCTAATTTCATTACATAAAACATTAAAAAACAATGTGTGATGTGATGATACAATAACTTTTACACCTTCTCCTTTCACAAGTGCAGCCAAATGGCTAGCTACGGCAATTGCATTATTATCATCCAAAGAAGAGATAGGATCATCTACGTAAATATATTTTACCCACTCATATGCCTCCGCTTTGTCTATTACCAATTGGACAATAGCCAAGAAAAAGCACCAAATAAAAATGTTCTCTTCGCCCCGAGATACCTTAATATTGTCTATTCTTTGCGTAGATTCTTCTCTATAAAAATTTATAGATGCATCATCATAATTTATACTAAAATCAAAGTCAGCATATCGCTGAAGAAGAGGGCGAATCCTGTTATCCATATCAAGATCTTTTAATCCATTGAAAAAACGAGAACTCTTATTGAACTTTAACACACGCTCTGTATCATTATCCAAATCATTATCCCAATAAAACAAATCTTCTGTAAAAGCATTGTAATAGAGTGTATCTGCTGTTTTTTCTCCAGTTTCTTCATTCAATTGCTGTCCTAAAGACTTGAATTCACCAGAAAGTCGTGTTTTACCTGTTCCATTATAAGCAAATAAAACAATGTATTTTTTCTCTTCCGATAATCTTTTAAAATATTCAGCAATTTCTCTAATTGAATTAAATTCTTTATATCCAATTCTTTTAAAAATAAAATCTATATTTGCAAGTGCTTCATTAGATATTCCTTCTTTCAAAATATAATTTCCAGAACCTCTATCTTTTTTATAATTATCCGTAATTATTTTTTTATATTGTTGAAATGGATTATTATCCTGAGGTTTATTTCCTAAGGTTTTGTTTGTTAGTTTTTGAAACTCTTCTTTTGTGAAGCTTTTTGGGATATTCAAACTCATTTCCAAACCTCCTCAACAGCAGGAAACAAGCCTTGCATCAATGCTTTTTTATGTTGTTTTAATGCTTCTATTCTATCTGTTTGAGTACTTATTAGATCATCTGTCCCAGATAAAAAATTTGCAATTTTTTGTTGTTCCTTTTCATTTAATGTTACAGAAATTTGAATTTTTGAAAAATCAGTTTTATTTATTATAGGAACTGTGGTATTCGATATACCAGACTTTATTTTATTGACATTGTGAAACAGCGAATAATAAATAAACTCATTATAATAACCATTTTTTGTAATTATCGAATTTATTTGTTGATTAGTAACGGAAGGATATACAGAAATAGCCATTTTCCCAATAGACGCAATACAGGTAAACATAATAGTTCCTTTCGGCAGCACTTTCATATTGGACGTTTTTACGACTGTTCTTTGGACTAGTCTCTGATACTTATCCCCAACAATATCAGTTGGTGTCACAAATTGTATACTTCCGTTCCACAGTGAATCATTTGATGTAGGTGGAGTTTTACCAGCAATTACCTTTCCAACTGTATCAATTTCTACACATTTCCAATTGTTATCATCCTTAAACTCGGGAAATCTCCATTCGGGAACTGTTTTTCCTTCGGTTGGGAACAACTTTTGCATCCAGCCTTTTTTATAATCATTTAGCAATGATAATTTCTTTTCTTCGGCAGAAATAAGGTCATCAATAGAAGATAAACAATCCGCGATTTTTTGTTGTTCATTAATATCATCTGGATACATAACTAATGTTTTTGATATATTTGTCTTGCTTATAGAACACACCTTTACCCCTACCACAAGAGGAATCAAGTTCCTTCGATAACTCGATGAATTTAGGTTATATCCCAAAAATTTAGGAGCAAACTTGAATTTGGGTCTACATAATATTGTGTGTAACCCCGACAATACTTTCCCATCAATGTTCTGCACCTCTATCGCTTTACCTACCGTTAAATCTTCAGCTGTATCAGCGATGATAATATCTCCATTTTGTAAGTAGCTCTCTTCTTTAAATTTTAATAAACTAATATCTTTATTTATATACGGCACTTCTTGTAAATCACTTAAAATATTCCCATATTTTATCAAGATATCTCCATAATGAATATTTCTTGTAAATTCTCTTCTATTATTCATTTGGTTTCTTGAAAATGTATTTGTCTGATGAAAATCAAATATACCTTTAAACTCGTCTTCTTTCCAATCAAGATGAAATTCAGGAAATCTATATCTAATCTTCGTCATTTTTCTTTTACTCATACGCTTTTAACCCCACAATCTCTCGTCCATCTGCCATTTTCTTTAATAACGGAACCAATTCATCCATAAGCTCCAATTCTTTTTGTGTTCGCTCTCTCCAACTAAGATTCAGAGGTTCAAGTAAATCAATCAATTTTTCTCCATCAAAAATCATTCTTTCCATAATTCCATTTACAAAAGTCTCTAAAGAACCAGACTCAATCCCATACTTTTCAGATATGGAAATCAGCTTCTTAGAAGATTTTTCAGATTTAAATTTCTGGTATCCCTCCATTACTTCCTTTTCACTTAAGCCGTTATTCTCTTCTGAAGATTTAATAAATTGGTCAAGCTCTTCTATATACTCTTCAATATCTTTTCGCTCATCCATAAGGTTAGAAGTAGAAGCAATCAAATCAATCAGTTCTTTTTTCGTCATTTTTTCTTTCTTTGGCACATTAGATTGAGTATACCTTGAAATAAGTGCCATAATATAATCATAATCAATAACTGCTGAAGCAAATAACACAAATTCAAAGTCCAATTGCTCTACTTCCGGAGACATATTATGACTGTCTTTTTCCTGTTCATCTTTTAATCTTCCGGCAATATCCAAATATGCTCCTCTAAATGCTCGAACTGTATCTTCGGGTAATAACGCCTCAATAGTAGCTACTTGCTCCTCTTTTATATCTGTGTACTGATCAAGTTGGGTTTTAAGCCTCTGTATTTGTTTAAATCTATCAATAAACATGGCACGAGCCGTATCACCTTTAAGGTTACTTACTGCTTCAGGCTTACACTCAAGTCCTTGTGCATTCATAAACTGCTCAAGTTCATCCACTGCTTTTTCCAACTTTTTAATCATAATAGGAGCTGGATCCACAAGCCAAATTTCTTTAACTTTCTCACTGTTTTCTTTTCCTGAAAACAGTCTGATCGCTGCATCAACTTCATCTTCATGTCCTCTAAAATCAATAATATTGCCATAAGGTTTAGTGGTATTAAGCACACGATTAGTTCTTGAAAAAGCTTGAATTAATCCATGTTGCTTCAAGTTTTTATCTACATATAAAGTATTTAAATATTTGGAATCAAAACCTGTCAAAAGCATATCTACAACAATAACAATATCTATTTTATTCTCATGTGGATAATCCACATTTGTATATTGTTGGTCTTTTATACGTTTTTGTATGTCTTGATAATATAAATCTAATTCATTTATATTGTGATTAGTTCCATATTGTTGTTTATAATCATCTATAATTTGTTTTAATGCCTCTTTTTTCTTGTCTGGCTCATGTTTATTATCTTCTTTTTCTTGCACAAGATCCTCTTGTAGTTGTTTCACATCCTTATTTCCCTCAGCAGGCGGTGAAAAAACACATGCAATGTTCAGTGGAATAAAATTCCCATCTGTACTTGTATATTGTTTTTGAACCTCTTTAAATAAATCATAGTATTCTATTGCTTCATTGATACTTGCTGTAGCAAAAATAGCATTATAACGTCTATTATATGTTGCTGCATCATGCTTGGATAAAATAGCTTCTACTATTTTCCTTTTGCTTATCTTCGTATCTGCTTTTGCTGCAATTTGAGTATCATCAGGCTTAAAATAATCAATGTGAAAACGTAAAACATTACCATCATCAATCGCATTTGTGATGGTGTAAGAATGGAGTTCTTTTTCAAAGACGTCTTTTGTTGTTTTATAAGAACCAATTGTCCCATCAACTTGTTTATAATTTGAATTTTCTTCAAAAATTGGTGTGCCGGTAAAACCAAATAATTGTGCTTTGGGGAAGAAAGTCTTTATTGCTTCATGATTATCTCCAAATTGTGAACGATGGCATTCATCAAAAATAATCGCCATACGCTTATCTTGAAGCTTTAGTAGCCTTTCTTTAAAAGTCAATTCGCCTCTTTTTCTTTTTTCTTGATTACGCTTACTATCATCATCAAGTGCAAGTCCAAGTTTTTGAATGGTAGTAACTATCACTTTATCCTTATAATCATCAGATGTGAGACGCTTAACTAAACTTTCAGTATTTGTATTTTCTTCTACACATCCTTCTTGAAACTTATTAAATTCTATACGAGTCTGTCTATCCAAATCTTTTCTATCCACAACAAACAAGCACTTTTCAATATCTGGATTATCTTTCAAAAGTGTTGATGTCTTAAATGATGTAAGAGTTTTGCCACTACCTGTAGTATGCCAAATATATCCATTGCCTCGATTTTGCTCAATACAATCTACAATGGCTTTCACAGCATAAATCTGATATGGTCGCATAACCAATAATTTTTGCTCACTCACTACTAGAACCATATATCTACTGATAAGTTCTCCAATAGTACACTTAGGCAAAAAACAATTTGCAAACTCATATAGGTTGGTTATTTTGTTGTTGTCCTTATCTGCGAATTCATAAATAGGCAAGAATCTCTCATCTGCATTAAATGAAAAATGCTCCTTGCGATTATTGGCAAAATAATAGGTATTCGTTTCATTGCTAACAATAAAAAGCTGAATAAAACAAAGTAGAGAATTTATATATCCATTTCCCGGATCATTTTTATAATTCACTATTTGTTCCATCGCTTTTTTAGGTGTGATTTGTAAAGTCTTTAATTCAATCTGAACTACTGGGATACCATTAATAAGCAAAATAACATCATAACGATGGTTACTATTTTCTGTATTAATACGCAGCTGATTAACTACTTCAAATTCATTTTTGCACCAGTTTTTGAGATTCACAAGAGTATATTGCAAAGGCGTATCATCATCTCTTTTAAAAGTATTTATTTCTCTGAGCTTTTTTGCATTCTCAAAAACATCTGGATTTATTATACTGTCACGTAATCTTATGAATTCAGAATCACTTAATTTTACACGATTCAATCTTTCAAAATGCTTTCTGAAATTTTCTTCTAATGAAAATTTATCTCTAATGTCCTCACGGTAAACATATTTTAAATCTATCAATTTTTCGATAAATTCATTCTCTATTTGCTGTTCGCTCTTCATACCCCATCATCCTTCATCTAACTTAATTCATCGCTTCTAATAACGAAATCAAATCCTGCCCCAAATCTTTCTTTTTACAAAGCTCTATCAAAGCATATCTTGCTATCTGATTAGGTTTTGATTTATTGTTCTCCCACCGATTTACTGAACTGAAGCCGACATGTAGTTCTCTGGCTAATCCTTCTTGAGATAAATTTAATTCTGAACGAATGGTCTTAATGATTTCAGAAAGTTCCATATCAATCTTCTCCTTAAAAATTTTTATACTACATTTATAAGTCATATATTATATCATAAGCTATAGCGTTTAGAAATATCATTCAATATGATTTCACTTTATAAATCAATTTCTTTTGAATTTTTTCTATTATTTCTTGCAGTCTCTTTTGTTGTAACCTTATCCCTAGCCTTTTCTCTATTGAGGGTTTTAATAATTGATTCTTTTTCCTTTTCAACTCTATCCCTACCAAGATAATCATTCATATTAACTTTCAGATGTTCCAAATCTTCATATTGTGCGGATAATGAATTATGTTTCTTGATTATCTCCTCTTGTTTAGCTTGCAATTCTTTAGAATGCTCGTTTAATTTCCTTAAAAGATTTTTACCGGATTTGTTCTTCAATCCTTCTAATACAGTATCTTTCAAATGTGGAAATTGCTTAAGGAAAATATCTATTTCCTCATAGGATTTCTGATAGGCTTCCACATCTTTTCTGTTCATCATCATATAAATTTTATCGTTCGGATTTTTGCGATAGCCTTCATAATGTTCTCTTTTGCTGATACAGATTTGAATATGCTTAACTACTTCCTTTATCCTCTTTTGTTCCCATGAAAGTTTGTCAAATTCTTGTTTCAATTCATTTTTTTGAAATGATATTTTTTGAATTCCTTTTTCCAATGCTTCCATAGAGGTAAAGCCTTTATCTCTTATTTTAATAGAATTTTGGATGCTACTTGCATGTTAGTATGAACTACCCAATCCTGATTTCCATATTTGGTTTTATCTACAAACTCTCCTATTTCTTTATCTTTATTTCGGATTCTTTCTTTGATTTTTTCTTCTGTGTAATTATCCCCTATGGTTTTCGCTCTGGTAAATCTCTGCTGATTTTTCTGTTTGAAAGCAATATACTTTCCAAACTTAATTTCATATCCATATTGTTCCATTATTTTAAGAAAATGCTCCCAGTTTATTGCTTTTTGAATTACTCTATCCATATCAAATTGAAGTCTTGATTTATAACTTTTACCTTTTTTATCTTCATTCCAGTCATACCAATTCGCGAACTTTCTTCGCTTAATCTCGTTGATTTCTTTTTCTGTTTCTTGGTCAATTACAGATAAATTATGCTCTTTACATAGCTTGTCGCTTTGATTTCTGATGTTCATATAGGAACCGTAATAGGAATGATACACCTTACCTTCATCCACATCGATCGAATTAAAAATGATGTGATTATGAATATGGTCTTTGTCGATATGAGTGGCTAAAACATATTCATATTTCCCACCTAAAATCTTTTCGCAGAGTTCAATTCCCACTTGATGTGCTTCTTCAAAGCTCACTTCTTCCGGCACGAAGGATTGGATCAGATGATGAGCTAAAGTCTTGGTTCTTGAGTTAAATTGTTTCTTTGTAAGTTCAAACTCTTTGTGAGCATTTTCTCTGCTGCAAAGATGGGTAGTAACATAGATTTCATCATCGGTTTTATCGCCATTGCAGATATAGTCTATCGCTTTTTTCAACGTAGTCTTGATTGGATGTATCTTCGTAACCGCCATCAGCTGATCACCTCGTTGATGATATAATCCGAAACTTTTTCTCGAAATTCAGATAAAAATTGAAGCTCACTTTGCAAGGCTTTCTTGATGACTTCTATATCATCTTTGTAGATAATTCCTGTGGTGTTTACCACCTTTGCTATCTGATTTAGGTTCGCTGAATTGCGACTGACAAGAGAAGAAAGCTCCCTCAGTTCTTTTCTAAACTCACCGGATAAATCAATGCTGATGATCCTGTTCTTGAAAATACTGTCTCGGTAAAACTCTCTCTTACTCTTAAAATTGGTCAATCCAAATCTTCTATTTAGCTCATTCATATCTTCTTCATTCACCATGAAATGAACAGTGCAATTGTTTTTACGATTAACGCTCTTTGACATATTTCATCGCTCCTTTCTTTTTCGGGGTCTTAGGGTTCTCCCTAGAGTCTGCTCCAGCCAATTATCTCCAACGAAAATATATTTGAGTTGCTGAGATAATTAGGCGAGGGTAAAATTGGTTAAGCTGAATTCCCAGCTTACAAGCCTACTTTTTGGACTGTGGTCAAAAAGTAGGCTTGCTATCTCTCTGAACATACTCTTTTTGTGAAAATAAGCTCTATTCTCTTATGACTATCACAGAAGAATAAGGGTGTCCCGTAGCCAAGAGGGATAACGCTCATTCTGCCCAATTTCCGTTTTATAGAAGTTTGAAAGTTATCGCTACCACTACCTCACTACCTTTGAAGTCGGTAGCAAAGTAGCGGTAGCGGAATTTTTCAAAACTCTTAGAATGGTATCTCCAACTCTTCCACTTCCATAAAGTCTTTAGATATCGTTCTTTTGTAGAATTTCTTGCTGACTAGAACCACTCCGTCAATCCTCACCTTTTTGCTTTTCACATTTGCTTCTAAGATTCATTTTCTTTCCATCTCATTTGCCATCAGTCCTGAAAAGACTTTTTCATTCGTTTCAGGATACTTACTTGCAAACTCTGCTGAACAAAGTAGATTTGGAGTATCGGATTTTGTCATTTTCCATTCCATAAAGTCCAGGAAGTTTTGGACATGTCTGTTTTCACTTTTATGCGTTTGAATGACAAGGCTCAGATCATCTTTCAATTCTTTAGGCAAATAGAAATCGTGCAGTCTATTTTCGTAAAGATACACGGCCTCCGCAATAGCTCCTTCGAAATCACTCCTTACCATTTCCTCATGTTCTTCTATTGTGATAGTCTCCAATACAGGAAATTTTTCAGGATCATACATGAGCGGCATTTGTATTTTGTCCATATCCACTTTTACCGGCAAGTATCTTCGCTCTTCCGAAAAATCTCCCAAGAATGTCGCATCGTTTGTAGTCGCAATCAAGATACAAGTTCTTTTTACAACCTCAAATGATAGTGAGTCCAAAGAAAGAATTATTGAGTCATTTATCATAGAGGCAAATAAATTGCTCAATTAAGAGGATCAGACGGATGCACAATGAAATTATTATATATAAAAATGGTGAATTAGAACTTCCTGTAGAAGTAGCACCGGATAAAGAAACCGTATGGCTAAATAGAAACCAACTGGCAGCTTTATTCGAACGAGATATAAAAACTATAGGTAAACACATCAATAATGCACTTAAAGAAGAATTGGATAGTTCAACTGTCTCAAAATTTGCGACAGTTCAAAAGGAAGGTGCCAGAGAAGTAAAAAAGTCTGTCGAATACTACAATCTCGACATGATTATCTCAGTCGGATATAGAGTAAAATCAGCACGAGGAGTTGAATTTAGACGCTGGGCTAATAAAATTCTAAAAGATTATATTGTACAAGGGTATGCAGTAAACGATAGAAGATTAGCTGCTCTGAACAGAGTAGTAGAAATACAGTCGAATATCATAGCAGGTGTACTTGATCTGGATGCCGAAAAGGTTCTTGGTGTAGTAAAGAAATATTCACTCGCATTAGAAATGCTTGATGACTATGATCACCAAACCGAAGATAAGTTCCGATGAGGTGTATAAACTCACTTATGAAGAGCGCAGAAATCTAATCTCCAAAATGTCCTATTCGGAAACATCTGAAATATTTGGAAAAGAAAAAGGAAAAAGTCTATTAAAGGGAATCATCGACTCCATCTATCAAAGTGCTTTTGGAGAAGAGGCTTATCCGTCAATAGAAGAAAAAGCAGCAAACCTTCTTTACTTTATCATCAGAGATCATCCTTTTGTAGATGGATGCAAAAGAATTGCAGCTACAACATTTTTATATTTCTTGGATATGAACCGAATTCTCTATAAAAACAACAAGAAAATACTATCAGACAGCACCTTAGTTGCCCTAACACTTCTTATAGCGGAATCAAAACCCCAGGAAAAAGAAATCATGATTAACATCGTAATGAATTTCTTAACATGGTAAATTGTAATTCCTTAAACCATTTACACAGATAGAAAAAAGCCAACAGAATTTTACAATCTGTTGGCTTAATTATTTGCTCTTAAAAGTGGCTTACCACTTTTTTTCTTATAAAAAAGTACTTCAAAAATACTTCAGTTAACCACCTGAAACGTTAGAATAATAAGTATTACCAATGGTTTCAATTAGTGCTTAGGCTACTCCCACTCAATCGTTGCAGGCGGTTTAGAGCTTATATCATACACTACGCGGTTTATACCACTAACTTCATTGATGATACGGCGTGAAACGTTTTCAAGTAGATCGTAAGGAAGTCTTGAAAAACTTGCCGTCATGCCGTCGCTTGCATCCACCACGCGGATACAAACGGCATTTTCGTAAGTACGATTATCGCCCATTACGCCAACTGAATTTACGTTTAGCAGTACGCAGAATGCTTGCCAAGTTTTGTTATACCAGCCAGTTGATTTAAGTTCGTCACGAAGTATCACATCGGCTTTGCGAAGCAGCTCTAGACTAGGAGAATTTACCTCACCCATGATACGTATCGCAAGTCCCGGACCTGGGAACGGATGGCGGAAAACAAGATCACGAGACAAACCAAGCTCAAGCCCAAGTTGGCGAACCTCATCTTTAAAAATATCTTTTAAAGGCTCTATCAGCTCAAAGCTCATCCAGTCAGGTAGCCCACCTACGTTATGATGGCTCTTTATCGTCTTACTTGATCCTACGACCGAGCTTTCTATGATGTCTGTATATAACGTGCCTTGAGCTAGGAATTTTACGTTATCGTGCTTTTTAGCCTCTTTTTCAAAAATTTCTATGAATGTTTCGCCGATTATCTTGCGTTTTTTCTCAGGATCGGTTATACCTGCAAGCCTCTCAAGAAAAATCTTGCTAGCATCTATACTCACAAGCTCTACGCCAAGCTTGGTTCTAAAAGTCGCCTCAACCTGCTCTTTTTCGCCCGTTCTTAAAAGTCCGTTATCGACAAATACAAGTATGACGTTTTCAGGGATTGCGTTAGCTAAAAGTGCTGCAACCACGGAGCTATCCACGCCTCCGCTTACTGCGCATAGGACTTTTTTATTGCCCACTTGCTCTTTTATCTTCGCAATTTGCGTTTTAGCAAAGCTTCCCATATTCCAAGTGCTTTCGCAACCGCAGATATATTTGGCGAAATTCTTTAAAATTTGCGTTCCAAATTCGCTATGCTGCACCTCCGGATGAAACTGAAGCGCATAAATTTTACGTTTATCATCGCCAAATACGCAATAAGGAGAATTTTCGCTTACGGCAAGCGATTCAAAGCCGTTTGGTAAATTTAAGACCATATCCGAATGACTCATCCACACGATCTGTTTTTCAGGCGTATCCTTAAATAAATCATGAGGCTTGATTACGTTTAATTCGGCCTTTCCGTACTCTTTTTGATTTGCAGCCACAACTTCGGCTTTATTTACGTGAGCGATAAGCTGCATGCCGTAGCAAATTCCCAAGATAGGAAGCTTCATTTTAAATACGCCCTGATCGCAAAAATACGCATCATTTGCATAAACGCTTGCAGGTCCGCCGCTTAAAATTATCCCTTTTGGCTTTTTGGCTTTTATATCCTCAAGCTTAGCGTTAAACGGCAAAATTTCAGTATAAACGCCCTGCTCGCGAAGGCGACGAGCTATGAGCTGAGTGTATTGCGAGCCAAAATCCAAAACTATAATATCTGATTGCGTCATTAGTATAATCCTAAAATTTCAAATTGCACATACCAAACGACAAGCGATACGATATAGCCTACCACTATCGTCCAAGCATGCTTCATGTGAGCGCCAAACGTATAAATTCCTTTTAGCTTGCCCATTACTCCAACACCCGCAGCAGAACCAAAGCTGATCATAGAGCCGCCGATTCCCGCTGTTAGAGTTACTAGCAACCACTGATCAAGTCCCATTTCAGGGCTTGACTTAAGCACCGCAGACATTACAGGGACGTTATCAACGATTGCCGATAAAAATCCAACCGCTATATTCATAGTCGTAGGTCCGAATTGATCATAAAGCGCAACAGCGTGATTTAAAAATCCTAAATAGTGAAGCGCGCCGACTGCCGCCAAAATACCGAAAAAGAAGTAAAGAGTGTCGTTTTCTATCTTTGACATGTAGTGAAATACATGCATAGGCTCTTCGTTTTTATACATTCTTTTATAGTAGTAAGTATAAAGACTAAGCAAAGAAAGACCAAATATCATGCCCCACATAGCAGGCAAATGGAAAAGTTGGTGCGACATTACGGCAGAAAAAATTGTGAAAATTCCAAGCCCGATTACTACCTTGCCGCCTTTTTTGATAGTTACTTTAGGCTCCGTAGCGGGATCAAAGTGAGGACTTCCTTCAGGAACTACGCGCACAAGCAGTACCGCAGTAACGATCCAACCGATAAGAGAAGCAGGAAAAAGTGCTAAGAAATCAATAAACGGAGCCTTGCCTGCAGCCCAAGCCATAAGCGTAGTTATGTCGCCAAACGGACTCCATGCACCGCCTGCATTTGCCGCTACGACGATGTTTATAGCTCCTGCGACCAAGAAATTCGTATTGTGTCTATCTATGGTTATTAAAACCGTAGAAAGGATAAGTGCGGTAGTTAGGTTGTCAGCTACCGGGCTTAAGAAAAATGCTAGCACACCCGTTAGCCAAAAGAGTTTTTTGTAAGTATAGCCTTTTGAAACGAGGTTATATTTAAGCGTGTTAAACACGTCTCTTTCGATGAGCGCCTCGATATAAGTCATCGCAACCATTAAGAAAAACACGATTTGCGAAATTTCAAGGATCAGGTGATCGACCTCGTTTTTAAGCGAGCTTATCTCCATGCCGTTTAAAACCATATAAAAGCCGATAAGTATAAACATAAACGTTCCGATAAACATAGCAGGCTTTGCTTTATTTATATGGAAATTTTCTTCAGCGGCGATAAAAAAATACCCCACGACAAAGATGATAAGACAAGTTATACCTATCCAAGTCGTAGTAAGATCTACAGGCTCGCTACTGCCGCCTCCTGCAGCGAAAGCAAGCCCGAACAAAAGGCTTAAAAGTCCAAAAATCCTCATTTTTTCTCCTTAAAGTTTATTTATTTTTTCGGTTTTAGTAGTGTTTATTCTATCTGAATCGTCATAAAACGGATCGGCTTTATACCCGCACCCGCTAAGAAAAATTAACAAAAAAAATGCTAAAATCGCCTTATGAAAGACGCTAAATTTATCATAAATCATATCGTAAACAATCCCTTTTTTTATAAGCTAAAAAACCAAAGCGAGTGCGCTAAATTCGTTAAGCTACTAAGCTTAAACCACCAGCGCATCATAGCCTTTTGCTACGTTAAAAACAGCATTTTGTTTTTTGCCCTTAAGCACCCTTTGGGGCTTCAAGAGTTTAAACGAGATAGTAATATAAATATGTTAAAAGGCTTATTAAAAATTTATGCTAGCGCAAACGAAGGCTCTATTTTAGGTCAAATTTCAGATATAAAATTTTTCGTTACTAAAAATTTGCGCTTTAGCGTTACACCTAAAATCGCAAAAAAACAAATTTACATAGAAAAATCCAAAGGCAAATTTATAAATCTAGCCAAAAACCCTCAAATTCACGCTAAATTTGAGAACATTCGAGAGGCTATAAGGTCGAATTTAGATGCTAATTGACGAGATTCGCTCGCTGCCAAACAGCCCGGGAATTTATCAGTATTTTGACAAATTCGATAAGCTTCTTTACGTAGGCAAGGCTAAAAATTTAAAAAACCGCGTTAAGAGCTACTTTAGCTTCACACCTTCTCTTACGCCTTCACCTAAAGTAGGAGCTAGAATTTTTAAAATGATAAGCCAAACAGTTCGTCTTGAATACATAGTAACTCCAAGCGAAGCCGACGCGCTGATACTTGAAAACTCTTTCATCAAGCAGCTAAAGCCAAAATACAATATTCTTTTGCGAGATGATAAGACCTATCCTTACATATATGTCGATTTTGACGATGAATTTCCACGATTTGACATTACTCGCAGGATTATAAAAGGCAAAAATATCAAATACTTCGGGCCCTATTTTAAGGGAGGACGAGAGATGCTTGAAGCGCTTTATCTAAATTTTAAGCTCGTTCAAAAAAGAAGTTGCGTCAAGGGCAAAAAATCCTGTTTATTTTATCAGATCAAGCGTTGCGAAGCGCCGTGTGAAGGCAAAATAACCAAAGAAGAGTACGCTAAAATCGTAAATTCGGCCATAAACGCTTTGCAAAATCCGCATAATTTGCAAGCAAATTTGTCAAATTTGATGATGCAATACGCAAAAAACCAAAACTACGAACAAGCGGCTAAAATTCGCGACAAGATAGAAATAATAAAAGATTTGGAAGTAAAGATAGAAGTTGATCTTGCCAAACTTGAAGACTTTGAAGTATTTGCCATAAATCTGCATGAAAATTTTATCTGCGCGGTTAGATTTAGCGTGCAAAACGGCAAAATAATCGGTGTAAATCAAAACATAACTCCGTCTAAAACCGCCTCAAGCGAAGAGATAAACGAGGCTTACAAGCAGATCATCTTAGAAAGCTTTAGCATAGATAGCCCGGTGATAACGACTAAAATTTATACTAATGACGAATTTGAAGATGCAAGCTTGATAGAGGAAATTTTAAGCAAAAGGCACGGCAAAAATTTTAGCGTCAAAACTCCAAAAATAGGCGAAAAAAAGCGAATTTGCGAGATGGCTAAAACAAACGCCGAAATTTCTATCAAAAACTATATAAAAAGCCACGATAATGACTTTTTACGCTCGCTTAAAGAGTATTTTGAACTCACTCACACGCCTTATAGGATCGAAGCATTTGACAACTCTCATATGTTTGGCGAAGCTTGCGTTGGAGCGATGATATGCTTTGATAACGGCGAATTTGTAAAAGAGCGATATCGTCATGTGCATTTAGAAGCTAGAAACGACTATGATCAGATGAAAGAAATGCTTATAAACAGGGCTTTACGCTTTGACAAGCTGGCTCCGCCCGATCTGTGGGTGATAGACGGGGGCGAGGCTCTTTTGAATTTAGCTAACGAAATTTTAAAAAGCAGCGGTGCAAATATCGATGTGATCGCAATATCAAAAGAAAAAATAGACGCTAAGGCGCACCGAGCAAAAGGAGCCGCAAAGGATAAAATTTACACCGCAAAAGGAGTATTTTCGCTCGCTACGGACGACAAAAGGCTTCAGTTTTTTCAGAGATTGCGCGATGAGGCGCACCGCTTTGCCATAACCTTTCATCAAAAAAGCAAAAAGAAAAAGGATTTGCACGCCAGCAAGCTTGCAAATGCGGGAATTTCAGCAGGAAGTATCGCCAAGCTCATTAAATTTTATGGAAATTTTGAAAGCATATTAAGCGCCCAGCTTAGCGAAATAACAAAAGTTACAAACAAAAGCGTAGCAAATAAAATAAAAGCTCTTAAAGATAGTGAAATTTAAGGCTAAATTTTAAGAGCAAATTTGCCAAGCGTTTAGTGGCTTTTCTTTTCTAGCTCCTCATAGCTTTTATAAAATTCGCAACTATCCTCATATCCCATATCACAACCCATTTTTAGTAACTTATTCGCTCTTGCTTTGTCTTTATTTACTCCCTTTCCTTCATAGTACAAAAATCCTAAATTCATACAAGCGCCCGGATATCCTCCCTCACAAGCCATGGTAAATAAATTTGCGGCTTTTTCATAATCAATAGCGCCGTATAAAGAGCTGTTGTATAGATTTCCAAGCGCAATGCAACCATCTAAAAATTCATTTTCGCAAGCGTTTTTATAAAGCTCTTTAGCTCTATTTATGTCCATATCGACACCATATCCGCTCTCATACAAAGATCCCAGCTCATAGCAAGCCTGCATTAGTTTGCCGTCGCAAGCCGTTTTAAAAAGTTCGCCCGCTCTTTCATAGCTAAGCTTAAGATCAACCCCGTCATAATATAAATAAGCGATTTCCAAGCAAGCCTTTGCATATCCGAATTTGCAATACTTGTAAAAAGACTCATTAATAATTTTTTGGTTTTGGCTAGTTTCAAACGATGTTGCGTAACGTGTCGCGGCAAGATAACACTCCAAAGAGTCGTTTATCTCGCAAGACATTTGAAAAGAGGCGTTAATTTTTGGATATTTAAGCTCAAGCTTGGCTGCTAGAGCGTAAGAAATTCCAAGCTCTTTGCAAGAGATGATATCATTAAGCAAACAAGCTTTTTTTAAAAGATTATTTGCTTTTATATCCTGCTCTTTGGTACCTTCTTCAAAATAAACAAATGCAAGATAGCGACACCCTAAAGGTTCATCAAGATTACAAGCAGCATGAAAAAACTCACTCGCCTTATGGCGGTTCATAGTTAATCCAAATGCTCCATTCAAATAAAAGCTTCCAACGCAGTAGCAAGCAAAGCCAAGCCCCATATCGCAAGCTTTTTTATGAAATTTAACTCCTTTTTTATAGCCTCTCTCGTCTTCTTCAAGCAAAGAAGCTCCTGCGACAAGACAGCTTCTTGCATCTCCTGCATTACAAAGCGCCTCTTCGTCGCTTAAATTATCAATTCCGGCGTTTAAAACGAGAGTGAAAAAGAGCAAAACGTATAAAATTTTTATCATTGATTTTGGACTTTTATTGATATCAAAAATCAAATTCTATAATTTAACTACTAGATATTTGCTTAAATTTGTTAGCAATTTTATGAATTTATAAATAGAAGATAAATTTGACTTGAAAGTCTAAAATTTCAAGTCAAATTTGCTAAATTTTAAGCTTAATAACCCTTTGCTTTTAGCGTTTTGTAGTTATCGCACGCAGGCTGATATCCTAGCTCGCAAGCTCTACCGTAGTGCTTTTTAGCAGTTCTTAAGTTTCTCTCTACGCCAAAAGCTTTATCGTAAAGCTCGGCAAGATTATTGCACGCTCTGTATTCGCCGGCATCGCATGCAGCCCTATATAACAAGATAGCCTTTTTGTTATCTTGCTTTACGCCTTGTCCGTTTGCATAGAGCACTCCGAGATTACTGCAAGCTAGAGCGTGTCCGCCGTCGCACGCCTTGGTAAATAGCTCAAAAGCTTTTTTAAAGTCTTGCTTGTCGCCCTCTTTCATATAAGCCGTGCCTAAATCATTGCAACTTACAAAGTTTCCGCCTTCGCACATCGCTTCAGCGTTGTTCATGTTTGCCCACAAAGCCAAAGCTCCGACAGTTAAAGCAAGGATAAATTTCCTCATCTTAATTCTCCTTTTTATAGAAATTTTATTTATCACTCTTTTTTTCTTGCGGACTATCGCCTTTAAACCAGTTTATAACCTTATCAAAGACGCTTTCATCGGCACTACTTTTGCCGCCTTCTATACCAAAACTCGCCTGAAGCTTGTTTAAAAGCTCTCTTTGCTCGTCATTTAGCTTACTTGGAGTTTGAACCGAAATTTGAGCTATCAAGCGACCCACTTTTTTGCTATTTATACTTTTTACGCCTTCGTTTTCAAAGACAAATTGCTGCTTATCTTTAGCCCCTATCGGCAATTTTAGCTCAGTCGTGCCCTTAAGCGTCGGTATAGTTATCGTCTCGCCAAGCATCGCCTGAGTAAAAAACACAGGAATTTCGATATAAACGTCATTACCGTTTCTTACGAAGTGCTCATCCGGCTCAACGGAGATATTTACGTAAAGATCTCCTCTGCTTCCATCAACCGAGACATTGCCTTTACCGCCAACTCTCATCCTCATACCGTCATCAACGCCGGCAGGGACATTTATCTTGACGCTATGCTTTTCCTCTTCGTATCCTACGCCGCTACACTTGCCGCATCGCTCTTTTACCACTTCGCCGGTGCCGTGGCAATACGGACACTCCTGCACGAAGCTCATAAATCCGCGCTGCTGGCTTATGCGACCTCTTCCGTGACAATGCGGACAAGTCTGATGCAAGCCGTCTTTTGAGCCTGTACCTTTACAGCTTGCACACGGCTTTTTAACTTTATACTCAAGCTCTTTTTCTATACCGAAAATCGCTTCGTTAAATTCTATCCCTATTGATATCTCAAAGTCAAGCGGATATTTATCTAGGCTTCTTTTCTTCCTGCTTGTGCCGCCAAAATCTCCGCCAAAAAACGAGCTAAATATATCTCCCAAATCAAAATCCGCTCCAAATCCGCTAAAGCCGCCCATGCCGCCTTGAAGGCCTGATTTGCCGTATCTATCGTAAATGCTCCTTTTCTCCTCATCGCTTAGCACCTGATAAGCTTCGTTTATAAGCTTAAATTTATCTTCAGTCTCTTTATTTCCTTGGTTTCTATCCGGGTGATACTTAAGAGCAAGTTTTCTAAACGCCTTTTTTATAGTTTCTTGATCGCTTGTTTTACTGATTTCTAAAATTTCGTAGTAATCAATCTCCAAAAAAATCTCCTAAATTCATCTATTTTAAAAGGCGATTTTATCCTATTTAAACTAAATTAAATTTTATTTATCATTTTTTAATCAAAATATACGAGCGGTGCGAGTTGGCTTTGTGTTTTCTATAATTTTAAAATTTTTAGTTATAATTGCGCTATCATAGTAAGAAAGGAAACAAAATGATTAATGTTTTAATGATTGAAGACGATCCGGAATTTGCTCAAATTTTGTCTGAATACCTAGATAGTTTTAACATCAAAGTTACAAATTTCGAAGATCCTTACCTCGGACTAAGTGCGGGGATAAAAAATTATGATTTGATCATTCTTGATCTTACGTTACCGGGAATGGACGGACTTGAAGTTTGCAAAGAAATTCGCGAAAAATACGATATACCTATCATTATCTCTTCAGCTAGAAGCGATATAAGCGATAAGGTCGTAGGTCTTCAAATAGGTGCTGATGATTACCTGCCAAAACCATACGATCCAAAAGAGATGCACGCTCGCATCATGAGCTTAATTCGCAGATACAAAAAGACTAGCGAAAGCGTTGAAGAGACGATTGATTCACTCTTTAGAATAGATGAAAAAAGACATGAAATTTACTATAACAACGAAGCCTTAACCCTAACTCCTGCAGAATATGAGATACTTACTTATCTTATCAAGCAGCACAGCTTTTCGGTATCTCGCGAGCAGCTGGTATATAACTGTAAAAGCCTAAAAGATAAAGACTCAAAGAGCTTAGATGTCATCATAGGAAGATTAAGGGCAAAGATAGGCGATAACTCAAAAAGCCCTAAACATATCTTTTCGGTAAGAGGAATAGGCTATAAACTCGTAGGATGATACGCTACTCTATAACCACGAAAATAACGGTAGTATTTGCTATCGCTTTCTCACTTGTTTGTATGTTGCTTTTAACTTTTGGCAACATACAACTAAACGATATGCTCGAAAAGACTAAAGACAAGCAGATGAGTGCAATAACTTATCTTGTCGATCTTTATGAGCGCTCAAATCCGCCAAGCGACCTCTCGCAGTATTTTAAAAACTTCGGTTTAACCTACGTGGATAATAAAAATTTAGCCGCAGACATCATCGCAAACGGGCATGTGGTTCAAGCCAAGCAAACCCCAATAGGCATGATGCAATCAATCCACTACAAAGACAATGTTTTTTTGCATATCAAAAATTCAGCTTTTCAAATTCTGCTTGAGAGCAATGACGCTAAAAACATAAACGATCCGCTTTGGATAGGATTTTTTATCACGACAACCCTGCTTGTATCGCTATATATTTCGGTTATCAACTCACTTGCTCCGCTTAAAAAACTTGGTAACGATATGCGAAAATTTGCCGCCGGCAATATGGACGTAGAGATAATCTCTCCGAAAATAGTAAAAACGGATGATGAAATTTCGCGAGTCGCGATTGAATTTGATAACGCTGCAAGCAAGATTAGAGAGCTTATCCGCTCGCGCCAACTGTTTTTAAGAACTATTATGCACGAGCTGAAAACCCCTATCGGCAAGGGTCGGATAGTATCTGAAATGGTGCAAAACGAAACGCAAAAAAACAGGCTAATAACCATATTTGAAAAGCTTGATATGCTTATAAACGAATTTGCTAAAATCGAGCAGCTACTATCTAAAAGTTATGCGCTCAACTACCAAGAGTGCTTCTTTTCTATCATCATGGATCAGGTTAAAGATATGCTCATGCTTGATAAATTCGAAGAAAAAGTATCCTGCGAGATCAACGACGACATGCTACTTCGCGTGGATTTTCAGCTCTTTACTCTAGCGCTTAAAAATTTGATCGATAACGCCATAAAGTACGCCGATGATAAAAAAGCGCATATAATCTGCGATAAAAACGAAATTTACGTTAAAAATTTGGGCAAACCGCTTGAAAAACCGATTGATTATTATATGCAAGCTTTTATCAGAGAAAAAAATAGCAAAAGCGCAGGAATGGGGCTTGGACTATACATCATCGAACAAATTTGCAAGATGCACAAATTTAGCCTCACATACTCCTACAAAGACGGTTATCACATCTTTTGCATAAATGCAAAACCAAAGGAAGCAGTTGAAAAAAGGGCTTGAGAAATTTAACGAGCTTGTGTCCGCGTTTGAAAAGCTTCCCGGAGTCGGCAAAAAATCAGCCCAACGCTTTGCTTATCACGTCTGCTTGCAAGATACTTTTGGCGGGCTTAAGCTGGCTCAAAGCATAGAAGATGCTGTTAGATTTACAAGAAAATGCCAAATTTGCGGCGGGCTTAGCGAAAACGAGATATGCGATATCTGCAGCGATGAAAAGCGCGACAGTACCCTTGTAGCCGTAGTGGAAAACGCAAAAGATATCTTAGTGCTTGAGCAAAACGGAATTTATAGCGGGCTATACTTCGTGCTTGATGAGATAACTCCTGAAAATATCGGCAAGCTTGAAAATATGATAGTCAAAAACGGCGCCCAAGAGATAATTTTCGCCTTCACGCCAAACATAAACAGCGACGCGCTTATGCTCTTTATCGAAGATCAGCTAAAAGATCTAAATGTAAAATTTAGCAAGATAGCTCAAGGAGTTCCGACCGGAGTTAGCCTTGAAAACATCGATCTACTCTCGCTCATGAAGGCGATTGAAAGCAGAACGCAGGTATAAATTTACGTTTAATCTGCAAACTAAGAAAGCGTATAAAAGCCTTAAATTTATAAAATCAAATAAACCATATACTAAGCCACAAGCCTTGTTTTGGCACAAATTCAAATTTCTAAAATTCGCAAGTCAAATTTTAAAAGCCGATAGTTCAAGCTTAAAATTTGATGATTATCTCTTTGTATGATTTAAAATTTACGGCATTAAGCCGTAAATTTAAGTTGATTATTTTGAAGATTTTTCTATATAAGAAAACTCAGAAATTTTAGTCCATTCTCTAGCTTTTTTTAAAAACGCTCTTTGAGAATCAAGAATTTCTTTAAACAGCGTGTCCTTGCTCGCCTCTTCGTCTAAAATTTCATCAGTCGCCTTCTTAAGCGCACTCATCACATCTTCAGGAAATGACTTAACCTGAATATCAGGAAATTCGCTTTTCATCTTGTTCCAAAATTCGCTATTTTCATAATACGCTTTTGTGAAAAGATCGCTTGCGACTTTATTCATAGCTCCTTCTAAAATCGCCCTTAGATCCGCAGGTAGCTTTTCAAAGCTCTTTTTATTTACGAAAAACTGAGTCTGACCGCTTGGTTCTTGCCAGCCGGTGTAGTAAAATTTAGCAACCTTATGAAAGCCAAGCCCCATATCAAAAGCAGGGCTTACCCACTCTACAGAGTCAATCGTCCCCATCTCAAGCGCCATATAAAGCTCGCCGATAGGAATTGTGTTTATCACTACGCCAAGTTTAGCCATAACCTCACCGCCAAAGCCCGGAATTCGCACCTTTAGGCCTTTGAGATCATCTAAGCTCTTAACCTCTTTTTTAAACCAACCGCCCATTTGAGTGCCTGTGTCGCCCGCGTTAAATACTTTGATGTTGTATCTATCATAAACTTTAGCCTCAAGCTCTTTGCCGCCGCCAAATTCATACCAAGCGCGAAGCTCGCTTGCCGTCATACCAAAAGGAAGTGCGGTAAAAAACATAGTTCTTGCATCTTTTCCTTTATAATAATAAGAAGCCGTGTGTCCGATATCGTATTGTCCGCTCTTTACAAAATCAAGTATGCCAAATGGCGACTTGTGCTTTGACGGGTGATCAACTCTTATCTCAAGTCTTCCTCCCGACATCTCTTCGGCAAGGCGCTTAAATTCCTTAATCGCATCTCCAAGCACCGGTGTAGTGCTCTCCCAAGTACTAGCTACTTTAAGTTTATATGTCTTGCTGTCCGCAAAGCCAAAAGTTACCGCAGCCATCGTTAATAAAACAGCTAAAACCGCTTTTGGCTTCATCGCGTTTAAAAACATTATCTCTCCTTTAGGTTAAAAATATCTAGGAATTATATAAAATTTTGCAAGAGGCTTTATAAAAATGTGTAGATAAAAGTTTCGTTTTTCGTTAAAAGCTACGAATTGTAACTATTTTGTTTCTAAAATTTAGATAGAATTACCAAAATCAAATCAAGGGCAACTATGATAAAAAAGACAAAAATTCTAGCGACCATCGGACCTGCGAGCGAAAGCGAAGAGATACTTGAAGAGCTTGTAGAAGCCGGAGTAAATGCGTTTAGACTAAATTTCAGCCACGGTACGCACGAATATCACAAAGCAAATATAGAAAAGATAAGAAGAATAGAAAAAAAGCTAAACTATCGCATCGGCGTCTTTCAAGATATCTGCGGACCAAAAATAAGGATAGGTAAGCTCAAAGAGCCTTTTGCACTCAAAGCGGGCGATATCATAGAGGTTTACGGCACTGAAATACTAGGCGAGCAAACTGCACAAAATCGCTACAAGCTAAGCATCAACCAGCCTCAAATTTTACCTATATTAAAAGAAGGAGAATACATCTACTTATATGACGGCTCAATCCGTGCAAGAGTCATAAAAAGCGGAAAAGTCGTAGAGGCGATGATAGAAAATAACGGAATTTTAAGCTCAAACAAGGGAGTAAATTTCCCGAATACAAAGATAAATATTGAAGTTATTACGCCAAAAGACAAAGAAGATCTTAAATTTGGTGCTCAAAACGGGGTAAATTTCGTAGCGATATCCTTTGTGCAAAACGCAAACGACATCATCAAAGCAAGAGAAATTTTAAAAACCTTTGGCTCAAAAGCTAAAATTTACGCCAAGATAGAGAAATTTGACGCCGTAGAAAATATAGACGAGATCATAGCGGTAAGCGACGGGATCATGGTTGCGCGCGGCGATCTTGGTATAGAGGTGCCCTATTACAAAGTGCCAACCATACAAAAGCTAATCATCAAAAAAGCAAATGAAGCGGCCAAACCAGTCATCACGGCAACTCAAATGATGCTAAGCATGACAGAGCATGAAACCGCAACAAGAGCCGAGATAAGCGATGTGGCTAACGCTATCCTTGACGGTACCGACGCGGTCATGCTAAGCGAAGAAAGTGCCATAGGCAAAAACCCCGTAGCCGTCGTAAAAGCGATGAAAAATACTATCGTGCAAGTGCAGCAAATTTATCCTTTTAATAAATTTGACGCTTTTAGCTACTACGATGAGACCGACATGGTCGCCTCCAGCACCACACGCCTTGCTACTCAGCTTAAGGTTGACGGCATACTTTCAGTAACGGGCTCGGGAAAATCGGCTATAAAAATGGCAAGATACCGCACGGATATCGATATCATCGCAGTTACTCATGATGAAGAAACGGCTCATTCGCTAACTCTGGCTTGGGGCGTGATACCCGCCTTTACGGTTGAGCAGGATATGCTAAATTTAATCATCGCCAAAACAACCAAAAAGGCGTGCGATCTTGGATTCATCCAAAAAGATAAGACTTATATAATGACTGCGGGATATCCTGCCGGAGTTGAGGGTAGCACCAACCTTATACGTATATTAAAGCAAGATCAGATTGATTATTACATCGATGTGGCAAACAGCTTAGAGAAGTGAGGCAAAAATGCAGAGTATAAAAAAATGGCTTAAAATAGGTGCGATTATCGCAGTTGTGCTTGCTATTATCATAGGTTTTCTAATCGTGCCGTTTTTAAACGTGGATCGAATTCAAAGATTTATCCTAACCGATAGCCAAACAAAAGTTACCGAAAAGCTCTCAAAGCAGCAAGATGATATGTTAATGCTTTTAAAGGAGCAAAACGAGCTTCAAAGGCAAATTTTAAGCGAGCTTAAAAGGCTAAATTTAGAGAAATCTCAGTAGATAAATTTGTATGTAAAATTAATAAATCAGCAGGTGCAATTAAAGCAAAAAAGCTTTCCTCATAGAGACTTCTATCCTGCTTTCATCAAGTTCGTTTGAATAGAATAAATTTAGAGCTAAAACCGCTTGATAAAGAAGCATATCGCTTCCGTTTTTAGCAGTAGCTCCAAGCGAAACGGCTAAGGTTAAAAACGGTGTAGGTTTATTGTAGACAACATCAAAGGCAAATTTGCTTCGGCGTAAAACGTCCTGTAAAATTTCTTTTGGCACAGGCAAGCTATCGTCATTTAATCCTGCGGAAGTAGTATTTACTACCAAATCAAAATCACGAATTTTAAATTTATCCCAAGTAAATTTATTAAATTCGCCAAAATTTTCTAGCCTAGCCAAGCTTCTATTTAATACGCAAACATCGACATTTGCGCTACTAAGAGCATAAGCAACCGCTTTAGCAGTGCCGCCTGCTCCTAAAATGAGAGCTGATTTTATCTCGCCAAAATTTTCTATCGCTTTTAAAAACCCGAACGCATCCGTGTTGTATCCGTAAATTTCATCATTTTTTAAAACGATTGTATTTACAGAGCCGATTTTTAAGGCGCTTTCTTCAACTACGTCGCATTGATTTAGAGCTATCTCCTTATGAGGAACGGTTATGTTGGCTCCATTAAGTTTTAGCTCTTTAAATTTATTGACTAAATTTGATCCGTCTTCAAGCAGATATCTTGAATAAATCCCGTCAAGCCCCATTTCGCTAAGAGCCAAGTTATGAAGCCTTGGCGAAATGGAGTGTGAAATAGGATTTCCAAAAACGGTAAAGAATTTCATCACTTAATATTTACTATAAATGCACCGCTTGCAATGTTTTTCTTAATTTTAGCTAGCTCGCTCGCAAGCTCTTTGCTGCTATAAGGACCTACTAGAATTTTAATTACTTTATTTCCTTTAACCGTAGTTCCGTAGAGATTATAAGCATAACCGTTTGCCTTAAGCTTTCTTATCTCTGCTGAATTTTCATCAAATTTACTAACGGCAAATACTTGGATATAAGTCCCACTAGGCGGAGTTACACTAGGATCTTTTGAGTCGGCTTTAGAAGCAGGTGTATCTTTTTTAGGCTGCTCTGCTTTTTTCTCAGGCTTTTTCACTTCTTCTTTTGGCTTAACTACTGTTATTTTAGGCTCTTGCTTTGCAGATTTTTCTGCTTTAGCGTCTGCTTTTTTAGTAGTTTCGCTAGCTTTTTTCTCGGGCTCTATAATTTTTTGTATAGTCTTAGGCTCTTGTTCAACGGTTAAATTTTGCTCTTGCTTATGCTTAGAATCTTTATCTTTTAAAGCCTTAACCATATCCTCAAAACTATCTTGCGTCTTTCCTTCCGGTATAATAGGAACTTGCTGGAACAACTCGTCATTTTTAGCCGGCTCTTCAGGCTTTGGCTGCACAGGAGCAGGCACCGGCTTAGCTTCGTTTTGAGCTAAAGCACCATCTTGAGTCTTGGTTGTAGCAGGAGGCGTAGGTTTAGGCGCCTGCGGTTCCGGAGGAAGCACAAGTCTTGAATCAGGCTGCGCTACAGTGCTATCTTGCCCGCTTGAGTTTAAAATTTTCATCGCAACCAAAACACCTAAAAATACTATAAGCGCAAGCGCGATGAGCATTAAAATTTTCTTTGTGTTTTTACCTTTTTTTTCATCATTTTTTTCGAGCATGATATCTCGTAATTCATTATATTCCATCTTATCTCCTTACATATGCTTAGACCACGATGCCCCACGTTCCTTTTGATAGACCTTATAGGGCAAAGTAAGTATGTTAAAATCTCTTGGAACTTCAAGTGTCGGAAACACTCTCCACTCCTTTGCTAGCCGCTGAGACAAAAGCATGGATAGCTTGCTTGCCAGCTGATAGCCTTCATTTAGCGTTGTGTGACCTTTGTGTATATACAGGTGCAAATGCCCAGGTGTCTTGGTCTCATACGCCGTAAAATTTATATACCCCTCTTCTCTAAGCAACAACTGTGCCCTGTGCCAAAATCGCTCGGGCGTGCGTCCGTTATAATCAAATACGATATTTTCAACCTTATCGCTTGCACTTATCAAAGAGTGCGCTGCAATAATCTTGCCTTCGTTATGATCTTTTATCACTTGAAAATTTAACGGTTCGTCAATTTTTTCAAATTTATTAAAAAATATCCTTCCTTTGTGATCAATCTTATTTACGATATTATCGCGCTTGACCCAATAATGAGTCGTGATCATCTTAATTAGCGTTATATCTATATTTTGCATTAATACATTGCTCTATCATAGATGATAAATTTGCTCGCAAGCTCTTTTAGTTCGGCTTTTATCTTGTTTTGAAGCTCTGTATTATTTATATCATCAAGCACGTCGGCTATCTTATTTGCGATAATCTCAAATTCGCCCTCTTTCATTCCTCTAGCAGTAAGCGCCGGGCTTCCTACACGAATTCCGCTTGTTACAAAAGGGCTTCTTGTCTCGCCCGGAACCGTGTTTTTATTAACAGTAATTCCTGCATTTCCAAGAGCTATATCAGCCTCTTTACCGCTAAATTCTTTATTTAAAAAGCTCATTAAGATTAGGTGATTATCAGTGCCTCCGCTTACTAGATCGTATCCTCTAGCCATTAGCACTTCGCCCAGTTTTTTAGCGTTTGCCTTAACTTGTTTCGCATAAATTTTCCACTCAGGAGATAAGTTATGCTTAAATCCTACCGCCTTACCTGCAATAACATGCACAAGTGGCCCGCCTTGAATTCCGGGGAAAATTGCCGAATTTATCTTTTTAGCATACTCTTCGTTGTTTGTCATTATGATACCGCCGCGAGGTCCTCTTAACGTCTTGTGAGTCGTCGAGCTTACCACGTCACAATGCGGAAACGGATTTTGATGCTCGCCTGCAACGACAAGTCCTGCGATATGAGCTACATCCGCAAATAATATCGCACCAACCTCATCGGCTATCTCGCGAAATTTCTTAAATTCAATCTCTCTTGTATAAGCACTAGCTCCGCAAACTATCATTTTTGGTTTTACGATTTTAGCGATATCAAGCACTCTTTCGTAGTTTATCCTGCCGTCAAGCTCAACTCCGTAAAAAAAGCTCTCATAAATTTTACCCGAGCTACTTACCTTTGCACCGTGCGTAAGGTGTCCGCCATGGCTTAAATCCATACCTAAAATTTTATCTCCCGGATTTAAAAGCGCTCCATATACGCCTTGGTTTGCTTGAGAGCCCGAATTTGGCTGAACGTTTGCAAATTCGCAACCAAAAAGCTCTTTACATCTATCTATAGCGATCTGCTCGATCTGATCTACAAATTCGCATCCGCCGTAGTAGCGCTTACCCGGATAGCCCTCGGCGTATTTGTTTGTAAGGATTGAGCCCATCACTTCCATCACTTCAGGATAGGTGAAATTCTCGCTAGCTATCATCTCTAAATGATCGCATTGACGCTTTAGCTCGGCTTGTGTTAAGTCAAAAATTTCTTTATCATAGTTTTGTAAACTCATTTTTCATTCTCCTTGATTTCGTTTTTAAGAGGTCTCATCGCAGGAAACAACACCACATCCCGAATGGATTTTTTATTAGTTAGCAGCATAACAAGTCTATCTATGCCTATACCTTGCCCTGCGGTCGGTGGCATAGCGTATCCAAGAGCCTTTACGTAATCCTCATCCATGGCGTGCGCTTCGTCATTGCCGGCATCTTTAGCTTTAATTTGCTCAGAGAAGCGGTTATACTGATCTATCGGATCATTAAGCTCGTTAAATCCGTTTGCTATCTCTCGTCCTGCAATAAAGAGCTCAAATCTTTCGGCTATTTCAGGATTAGAGTCGCTTCTTCTTGAAAGCGGGCTAATAGAAATAGGAAAATCTATAATAAAAGTCGGATTTATAAGCTTGCTTTCTACGTAATTATCAAAAAGCTCGGCTTGCAAATGACCCAAATCAAGCTTGGCGTTTGCCTCAAATCCATCGGCCTTTAACTTAGCTAAAATTTTATCCTTATCTTCAATTACATCTGCCGGAATTTCGCCTACTTCAATGAGAGCCTTTTTATAACTCATCCTCTTGAAAGGCTTTGAAAAATCGATCTGCATTCCGTCAAATTCTACAACTTTTTCCATATCAAGCTTATCAAACAACACTCCAAACAGCTCTTCCGTAAGTCCCATAAGATCGTGATATGTGTGATACGCCCAGTAAAATTCGATACTTGTAAATTCAGGATTGTGAGTTAGATCCATGCCTTCATTTCTGAAATTTCTATTCATCTCATAAACGGCTTCAAATCCTCCTACTATAAGACGCTTGAGGTAAAGCTCAGGCGCAATTCTCATATAGCGATTTATACCAAGAGCGTTATGAAAAGTTACAAACGGCTTAGCGTTAGCTCCGCCTGCTATCGGGTGCATCATCGGGGTTTCAACTTCTAAAAAGCCCTTATCTTCAAAAAATCTTCTTATAGTGCTAACTATGATAGAGCGCTTTTTAAAATCCGTCCTTACCTCAGGATTCATGATCATATCAAGGTATCTTTGGCGATATCTAGTCTCGATATCCACAAGCCCGTGATACTTTTCAGGAAGCGGGCAGATAGCCTTAGTAGCTAGAGTAAGTTCGCTAACATGCATAGAAAATTCACCCGTTCTAGTTACAAAAGCATAGCCTCTAATAAATATGATGTCGCCTACTTCGATATTTTTCTTTACGACTTTAAACCAGTCTGGATCAAGAGTCTTGTTGCTAAAATAAATTTGTAAATTTCCATCTTCATCTTCGATATTGGCAAATATCGCTTTGCCAGCATCGCGTATTAGCTTAACGCGACCCGCAAGGCTTACAAACTGCCCTTCGGCACTCTTTGACTCGGTATCTTTGATATGGTTAAATTTAAGTCTGAATTTTGAGATATTCATATCTCGTCTTAAGAAGTGAGGATATGGGTTTATACCCATTTGCCTTAACTCCTCGATGGTTTTTAATCTTTGAATTTCCAGCTGATTTTCAAATATCACTACTTTACCTTTTAAATTTTTTTGCTACAATCTTTACAAATTCCGTAAAGTTGCATCATGTGGCCGGTTAGTTTAAATCCGTGCTCTTTTGCTATATTCATCTGTCTTTTTTCTATAGTGTGATCTTCAAATTCTATTATGACGCCGCAACGTCTGCATATCATATGATCGTGGTGAGGCTTTGTGGCAAGTTCAAATTTTTTGCCTTGAGAGCCAAAGCTGATTGAAGTAACCATCTCTGATTCTTCAAGCAAATTTAGAGTTCTATAAACTGTTGCGATGCCTATATTTAGCTCAGGGTGAGCCTCTTTGATAAACAGATATAATTTCTCAGGCGTAAAATGCTCGTCGTTATTATAAAGAGTTTTTAGTAAAACTTCACGCTGCTGAGTATACTTAAGCCCATTTTCTTTTAAAACTTTTTTGAATTTTTCAAGCAGTGCGTCATATTCTAAATTTTCAATCATCTTTTACTCCTTTTGTGTTGTGTTGCTATCTACGGTATTGTTTGAATCAATCGAAATTTCATCTTTTAATGTCGTATTTATAGGTGGTTGTATAGTGTTTTGTATATTTTGCTTTACTTCATTTACGTCTATATTCATTATCCATTTGCCGGTTTGTAAAAGCACGGGATAAAGGATACTGTCTTTCAGATACGGTTTTAGCTTGCTGTCTAGAACTCCGATATTAGCGACCGTTACTACCAAAACTGCAAATATCAAGAAAATTTTGGCACTTCCCATTATAAATCCGCCGATCTTGTTTAAAATCCCAAGACCGCTTAGATCTAAAAGCTTTGATAAAAACATACCTATGGCTAAGCAAACCACCCAAAAAACTATAAGTATGGATAAAAACCCTACAAAATGTATTATGGAATCGTTATCAAGCTTATAAATTTTATCGTTTATAAATTTACCCGCTTCATTTACAAATCTGCTTGCAACTACGATACCGCCTATAAGTCCTATAAGTCCAAAAATTTCTCTTATAAGACCGTGCATAATGCCCTTTATGCCAAGCATCAAAACAAGAACACCCACACAGATATCAAAAATACTTATATTAGCAAAATCCATCTACATTCCTATCACGCCGGCTAATTCTTGCTGGCTTGTTGAATATCTCATCGCCATATCTTTTGTGATCTGACCCGATCTTACGGCTTTAGTTAGAGCTTGCGTTTGAGTAGTCATGCCTGTCATTTGCTGATTTAGTTGCATTTGAGAGTAAATTTGATGAACTTTGTTCTCTCTTATGAGGTTGGCAATCGCAGGGTTGTTTATCAAAATTTCATGAACGGCTATACGCCCTCCGCCGTTTTTAGGCATAAGACTTTGAGAGATAACCGCCGTTAGCGAAACGGACAGCATGTTTCTTACCTGAATTTGCTCTCCGCCTTCAAAGCTATCTATAATACGGTTTATAGTCTGTATGGCTGAGTTGGTGTGAAGAGTGGCAAAGACAAGGTGTCCCGTTTCAGCAGCTGTTATAGCGATAGATATGGTCTCTCTATCACGCATCTCGCCTACAAGTATTATATCAGGATCTTCACGAAGTGAGTACTTAAGCGCTTGTGCGTAAGAATGCGTATCGGTACCTATATTTCTATGAGAAAATAGGGATTTTTTATTTTCATGAACGAATTCTACCGGATCCTCGATGGTTATTATATGTTTTCTTTCGTTTAAATTTATCTCATTGAGCATCGCCGCAAGAGTGGTTGATTTACCGCTTCCCGTAGGTCCCGTAACAAGTATCATGCCCTTTTCGCGCTTTACTATCTCTTTAAAGATTGAAGGCGCTCTAAGATCATCAAGCGAAGGAATCTCGGTAGGAATTATACGAAATGCCGCCGCTAAATCACCGTTCATAGTGTAGTAGTAGTTACCTCTAAAACGTCCGATATTAGGCAACTCTATAGCAAAATCAAGCTCTTTTTTCTCTTCCAGTTCACTCTTTTGGGCGTCGGTTATGAGAGCATAACAGATATCTTGTATGTCATGACCCGTCAAAACTCCCATTTCAAGAGGTCTTAAAGTGCCGTCTATTCTTATCTGAGGCGCACTTCTTGCGACAAGGTGTAAATCACTCGCTTTGTTATAAACAACAGTCTTTAAAAACGTTTCTAAATTCGTGCTAAATTTTCCGGTCTCTGTCATGGCGATCACTCTATGATTTTAGGAACGACAAAAAAGTGTTCGTTTCTTGCCGGAGCATGCTTTAAAATCGAATCTATTACGTCTGATTTGATCTCAACATCTTCCCTAAGCAAAGTACCGCCGTCTATGGAGCTTACCACAGCTTCGACATTGCTTAAATCAAGCTCGTTTAAAACATCGACAAAGGACAAAATTTCAGTAAGTTGCCTCTTAATCTCCCCCCGTTTATCCTCGCTTATTTCAAGCGAACTAAGCTTTTCCAGCTTAGCAAGTAACTCATCATCTATCTGCATAATGCCTCATTTGATTCAAATTTTAGTGCATTATATCACATTTTAGCTTTAACCTTTGTGATGTTTCAGATTTATTATGCTACAATTACAATCTTTTAACTACAACAATTTAAGGAAAAACATTGGCTATAAAAGAAGATTTAAAATCCATAAAAGAAGAGTTAAATACACAGGAACAATTTTTAGAAAACATAATAAAAAGCGAAAGATTTATCAAGAAATACAAAAAACCTCTCATAGTTACTTTAGTGTTGGCAATATTAATGATTAGTGCTTATTACGTCAATAACTTTATAAAAGAGAAGAATTTTAAAGCAGCAAACGAAGCTTATGCTACACTTATAACAAATCCGGGCGACTCTAAAGCAAAAGCTACCTTAAAAGAAAAGGATATATCTCTTTATGCTCTTTACGAGTTTAAAAGATCGCTTGAAAATAACGATACCGCCACTTTAAATTCGCTTATAAACGAGCCTATTGATCCTATCTTAAAAGAGATAATCAAATCCCAAACAAACGAACAAAGCGGACAAATTTTAAGCAACTACAAAACGGTTTTAAAGGGTTACGAGCTTATAAAAGACAATAAAATAGAAGAAGCAAAGATAGAATTTAAGAAAATTCCTCTCAATTCACAGCTTCAACCGATAGTAAAAAATCTTGAACATTACCAAGGAAGCGTCAAATGAAAAAATTTCATATATTTTTAGCCGTTATTTTTGCATCGATTTTGCTTAGCGGATGCGGAACCAAAAGGCAGTATTTTGAGCCTGAAAACGTAAATTCAAAAGCTGATTTTGAGTATAAACTACCTGATAATATCGCTTCAACAAGCCTAAATGCGGCAGTTCTTGAAAACGGAATGGTCATCACAAAACACGGCTTACTGGAAAATGTAAAATTTCCAAAAGGCACGACGCTCTTAAATGTCCAAAAAGACAAATTTATAACCTCAACGCTTGATGGAAATTTAATCATCACAGACCAATACGGACAGGCATTATACGAAAGAAAATTTAACGAAGCCATCGTATCTGCGTCACTTGAAGACAATAGACTTGCGCTGCTAAGCGCTTCAAATACGATATATCTTGTAAATATTGCAACCGATTCGATCCTGCTTGAATTTGAATCATCAGACGTATATGCACAAGATTCTCGCACCGCGTCACCTTATTTTTTAAGCTCTCTTGTTATATTTCCGACGCTTGATGGAAAGATTATGATAGTTGATAAAACTAACGGAAGAATTTTAAGAGATGTTGTTGTAAGTAGCGAGCAATTTTTTAACAACATAATATTTTTAGACGTGGTAAATGACACCATGCTTGCATCAACAGGCAAAAGAATCGTGTCGATAAGTCCGGAAAAAACGCTTTATTATAACGGCGAAATAAAAAATGTCATTTCAAATAAAGATAAAATTTATATCTTTGAAAAAGACGGCACGGTAACGCTAACCGATCTTAATCTACAAAAGCTAAATTCCGTAAATTTCAAATTCGCTATCTTTTCAAATGCAGTAGCATTTAGCGATCATCTTTATATCATCGAGAAAAAAGGCTACCTTATAAAAACCAGACTGGATTTAAGCGATGCGCAAATTTTTGAGCTAAATGATGAGATAAAAGATAAGAGTTTTGTCGGATTTAAGGATTTTTATTACGATAACTACTACCTGAAGCTAAATTAAAATGAGCTCTGAAATTTATAAAATTTTTGAGGCTCATAATCTTGTTTTAAAAGATCTAAAACAGATTGATTTAAGCGAATTTAGCAAGAAAAAAACTCTCAAATCGGCTATAGGTATTGACACAAAGGGATTTTATACTATAGTTTTCATAAGAGAAGCTAAAAGTAGATTTTTAAAAAAAGAATTTGAAAACATTATTGAAATTTGCCGAAAAATAGAAGAAAAGCTTGGCTTGAAAATTAAAAAAAGAGTTATCTTTTACAGCTCGCAAATTTGCTCGAAAACACAAAATTTGATAAAAGAATCAGGATGGAAATATGACGCTGTGTGATATCGGCAATACAAACGCCACCTTTTTTAAAGAGGGTAAAATTTCAAAGATCGATATCCAAAGCTTTAAAAATTTTAAAAGTAGTGAAAAAATATACTACATAAGCGTGAACGACTCTCTTAAATCCAAGCTTGAAAATGATGAAAATTTCGTAAATTTAGAGCCGTTTTTTGAGATTGACACTATATATAACGGACTTGGAATCGATCGCATAGTAAATTGCTACAGTATCGATAACGGAGTGGTTATTGATGCGGGAAGTGCTATAACGATAGATATAATGCAAAACAAAATGCATCTTGGAGGGTGTATCCTGCCCGGAATATCTCAAAGCCTAAAAACCTATGAAAACATATCCGAACGACTTAAGGTATCGCTAAATTCACAGATAGATCTTGAAGCTTTACCCCAAAAGACATCGGATGCCGTAAGCTACGGAGTAATCAAGCCTATCGTCCTTCTCATAGAAAATATCTCAAATAACTCTAAAATTTATTTTACGGGTGGAGACGGAGAATTTTTATCTAGATTTTTTAAAAACAGTATTTATGACAAGAGATTGATTTTTCGAGGTATGCAGGCGTTAATTGAAGAAAAAAAGGAAATTTTATGCTGACAGTTGCACTGCCAAAAGGCAGAATCGCCGAAGAGACTCTTGAAATTTTTAGAAAAATTTTCAAAACTCCGTTTTTGTTTGAGGATAGAAAGCTCATCATGCAAGAGGGGGATTTTAAATTTTTAATGGTTCGCAACCAAGATATCCCCGTTTATGTCATGAACGGAGCCGCCGATATCGGCGTAGTAGGACTTGACGTGCTTGAAGAGCACAAACCTGATGTATTAAGACTGCTTGATTTAAAAATTGGCAAATGTCGCGTTTGCGTAGGAGTTAAAGAGGGCGAAGAACTTGATTATAACGTCTCTGAACTTAAAGTCGCAACTAAGATGGCAAACATCTCTCGCAACTACTTTTCAGCCAAAGCGACACCTCTAAAAATCATCAAACTATACGGCTCTATAGAGCTAGCTCCGCTTGTTGGGCTTAGCGACGTTATCGTCGATGTGGTTGAAACAGGCGCCACAATGAAGAAAAACGGGTTAAAAGTGGCAGAAACCATCATGCACTCATCTGCACATCTGATAGCCAATAAAAATAGCTTTATTATCAAAAAAGACGAGATAATATCGCTTTACGAGAAGATAAAAACTCAAATTTAAGTGTTGTAAAAATCGAAAGTTTTCTTATAAATTTAAGTTAATTTAAGAGTGTAGATTTAAATTTTAGCGTTAAAACTTCTTATAAAATCACAAAAAATTTCATAGAGCTTTTCTACTTCATCCACGCAAACCCTCTCGTCTACAGCGTGAATTCTATCGTTTATAACGCCAAATTCAACTACTTTAACTCCAAATTCGGCCAAGTATCTAGCGTCGCTTGTTCCGCCTTTTGTATTAAGATCAGGCACGACACCAGTGATATTAGTTACGGAATTTTGTAGAGCTTTTACGACAGCGCTATTGCTATCTGTTAAAAACGGTTTTGAGCTCTGCTTGATATCAAGACTGTAGTCAAACTCTCCAAAAAGCTCTTTAACATAATCTTGCACGCGCGTTACATCCGTTTTAGTCGAATTTCTTATATTAAACATCACTTTTACGCTACTTGGAGTTACGTTACATACCTGCATTCCGCCTCTGATGTCGGTTATTACGATCTTGCTGGCGTCAAAAAAATCCCCTCCTTCATCAAGGTCAAATCCTGCAAATTTATGAAAAACGCTTGCAAGCTGATGAGTTGGATTTACGCATTTGTCTGGATATGCCGCGTGTCCTTGAATTCCGTTTATAACAAGAGTTGCGTTTATGGAGCCGCGCCTGCCCACCTTAATGGTATCTCCAAAAATTTTATCGCAAGTAGGTTCGGCTACTACTGCAAATTCGGGCAAACTTTCATTTTCTTTCATAAATTTTAAAGCTTCAAGCGTGCCGTATATAGCATCACCCTCTTCATCGCTTGTCAGTATCATAGATAAGGTGCCGTCAAATTTAACCTTACCCAAACTTATTTCAGAGCAAATTTGCTTGCAAGCACAAACAAATGCCGCGACTCCGCTTTTCATATCTTGAGCCCCTCGAGCGTATATAAATCCATCCTTTTGAACAGGATCAAAAGGCTCGCTACTCCAATTCTCTCCAGCAGGCACAACATCTACATGACCCGCAAATGCAAGATGTGCTCCACTGCCAAATTTCTTAGTAAGCATTAAATTTTTAACTCCGTTTTTATTAACGAATGTGGGTTTAAATTCATCGCAATAATCCTTGATAAATTCAAGCAATCCGTCATCATCCGGAGTAATGGATCTGAATTTCAAAATTTCTTTAAAAAACTCAATAACTTGCATAGTATTTCCGTCTAAATATAAATTTAAAGTAGAGTATGAGAAGGCTCGCCTAGATAAAAGCCTTGAAATTCATCTATACCAAGAGCCACGCAGGTTTCAAATACGCTTTTTGAATGAACAAATTCGGCGATTACCGTAATATTTAATCTCTTGGCAAAAGCGATTATCGCACTTGCGACTGAGCGCGAATCATCATCCGTATCGATATTTTTAATGATTGAACCGTCTATTTTGATATAGTCCGGCTTAAGTTTTAATATATAAGAGAAGTTGCTATATCCCGAACCAAAGTCATCAATCGCAATCTTTGCACCCATTCGCTTAACGCGCTCTATAAATTTACTAACCCGCTCAACGTTTTCGACATTTTCATCTTCCAAAATCTCAAACACCACACGATTTGCGACCTTATATCTGTTTATCCTGTCTATGATAAATACGCTCATATCGCCGTCAGTCATATCTCTACCGGATAAATTTATAGAAATGATCGCGTCAGGAGTTTCGTGAAGCAGCTTAAAGCTCTTTTCCATCAACATCTTTTCGATATCGACATATCTTTTTATACGCTTTGAAACCTCCAAAAATATATGAGGAGAAACTACTTCGCGACTATTTTGAATACGCATTAGAGTTTCATATTTCATAACCTTTTTTTGCGCATTAAATATCGGCTGATAATAAGGAATTATCTTATCGTTTACAATAGCGTCTCTAATCAAATTCGAGCGCTTAATCTGCTCTACGTACTGAACCGTATCATCGATACTCTTAAAATAACAAAAATAATCCTTGCCGCTTCTTTTTGCGAATTCAAGCGCAACTATAGCTTTTCTAAGAGTATGCGTATCATCCAGACAAAAACCGATAGTGCAATGAACCTCTATGAGATCTTGCTTGTCATCAACTCCGCGCTCGACGTCTATTATAAGACCTTTAAGGCTTTCTAAAAGATCGATCGCAAAATCCTCGTAGCGATCTATAAAAAAATCTCCGTCTTCAACGAAAGCGAATTGATCTGCACCGATTCTATAAACCTTCATACTCTCTTTTTGGGCGATTTTTTTAACTAAATCGGTAAGATATAGCAAAATTTGATTACAAATTCTCATACCGAAATAGTTATTCATCTTTCTAAAATCATCGATGTCCATAATGACTATTTTTGGCTTTCTCATATCATCTATATCTTTTTGCAAAGACGTTCGATTAGGAAGCCCCGTAAGCGGGTCAAAATAAAGTCGCTTTTCTATCTCGTTATTTTTAGAAACCAGCTCCGCATTTACGGTAGTTAATACAACCTGATTTGTTTTAAGCCGCTTGTAAAATAAAAAATACTGAAAAAGCCCGATGACCATCATAAAAGTAGTTACTATGATGGTATTTTTCATATTCGCAAAAAACCATTCGCTAAAATAGCTGTCGTGAATACCTGAAATTCTGATGTTATCCATCATGTTATATCCGATTATAACATCATCGTATTTTTTAAAATAGCAAATTTTAGCTTTATTATCAGGAAGTAATTTTATCTCTTTATAATAGCCTTCGCTTATAAATTCTTGGTATTTAATCTTATCTATACCGCAAATTTCAACGGGCAAAGGCTCTCCTATAAGCTCAGGATACCTAGAACTTGCCAAAACTATAAGCTCTCTTTCATCTTCCATCTCTTTAAGAACCCAAGAAGATAGGGCTTTTGTCTGCTCTGCATAGTTTTGAAAAGTTGCTATATCTTGTTCGGCAATAGTATTATACAAAAGCTCGACGGCATTCATGTGAGATTTTACTTTGGCGTCGATAGTTATGTTTGACATACTGCTTACGGAGGTTTTGTATTTGGTATAAAATATATAGGATACAAGCATCAAAGAACATATGATAAGTATGACTACAGGCAAAATTATAAATTGCGTTGTAGATTTTTTAAAATCAATATTTTGCATCCGACCTATTAACCTTTTATTAACACCAAGTTATATTAATCTTTTATAATATCACAATTTGATTAAAAAAGCTATTAATAAAATATTAAATATTTAAATTAAAAAATATATTATAAAAAAGACTTATTGCAAAGCCTATCAAAATAACTGCACAACTATAAGACATATACTTTATAACTCTATGCGAAATTAGCTTAGAACTCTTAAAAATAGCTAAAGGCATAAGAGTTATCCAAAGCCCGATAGCCGTAATTAATCCTGCCACCATAACCCATGCGTATCCTGCAAAGCTACTTGCAAGAGTAGCCACGCTTAGCCAAAATCCTATTGTATAAGGGTTGCTAAGAGTTGCAAATAATCCCTTAAAATAATTTTTAGCAAATTGTGTTTTATCTTTATCTAGCGTTTTTTCAAGCTTGATTTGGCTATTTGCCCCCTTAAAAATAAGCCAAGAGATAAAAAGCAGATAACAAATTCCAAAAATTCCGATCGCCTTTAAGATAAGTTCGTTTTGCAGATACTCCAACACTCCAAAACTAAGCAAAAGCAGATAAAGCACATCCGCACTCATCGCTCCAAGACCGATAGCAAACGCTCTTAAAAACGAACTAAGCGCAGCGGTCATTATCATTATATTAATAGGTCCAAGCGGTATGGCCGCTGAAAATCCAAGCAAAAGCCCTTGCAAAAAGATACTCATATAACTATGCCGATCATATAATTTTCACAAATGTATTTAATGTCGCCACCCTTGCAGATAGTCGCAACAAACAACCGATGGTCAAAAATCTCATCATCACTACAATACTCTCCATAAAATTTGCCCAAAAAGACTTTAACTCATACATAAAAGCAAATTTGACAAGCCGATACCATCCTCAGCGCAACAAAACAAATCACATAAAGCGAGTCTAGAGTCTTATTATCTTGGCTCCAAATCCACCTTGATTTGGCGGCGCATCAAAGAATTCCTTTACGCTAGGATGAGTCTTTAAAAAATTCCTAACCGCAAATGCAAGCTTACCGGTGCCGATCCCATGAAAGACGCTAACCTCATCAAAGCCCATTATCAGGCTATCGGAGATAAATTTATCAAGCTTTTCTATCGCCTCGTCTGCTCTAAGTCCGTGCAGATCAAGAGTAACGCTAGCCGTTTTTGGTTTTTGAACCTTTAAATTTACGCCTGATTTTGGAGCACTTGGAGGCGGATTGCCGCTTTTTTTAAGCATCTTGATAGGCACTCTAAGCTTAACGCCGTCGGTTTGTATAGTAGCGTCATTTTTACTAAGTCCTACCACGACGCCTTTTATCTTATTATATTTTACGTTATCGCCGATTTTTAGCTCAATTTGAGTTGAAATTTCAGGCTTTACGATAGCTTTTTTAGCCTCATTGGCACTATTTAAAGCACGCTGTTTTTCTTTGGTATCGTCTAAATTTATAGCTCTTTTAGCCTCGTTTATCGCCTTAAAATACTCTCTTTCAAGCCTATTTATAGTCTCTTGCTCTCTTATTTCGTTTTGCTCTTTTTGCTCTTTTAAGCTCTCAATGAGCAAGTCAAGCTTTTGCTCTTTTTTTACCGTGCTTTCAAGACGCTCTTTTAGCTCAACTTCCAAATTTAAAGTCTTGCTTATCATCTCGTTTAGATTTTCTTTATCTTCACCGTAAATTTTCTTCGCTTCGCTAACTAAATTTTGAGATATGCCGTATCTTGCGGCAGTTTCAAAAGCATAAGATTTGCCGATAGTTCCTTTTAAAAACTCAAATTTCGGACGAGAATTCTCCTCGTCATAAAGGGCTGCTATGAGCTCAACCTCGCTATTTTTAGCAAGCAGCATAGCAAGACGCTTATGGTGAGTAGTGATGATCATCTTGATATCGTTTGCTATAAGCCTTTCAATCATCACGCTATATAGACTAGCAGCCTCTTCAAAGTCCGTTCCAAGCTCTATCTCATCAATTCCGATGAGCAAATTTTTCTTGTTAAAAAGCCTTGAGAAGTGAAGCATGCGCCCTGCAAAAGTAGAGATATCGTTTTTTACATTTTGCGGATCTTCGATGATGGTATCAAACTCCTTAAAGCTTCCGATGTGCGAATTTTCAGCATCTATCCTTATAGGCAAAAGATACTTTGCTAAAAACGCCGCGGAAATTATTGATTTTAAAAGCATTGACTTGCCGCCCGCATTTACACCCGTTATCAAAAGCACTTTTTTACGAAAATCCACGCTAACACTCTTTGGGTTTTTAAGGGCGGGATGAGCGAAATTTTTAATAACGATATTTGACGAGCTATCACTTAGCACAAATTCATAATCCATACTCTTAGCCATAAGCACCCGCGCGCTATAAGCGTCAAATATATCAAAAGCCGAATTTATAAATTTCAAAAATAGCAAATTTTTGTGCATAACGCCACTCATCAGCTTGCAGTGCTCATATACTATCAGCTCTTTTTTATCCAAAAGCTCGCTTTGCTCTTTTTTAAGCTTTTCTATGTTTGCAGGCATTACGTAAAAGTATCCGCCCGAACTTCTTGCGACGACCGTGCCTTTTAGTACGTGATTAAACCCTCCGCGCACCAGCAAAGCTTCTTGGGCATTGACATAATGAACCTGAGTATCCACAAGATAAGGCGTTATTGATTTTGAGTAGATAAGTCGCTTTAAATCAGCGTCAATCTGAGACTTTTTCATAGCAAAAGCCGATTTTATGCCCGCAAGCCTCTCATCGACCTCATCTTTTAGCTCACCGTCTTTATCAAAGGAATTTGCGATTTTTAAAATAGCCGAAGGAATTTCTATCTTATCCAGCCACTCGCCAAGACGTCTTTCAAATTTAAGCGATTTAAGATACGAAAAATAGTTTATAATCTTAGCAAATTCATAAATTTCGCTGATATGAAGCACGGCTTGTTTGTTTAGCCTAATGAGAGCGTCATCTAAATTCGCAACCTCGCCAGGCTCTTTAAATTCCACATTTGAAAGCTCTAAAATTTTTTCATAGTGAAGCCTGCTATCTCCTTGCATAAAAAGCGGTTTTTCGCGAGCTAAAAACGAGCCGAATTTAGCGATATACTCGGTCAGATCAAGAGTATGAAGCAGTCTATCCACCTACTTCGCCTCGCAACTTTTTATCTCTATTATGACGCTGCTAAGCTCTTTAAATTCCCGCTTTGCGACAAAAGAGGCGGTGCCAAATTCGTAGTTAAATTTTTTATTGCTTACTTCCATCTCCCCGCATTTTAATATTTTACCTTGATTAAACGCGCTTAAAAGCTCGCGGGTTTTAGCCTGACTATCTTCAAAAGCACTCTCATAAACATAAGCCAAACCTCCTACAACCACGACAAAAGAGATTATTAAAATTTTAGCCTTTTTGCTGATCTTCTCATCGCTTATACTAAAGAGCAAAATAGCCACTAAAATAACTACTAAAACAAGTATAAACCTCATTATTTTCCCCTTAATTGATATGTGATGTCGCCTGCGCCAAATCCTATCACAAGTCCGTCATCAAGCAAATTCTTAACTCCGAATTCATCAAAAAACACAATACTATCATCATCTCTGCTAACGTGAGTGGTCATTATCGGATTATACTCTTTAAATTCCTCTTTCATATCTATCTCTATAGGCTCTTCGCCCGCCGCATAAACGGGCAGTATCACAAGCTCGTCAATGCCTTTAAAGCACTCTTTAAACCCTTGCAAATTTGCACTCAAGCGAGTATATCGGTGAGGCTGAAATATCGCCGTTATCTTTGAAATTCCAAGCAGCTTTGCGTATTCAAAGACCGATTTGAGCGTCGCTTTTATCTCGGTGGGATGATGAGCGTAGTCATCTATAAGCACGAATTTCTTAGTTGCCGTAAGTATATCAAAGCGTTTTTTTATACCTTTAAAATTCATCAAATTTTCACGAATTGAGCTTAAAGAGACTTCATTAATCGCAGCCAATATCGCAAGACTAGCGTCTATTGCGATATGCTCGCCCATGCCAAGCACTTCAAATTTGCCCAAATTTTTAAGATTAAAGGTAGTATATGGCACAAAATCCCTTACTACCATGGTCATATCGGTAATATCAACGCTTGGATTTAGTCTGATAGCATCAAACTTAAGCGTGCTTAAAAACTCATCTTCGGCGTTTATCACTCGAATTTTAGCTCGCTCTAAAAATCCCCTGTAAGCTGCGTGAAATTTCTGCATATCGTATTCGTAGTGCTCCATATGCTCGGGCTCCGCATTGGTTACGATGGCCAAATACGGGTTTGAGTTAAGGAAGCTTGAGTCGCTCTCATCGGCTTCAAAGATGACGTTTTCATGAGTGTTGTATTTCATGTTTGAATTAAACTGCTTTGAGATGGCGCCTATGATGACAGAACCCTCGACAAGGCTTGCAAGCATCGCCGAAGTGGTGCTCTTACCATGCGCTCCCGCAACTGCAAATACACGCTTGCCCTCAAGCACTATGGGCAAGGCTTCTTTGCGTGAAAGACACTTTATGCCGCGTCTTTTAGCTTCGATCAGCTCTATGTTATCCTCTTTGATCGCGGCTGAATAAATAACAAAATCCTGATCCGTTATCGCCTCTTTGCAGTGAGGCGTTATGACATTTATGCCTTGCTTTACGAGCTCTTTTGTCGTAACGCTTTCTTTGATGTCGCTACCGCTTATGATGTAGCCCTTTTCGTTTAAAAACCTCGCGATAGCCGATATGCCGATACCGCCTATACCGATAAAATGAACTTTTCTCAAATTTGACCTTAAATTAAATTTTAAATTTGATTATATCCAAAAGGAGCTTAGAGATATTGGTTTATCTTTTTGATTTGGTTAGCTCATAACTCTCATCAATCAGATCAAAGACCACCTCATCTAAGATATCGCTGCTTAAATTCACGCTTATCCAGTGCTTTTTGTTCATATGATAAGCAGCAAAAATTCTCTCATCATCTCTTAATAGGCTTGCCAGATCAGGCCTGCACTTTAAATTTAAGATAAAAGTTTCGCCATCTTTTTCAAGACCAAGTTTTTTATAATTAACTTTTAAGAGCAGGCAAAACCATTTTTGATTTTTCTCATGGCGAAAAATAGCATGGTCAGGATAGTTTTCAAAAACTTTTTCGTTTTTAACTCCAAATTTTTCGCTTATATATTCAAAAACGGCTTTTAGTTGCATTTGGTTTCATCGCTCTTTTTTAAGGCTTTCATTCAAAGATAGATTTATCAAATTTGCTAAAGAGAAAACTTTCTATCTCGCTCATCTCATGCTCGCTAAATTTACTGACATCGATTAAAATCGCCTGTTTAGAGCCAAACATAAGTGCAAAACCATCTTTTAGCCTATAAATTTTAAAAATTTGAGAATATTTAAGCGCAAGAGCAAAGTCGCCTTCATTCATATAAATTTTATCGCTAAATTTAAGCCACGTTTCATATCTGTTTTTATCATGAATCGCGTCACTACCCTGCTTTATCGCTTTTAACGTCATCTTTGGCGTTAGATAAATGATGAATATCCCAAGGAATATCATCGTTACCGCAGCGCTTAAAATTCCCACTTCAAACCTGTCAAATTCATCTTTTACCGAAAAAAGTAAGATCATAGAGCATATCGCAAATACGATAGTAAAGAAAATTTGCCTGATTTGACCTCTTGTGATAACGCGCACATACCGCTTTAAAAGCTTGTCACCGACGCTAAATTTACACTCAAATTCGCTTTGCATTTTAGCTTCTTGCCTTAAGTCTTATTTTGGAAGCTTAAATTTACGCAAATTTAACTCGCCGCTACTCATATCAAGATAATAAAGCAGGTCTTTTTGTACGCTTGAACCCGCAAGATATCTAAGAGCCAAATTTGCCTGAAAGCTAGCTATAAACATAACTATAGGAGCGGCAATTCCTGCGGGTTTGATGTCTGAAACCGCAAAGGCAGAAGTTAGCGAAGCTTTATCAAACAGACAAACCTGTCCGTGAAAGCTCTCAACAGAGCCGTAAAGCCAAGGCACGTCCAAGCTCTTTGCGTATTCGTTTATCTGCGCTCTTGTTTTTAGATTATCGGTAGCATCAATGATAAGATCAAATTTAAGCCCTTTGGTCGCAAATTCATCAAATTTACAAGCATGAACCGTTATCTTTACGCCGTCATATCTTCGCTCAAGGCGACTCTTAAAAATTTCAGCCTTAAATTTGCCCTCATCTCCCATATCAAAAAGAATTTGGCGGTGGATATTATGCACGCTCACTTCGTCAAAATCGACAATGTGAATTTCGCCTATCCCGCTTGAACTAAGAGCATATCCAAGCGAACTTCCAAGTCCGCCCGAGCCGATGATAGCTATGCTTTTGCTTGCCAAATTCGCTTGCGTCTCCTCGCCCCAAAGCTGAATTTGTCTATGAAAATAGTTCATATAAATTTCCTTTTATTTATAATGCAGCCAAATTCCCACATGCTTCTTGCTTTAGTAACTTCCTTTTTGCTTACATCTACAAGCAACATCTCTTCGTTTTTGCCAAGCCTTGCCTCGATATCGCCAAGCGGATTTATAAGCATGCTGTCTCCGTAGAATTTCCACTGCTCGTCGTTTGATTTGTGATTTCCGACACGATTAACTCTCAAGATATAAAGATTATTCGTAAATGCGCGAGTTTTTAAGAGCTCCTCCCATCTAGCCCGACTAAAAAACGTGCAAGCTGACGGCATAAGCACCACATCAACTCGCTTTTTCATCATATACGCCCAACACGCATCAAAGTGAGCTTCATAACCAAACATCACGCCAAATTTTATCTTCTCGTGAGTAAATGTCAAAAACTCAAATTTATCATCGTCGGAGTCGTTTTGAGAATTTGTAAAAAATTTCGCTTCATTCCAGTGAGAATACGGCATCAAAATTTGCTGTTTAAAAAATTTAGTCTGATTCGGGCTAAATTTACCGACCGCTTTTATAAGCTCTTTGCCCCTGCTTAATACGATAGGAGCGATGATCGTGATATCGTATCTCTTTGCGAATTTCGCCAATGTCTCGCGTTTGATCTCGCTTTGTTCTTTTATGATGCTTTTTGGCATACTTTCAAGCTCTTTAAAGAAGCTGTTTAGCACGTATTCTCCGAGCACGACAAGCTTAGCGCCACTATCTGCACACATCTTAAAATAATAATCAAGCCTTAAGTCGCTGATAGGCTGAGTGGGAAGTTGTAGGGCGCAAATTTTACTCATTGGATATCTCTTTTATCTGAAGTTTTGCATTTTGTAAAATTTCCCCGGCCTCATCAAGTAGCTTCTTGCCCTCTTTATGAAGCTTTACGCTCTGCTCTAAGCTTAAATCATCCTTGCTTAACTTCTCTAAAATTTCATTTGCTTTTATCAGCTTTGATTCAAAACTATCTTCTTTTAAATTTTCATCATTTTGCATCCAAAACCCTTTTTACATATTTTTCAAATTTATCAACTTCAACCAAAAACGCATCATGTCCGTAGCTGCTATCTATCTCGATATACTCGCATTCGCAAGGCTTTTCAAGCTTGGCAATCTCATCAGCCATCTCCTTCATGCAACTTGGCGGAAATAATATATCGCCACTAAATGATATGAGAGTGAGTCTCGCGCGAATTTGTGAAAGCGCGTCACTAAGGCTATCATAGTGCCTCGTGCAGTCAAAGATATTCATCATCTTAACGATATAAAGATAGCTTAACGGATCAAAGCGCTTTGGGAAATTATGCCCGTTATACTCCATATATCTATCCACTTGAAAGCGTCCAGTAAGCTCATAAAGTCCGTCGGTTTCTACATAGTTTCTGCCAAATTTCACGTCCATCGACTCAGGGCTTAAAAAGCTTATGTGTCCTGCCATCCTGCCAAGTGCCATGCCTACAAGTCCACTTTCTGCGATATCAACAGGATCGTATTCGCCGTCTTTAAACTCCCTATCGCGTAAAATTCCCTCAATTGCGATTTTATTAAACGCGATCGCCCAAGGCTTGGTCTGGTAGGTGCTTGCCATGATTATTACGTTTTTTGCAAAATTTGGAAATTCTATCGCAAAACAAAGCGCTTGCATACCGCCAAGACTTCCGCCGATAACTGCGTGAGCCTGCTTGATGCCAAGCCTTTCAAAGAGCTTCATTTGAGCTTTTACCACATCGCTTATCGTTAAAACGGGAAATCTCAAACGATACTGCCTGCCTGTGCTTTTTTCTATGCTAAGCGGATTTGTCGAGCCGAAATTTGAGCCCAAGATATTTACGCAGATGACAAAAAATTTATTTGTATCAACTGCCTTACCCTCGCCTATGAAGCTATCCCACCAACCTGGCTTTTGCTCGTTTTCATAAAATCCAGCCGCATGATGCGAGCCCGTAAGTGCGTGGCAGATGACAATGACGTTGCTTTTATTTTGATTTAAATTTCCGTAGGTTTCATAAACAAGCTCGAAATTTGAGAGAATTCGACCGCTCTCAAGGTAGAGCGGCTCGTCGAATTTCTCTTTGCCTGTTTTTAAATTTAGCACTAATTGACTTTGTAATTCGGCGCTTCATGCGTTATAACTACGTCATGAACGTGACTTTCTTTAAGCCCGGCACTCGTAATTTCTACAAATTCCGCCTTTTCTTGAAGCGTTAAGATATCTTTTGAGCCGCAATATCCCATCGCGCTTCTTAATCCGCCAAGTAGCTGATGTACTACATCTTTGATACTGCCTACATAAGGAACGCGACCTTCGATACCCTCGGGCACAAGTTTATCTTGAGCGGTGCCTTCTTGAAAATATCTATCCGAGCTTCCCTTGCTCATCGCGCCTATTGAACCCATGCCGCGGTAGGTTTTGTACTGGCGTCCTTGGAAGGTTATAAGCTCGCCCGGACTCTCGTCACAACCCGCAAGCAAGCTTCCCACCATGATACTGCTTGCACCTGCGGCAAGCGCTTTGGCCAGATCGCCTGAATACTTGATACCGCCGTCTGCGATAACGGGAATGCCGTATTTTTTAGCTTCGTTTGCGCAGTCGTCAATGGCTGAAATTTGAGGCACGCCCACGCCTGCTACGATCCTTGTAGTACAAATCGATCCTGGTCCAATTCCTACCTTTATGCCGTCAGCTCCCGCTTGCGCTAGGTCTTTAACGGCTGCAGGATTTGCGATATTTCCCACGACTACATCGACGTTAAAATTCGCCTTTATCTCTTTAAGCGTATCGATGATACCTTTCGTGTGTCCGTGAGCCGAGTCCATAACTATCGCATCAACTCCCGCTTCCACAAGCGCTCTTGCACGGTCTATCTGCCCTACTCCGATAGCTGCTGCCACTCTGAGTCTGCCGTAGCTGTCTTTGTTGGCGTTTGGATACTCTTTACGTTTTTTAAGGTCTTTTATAGTTATAAGTCCTTCTAAATGTCCGTTTTCGTCGATTATCGGAAGCTTTTCTACGCGATTTGAGTGAAAAATTTTCTCCGCTTCATCAAGAGTGCAACCCTTTGGAGCGGTTATCAAAGGAGCCTTTGTCATACGCTCTTTTACAAGTACTTTCGGATCGGTTTCAAAGCGAAGATCACGATTGGTTAAAATTCCTATAAGTTTATTTGCTTCATCAACCACAGGTACGCCCGAGATATGAAGATCCGCCATCAGCGCCCAAGCTTCGCCGACCGTTGCGTCAGGACGTATGGATATAGGATCGATGATAACGCCGCTTTCGCTCTTTTTCACCCGTCTTACTTCGCGCACTTGCGAGGCTATGTCCATGTTTTTATGTATGACGCCGATACCCCCAAGACGCGCCATCATGATAGCCGTCCTGTGTTCAGTAACCGTATCCATAGCTGCTGAGATAAGCGGGATGTTTAAGCTTATGTTCTTGCTAAAAACGGTCTTTACGCTCACCTCTTTAGGCAAAATTTCAGAGTATTGCGGGACTAAAAGCACATCTTCAAAGGTTAAAGCTCTTTTAACTATCTTCATTTTTATCCTTTTATCAAATTCTCTAAACTATACGCTCCGTCAAGTAGTGTCTGCTCGTCCCAAGCCCTGCCTATAAGCTGAGCCGAGACATTTAGTCCGTCACTTGTCTTTGCAACAGGCACTGATATCGCAGGAAGGCCTGCTAGATTTACGCTAATGGTATAAATGTCTGCAAGGTATGCTTTAAGCGGGTCTGCAAGCTCTCCAAATTTTGGAGCCACGGTAGGCGATACGGGCATTAGCATGAGATCGCATTCGCTTAAAATTTTCTCATATCTTGCTTTCGTGTATGCTCTAGCCTTTTGAGCCTTGATGTAGTAAGCGTCGTAATATCCGCTACTAAGCACAAAGGTTCCTAGCAAAATTCTTCTTTTTACCTCATCGCCAAAGCCCTCGGAGCGAGAATTAATGTAAAGTTCTTTTAAATTTTTAGCCTCTGCGCGTCTGCCGTATCTTATACCGTCAAATCTGCTTAAATTTGCGCTCGCTTCGGCGGTTCCGATGATATAATATGTCGCTATATCGCATTTTGAGTTTTCCAAATTTTTATAAACTATCTTGTGTCCTGCCGTTTTTAAGATATCAATCGCTCTTAAAAGCTCTCTTTTTGTCTCTTCGCTTGCTTCATTTACGTAGTTTTCTATAACGCAAATAGTTAGCTTTCGCTCGCCGTTTAAATTTTGGCTTACTTTTTTATATTCGATATTTGCGCTTGTGCTGTCTTTTTCGTCATGCCCAGCGATGATATCATAAAGTATCGCTGCGTCTTCTACGTTTTGAGTTATAGGACCAATTTGATCCAAACTGCTTGAGTAAGCGCCAAGACCGTATCTGCTTACGCGTCCATAAGTCGGTTTAAAGCCGACACATCCGCAAAATGCCGCAGGCTGACGCACGCTACCGCCGGTATCGCTACCGAGTGCAGCTATGGCTATACCGCCGCCTACCGCAGCCGCAGAGCCGCCGCTACTTCCGCCTGCAACGCAAGCGTGATTTAGCGGATTTAAGGTTTTGCCGTATATCGAGCTCTCAGTAGTGTTTCCCATCGCGAATTCGTCCATATTGGTCCTGCCAAAAGGCGCTAAATTCGCTTCTAAAAGCTTTTCTATGACGGTTGCGTTGTAAGGCGCTACGTAGCCTTCTAAGATTTTAGAGCATGATGTTATGCTCCAGTCTTTTACTTGGATATTGTCCTTGATCGCTATAGGAATGCCTTCTCCAAGCTTTGATATCGGTAAATTCGCAAGCTGCTCCACATAAGCTCCAAGCTTTTTCTCGGACGCAATCTTTACTTCAAGCTCGCTTCTTAGTGATCTTATTTCCTCTTTTGAGAGCTTTAAAGCCTCTTTTAAAGTTATCATCTGTTTTCCTTAAATTTATTTACTAAAACTATCCCGATGCCGACTATGCATAAAATAGTAGCGATAGTGATTACGATGATGCTAAAGCTGATCGGCTCAGAGAGCATTTTTTAGCACCCTTTCACATCTTGGGCAAGTTTCGCCGTCATGTTTAGCGGTAAATTTCCAACACCTCGGACACTTAAATTTGCTTGACATTACAAGCTTAAATTTATCATGCCCGACTTCAAATTCAGCCAGACTGTCCTTGCCGTCAAGACTCTCTATCTCGCTTACCATATACCAATCCGTTATCTCGTCCAAATCTTCGCTTAAGATAGAATTCGAGCTGGTTTGAAGCACTAACTCAAGGGTTGATTTTATCTTTTTATCTTTTTTAAGTACGTCTATAAGCTCAAAGAATTTCTCTCTGCTTTGAACCAAAAGCTCGTCATCCACTTCAAATTCCCACTCAATCGGCGCATACTCAAGATCAAATGCGTCTTTGGCTCCGTTTTTGATGATCTCAGGCGCATAGTCCATAACTTCATCGACCGTATACGTAAGTGTCGGCGCAATGAGCGGCAAAAGAGCTCTTGTGATGATAGCCATAACACTTTGAGCTGATCTTCTGCGATCATCATCGCTACCGTCGCAATACAGCCTGTCTTTGCTGATATCAAGATAAATTCCGCTCAAATCCGCACTTAAAAAATTCATAAGCAGGCTAAAGCCCTTTGAGAAATCATAATTTCTAAATGCCGCTTCAGCTTCACTAAAAGCCCTTCTGGCACGGCTTAGTATCCATTTATCAAGGATATTGAAATTTGAGGTTTGCAAATCCTGCAAGTCATTTACGTTTGCAAGCAAAAATCTTATCGTATTTCTTATCTTGCGGTACTGCTCGCTAACTTGTTTTAGGATATTGTCGCTGATTTTTAAATCGCTTGAATAATCGCTCAGCGCAACCCAAAGGCGTAAAATTTCAACTCCGTAAGTTTTGATGACATCTTGAGGTGCTACGACGTTACCCTTGCTCTTACTCATCTTTTGTCCGTTTTCATCAACGGTAAAGCCGTGAGTTAAAACGCTTTTATAAGGCGCTTGACCTTCAGCTGCGCAGCTTAAAAGAAGCGAGCTTTGAAACCAACCTCTATGCTGGTCGCTGCCTTCTAAGTACATATCCGCCTGATAACCGCCCGCATCGTAATCGCCACTCTTTAAAACCGCGGACCAAGTGCTACCGCTATCAAACCACACGTCAAGGATGTCGGTTACCTTTTCTAAATTTTGCGGGTCATATTTGGAATTTGGTGCTAGAAGCTCTTTAATTTCCATATCCCACCAAGCGTCAGCTCCCTTTTCTTCAAAAATTTTGGCTACAAATTCCAAAACCTCATCGTCAAATATCGGTTCTTTCGTCTCTTTATCCCTAAAAAACGCGATCGGCACACCCCAATCCCTTTGGCGAGAGATACACCAGTCAGGGCGATTGGCAACCATGAGCCCTATCCTTCTTGCGCCGCTTGCAGGATAAAATTTCACCTTTTCTATCTCGCTTAAAGCAACCTCTCTTAGAGTTTTTCCGTCTATCTTTGGCTCGTCCATAGCGATAAACCACTGCTTTGTGGCGCGATAAATAACAGGCTTATGAGTTCTCCAGCAAAACGGATAAGAGTGGGTAAATTTACTAACCTTTAGCAGGCTTTTGCCTAAAATTTCTAAAATTCTCTCGTTAGCCTTAAATATATGCATACCGACAAGCTCATCTATTACATCTGCGCGAAAAAGCTTCTTGGCTCTAAGTGTAGAGTCGTAAAGTCCGCCCTCATCTACCGGCATGATAACTTCTATGCCATATTTTAAGCTTATGTGATAGTCATCTTCGCCGTGTCCGGGAGCCGTATGCACAAGACCCGTTCCTCCGTCCATAGTAACGTGCTCGCCGAGGATAAATTTAGACTCGCGGTCGTTTAGAGGATTTATCGCGTGTAGATTTTCAAGCTCTGCGGCTTTAAATTCCTTAACGATCTCGCCTTTAGTAAGCCCTTCTTTAACAAGTTCTTCGATCATCTCTTTGGCAAATATCAAATTTTCGCTTGTGATTACGTAAATTTCATTTGGGTTTAAGCTGATGGCTTGGTTTGCAGGAAGCGTCCAAGGAGTCGTAGTCCAGATAACCGCTCGCGCTTCTTTTACGCCGAGTTTTCTAAGCGCTTCTTCGCCTAGTTTAAAGGCTACGTAGATGCTATAGTCCTCTTTGTCTTCATACTCTACCTCAGCCTCCGCAAGGGCCGATTTCGCCGCCCAACTCCAATAAACAGGCTTGCTTCGCTCTATCAAAAGTCCGCGCTTAGCTACCTTACAAAGCGTTTTGTAAATTTCAGCCTCAAATTTAAATTTCATCGTAAGATAAGGATCATCCCAGTCGCCGACTATGCCAAGCTGCTTAAATCCCTCTTTTTGGATCCCTATAAACTCTCTTGCATGCTCTCTACAAAACTCTCTGATCTGAGTTGTGCTCATCTCCTTTTTCTTCTCGCCGAGCTTTACTTCGACCTGTTGCTCTATCGGCAAGCCGTGGCAATCCCAGCCCGGAGTATATCGGATCTCTTCGCCAAAGAAATAGTGAGTCTTAGTGATGATGTCTTTGAGTGTTTTATTAAGCGCGTGTCCGATGTGCAAATTTCCGTTAGCGTAAGGGGGTCCGTCGTGAAGGTTGAAACTCTTTTTAGCCTTTTGGCGTTTAGCTTTCATCTTGGAGTAGATATCTCGCTCGCCATACCATTTTTCCAGCCGTTCAGGCTCATTTTGCGGCAGGTTGCCGCGCATAGGAAACTCCGTGCTTGGAAGCAGGAGCGTATCTTTATAATCCATACTTTTACCTTGTTTTAAATTTGTAAATTTTATCTAAGCAGTGATTAAAGGCTACTGAAAATAGAGCTTTAAGCTAAAAATTTAGTCGATTTTTTTGTGATATAATTTCAAAAATTAAGGGGTTTTTATGAAAAATGCACTTTTAATAATCGGGAAAGATTTAAGCATAAATGCCGCTTTTTTGGGATATATTTTTAGCTTTTATAAGGCTCATTTCAAAGAACTTGGGGAGTTTAATTTCGCCGATAAAAGTGACAAAGAGTTGCCCTTTATCATAGAAAAAATATGCTTTAAATTTGACACTCTTACGATATTTAGCTCTGATGAAACATACGCGACGGTGGCTAAAATTTTAGCCACTTTAAGCTCGGATAAGCTTGAGCTAAAAGATGAAAACACGCTTGCCTTAAGCAAGGCCGCCAAGGTTTCAAAAGATAGCTTTTTAATAAATTTAAACTCAACGCAAGTAAATTTACTTAAAGCAAATCCGACTTGCGAGCTTCCTGAAATTCTCATCGAGCCAAATTTAAATTTTGAGTATTTTAATCTAGTTGATATCGATAAAGAGAGTGCGAAAATCCTGCTTGAGCCGATAGCCAAAACTTACGAGGTTCAAATTCACTTTTCGGAAATCACTAAAAATTTGATAATAGTGCGCGCAGAAGCCAATAAATTCGGTCAAACAAAAGGCTTCATAGAAAGTGCGGTAAATTTATTTTCAAATAAAATAATTTTAGGCAGAAATTTCATAGAGCATATCGCTAAAATTTTGATTAAAAACGAGCTTAAAATCACATTTGCAGAGTCTTGCACCGCAGGTCTTATCGCATCAAAATTTACAGCCACGGCAGGAGTATCTGCGGCATTTGACGGCGGACTTGTGACATATGCAAATGAGATAAAGCGCGACTGGCTTGGGGTTAGCGATGAAGTGCTTAAAACTTACGGCGCAGTTAGCGAGCAGTGCGTAGAAGCGATGCTAAGCGGCGCACTTACATCAAGTGGAGCTGATTTTGCACTTGCGGCAAGCGGTATAGCAGGACCGGGCGGCGGAAGCGAAGAAAAGCCGGTCGGAACGGTATTTGTAGGTGCGCTTGCAAAGGACGGAATCAGTATCATTGAAAGGCTAAATTTAAAAGGCGACAGAGGCTATATCAGAGAACAAAGCGCCCTGCACGCTTATCTTTGCTTACTAAAACTAAGACCAAGGCTATTTTTTAGACAAATTTAAATCGCCAAAATTTATGCGAAAACATTTGCTTTACTGAAGTTGCGGAACTATTCTTATGAAGGTATAATTAAAAACGGCTTAGTAAATTTTAATTTACTAAGCCGAAAAATTACGAAATTTATAAGCTCAAAAAGCTAAGGTGAAATTTCTTATTTAAGATAAATTCTAATTATAAGGCTCGGTTTTAAACCCCTGTCTTATAAGGCTTCCCATACCGCCATTTAAATTTATGATATTTATATCTTCCGAATCAATAATAGAAGCTGCATTATAGCTTCTGCTACCGCTTCTACAAATTATCGCGATAGGTTTTTTAAGATCAAATTTCTTAGAAAGCTCTTGCAAGAATCCGTCTTTATTATAAGGGTCAAAAGTAATGAGCTCGGCTCCTTTGATAACTCCTGTTTGACGCCACTCCGTAGGGGTTCTTATATCAACTATCTGCTCGTAGTTTTTGATATTATCGGGTGTTACATTAACATGCTCTATCTTGGCTAACGCAAGAGAGGCTAGAATGGATAATACAATAAGTTTTTTCATAATTTTACTCTTTTAATAAAAATTTTCGTTATATTATCATAAAAAACAGTAAATAAAAGATAAATTTAATCAAATTTCGTCCTTTATGATAATTAATATTATAATAAGAAATAAATGCTACCATTACAAAAAAATATCATTTTAAAGGATAAATATGAAAAAAAGTTTATTGGCACTTAGCCTGCTAGCTGGTTTCGCACTGGCCGCAGAGGTAAATATCTACTCTGCTAGACACTACGATGCGGATAATGAAATTTACAAGCTGTTTGAGCAAAAAACAGGTATTAAAGTAAATGCAACTCAAGCAAAAGCAGGAGAGCTTATTAAAAAGCTTGAAGCTGAAGGCGACACTTCTGCGGCGGATCTTTTTATCTCAGCTGATGTTGGAACGTTTTTTAACGCAAAGGAAAAAAATCTTTTACAACCTGTAAAATCAGACTACCTAGAAAAGACGATACCTTCTCAATACAGAGATAATGAAAATCAGTGGTTTGCCATCTCAAAAAGAGCAAGAATCATCGCTTACGATAAGAGAAATTTCGATCCAAGCGGTATAAAAACTTACGACGATCTTACAAAACCTGAGCTTAAAGGCAAGCTTTTAATAAGAAGCGCAACTTCAGGGTATAACAGATCTCTTCTAGCGTCAATCATAGCTAACGAAGGAGTAGATGGCGCTAAAAAATGGGCTGAAGGCACTCTTAAAAACCTAGCTCGCGATCCAAAAGGCGGTGACAGAGATCAAGCTAAAGCTATCTTTGCAGGAGAGGGTCAAGTAGCCGTTATGAACACTTACTACATCGGACTTATGCTTACATCTCCAAAGCCCGAAGATGTAGAAGTGGCTAAAAATTTAGGCGTGATCTTCCCGAATCAAGCAGACAGAGGAACTCACGTAAATATAAGCGGTATCGCACTTACAAAAGCGTCTAAAAATAAAGAAAACGCTGTTAAATTTATGGAGTTTTTAGTTAGCCCTGAAGCTCAAAAGATATTTGCGGGCATCAACTACGAATACCCAATCAATAAAGAAGTTGAAGCAAGCGACGTGATTAAAGCTTTTGGAACATTTAAAGAAGACACGACTCCGCTATACAAAGTTGGCGAAAATATCAAAGAAGCCGTCAAGATCTACGACATGGTCGGCTGGAAATAAGTGAATATCAAATTTTGGGCGATTTTTATCGCCCTTATCATCCTAATCCCGATTTTTAGTATATTTGTTGAAATTTCCTTCGGCGATTATTCGCTGCTTGGGCACTTTTTCGAGTATCTATTTTTAAGGTATGTTCAAGGAACATTTTTTGTAGCCATCGGAGTTTTAACCCTTAGCATCATCATAGCCACGATATCGGCTTGGATAGTGGCTAACTACAAATTTCCTCTTTCAAATTTCTTTGAATATGCCCTAATGCTTCCACTTGCGGTGCCTGCTTACATATTTAGCTTTTGCTACGTAGGCATCATGGAATACGGCGGATATTTTCATAAAATTTTTGGCGTTAGATTTGAGTTTATGAACATTTACGGCGCGATATTTGTGCTATCAATGTCGCTTTATCCTTACATATATATGTTTGCTAAAACATCTTTTAAAACGCAATCTCAAACGATATTTGACACCTGTAAAATTTACAAATTAAGCCAGTTTCAAATTTTTTATAAAGTCGCCATCTTCATCTCTCGCCCTGCAATCATCGGAGGAGCGATGCTTGTACTCATGGAGACGCTTAGCGATTACGGAACGGTTGCGTATTACGGAGTTGAGACGTTTAGCGCGGGAATTTTCAAGCTATGGTTTGACATGGGCGATTCTTACTCGGCATCCGTTCTTGCGGCGATGCTAATGGTATTTGTCTTCATCATCATGATATTTGAGCATTTTAATAAAAACTCCAAAAGATACAGCTTCAACACCCACAACACATCAAAGCTCACCGCCAAAATCAAACTTAGCAAATTTGGCTCGGTTGCTGCATTTTTGTGGTGTTTTGCGCTATTTTGCCTTGCGTTTTTATTTCCTTTTATCTGGCTTGTTTATTGGAGCATTAAGACTATAGGCTCGTTTAAATTTGAGTTCGTGCAGATGGCTTTTAACTCACTCTTAATGGCTAGCGTAAGTGCGGTTTTGATAACTGCGATTAGCTTCTTTTTGGTGTTTGCAACGCGCATCATAAAAGATAAGAGACTAAATACTTTTTTACTTAAAGCAACTTCACTCGGATACGCGCTGCCGGGAGCCAGCATAGGGCTTTGCGTGATTATCGTATTTGGATTTATAGATAGAAATTTCAGCCTTCAGCTTCTCTCATCCAGCTTTATCGTGCTGATATTTGGCTATATAGTAAGATTTCTAGCCACTTCGATCTACGCCGTAGAGAGCGGCTACTCTAAAATTCCAAGCAATATCGATGATGCGAGCTTGCTTTTAAACAGGTCTAAATTTACGCTATTTTTCAAAGTTCATTTTCCGCTTTTAAGGCATTTTTTCTTCTTGTCGCTGATAGTCGTTTTTATCGACATCATCAAAGAGCTTCCGCTAAGCCTTATTTTGCGTCCGTTTGGCTTTGAAACGCTTAGCATAAGGGCGTTTTTTTATGCTACTGACGAGAGACTTTACGCAGCTGCGCTACCGTCTTTACTGATAGTTCTGCTATCGCTTGTTGCAGTGGTCTGGCTTGAAATAATATCTAGGAAAAAATCATAATGGAAATTTTAAAAATCAAAAATTTAAACAAAAAATTCGGAAACCTGCAAATTCTAAAAGATATAGACCTGACCTTAAACGAAGGCGAAATTTTAAGCATTTTAGGAGAGAGCGGGTGTGGCAAGAGCACTCTGCTTAGGATTATTGCTAATTTAGAAAGCAAAGATAGCGGAGAGATAGAATTTTGCGATATATGCGGTGTTGCGATGATGTTTCAAAACTATGCGCTTTTCCCGCATTTAAATGTCTATAAAAACATCGAATTTGCTCTTTTTAAAATGCCTAAAAATGAGCGAGAAGATCGCATAAAAGAGCTTTTGCAAAAATTTAAGATAAGCGAACTAAAAGATAAAATGTGCGATCAAATTTCAGGCGGACAGGCTCAAAGAGTCGCCTTTGCAAGAGCCGTAGCCAATAGAGAAAAGCTTTTATTGCTTGATGAGCCGTTTGCAAATTTAGACCACAATCTAAGAAGCAGCCTTAGGCTGGAGCTAAGAGATATGATCAAGCAAAATTCCCTTAGCGCAATAATGGTAACTCACGATAAGGAAGATGCGTTTTTGCTAAGCGATAAAATCGCGCTTATAAAAAACGGCAAAATTTTAGCTATAGACACTCCTAAAAATTTATATTTTCATCCTCAAACTAGAGAAATAGCGCTCTTTCTAGGAGATATGAACTGCATAGATAAAGATGTGGTGACAAATTTGCCAAGCGAATTTCAAGGCTGGCTTCAGAATAGAAACTTTATGTTTCGTCCCGAAGAGATAAAGCATGGTAAAACTTATGAAGCGAAAATTCTAAAGGCTCAGTTTTTGGGCGCATTTTATGAGCTACTCTTAGACTTTGAAGGGATTAAATTCAAAGTTATCGTTAGTTCAAATTTGAATATCAAAGAGAATTTTAAATTTGACTTGGTTTAAATTTAAATCACAAGTTTATAAATAAAACAAAAACACTCCCATTAACTTTACTGATATACAATTATTAAATATTAACACAAAGGATTTCGTATGAAAAATATTTTAATTTCCCTAGCGGCTATATCAATACTTTTGCTTGCCGGTTGTTCAGACAACAGTAAAAAAGAGGTTAAAGATAAAGTAGAAGCCACAAAAGAGATGACAGAAAAAGCGGTTGATAAAACTAAAGAGATGGCAAATGATGCCAAAGAGGCGACAAAAGATATGGCGAACAAAGCTATGGATAAGAGTGCCGAAATGGCAGATAAGGCTAAAGAAAAGGCGGTAGAGATGAAAGACGCTGCTAAAGATATGGCTGAAAAAGCCATAGATAAAACCAAAGAAGTAGCAACAGAAACAAAAGAAAAAGCTGCCGATATGATGGATAGCGCAAAAGAAAAAACTATGAATGCAGGCGAGAAAGCAAAAGAGATGACAAAAGACGCTATAGACGCTACGAAAGAAAAAGCCTCGGAGATAAAAGATGCAGCCGGCAAAAAGATGCAGGATATAAAAGAAGGTGCTAAAGATATCGGTGAAAAAGCCATGGATAAGACAAAAGAAGGTGTCGATAAACTAAAAAATTAAACCTCGCAATTTACAAACTAAGTGATGGCGCTTGGCTGTCGCTTTTATTCTTTTTTACTTCTTATAATATTAACAAAACAAAAATAGCTATATTAACTTTATTTATATACAATAGCCTAAATTTTAAAAAGGATTTGTAATGAGACGAATTTTAATACCTATGTCGATATTGATGCTTATATTATTAGGTTGTTCAGATAGCGATAAACAAGAGGCTAAGAATGCTGTTGAAAGCGCTAAAAACATCGTAAATGAAGCCATAGACAAAGGTGCCGATGTAGCAAACGAGGCTTTAAAAAAGACTGAAAATTTCAGACAAAACGCTAAAGATATCACAGATAAAGCGCTAATCAAAGGAAAAGAGATCGCAAACGAAGCTAAAGATATGGCTAAAGACGCCATAGACGGTGCTAAAGAAAAAGCAAATGAAATACTGGATAACGCCAAAGAGAAGATGGATGAGATAAATAAAGAGCCTGTTGACGACGGAATTATCAGAACTTAAATTTATAAAGGCGAGAATGCTCGCCTACTTTGCAAATCTCCTTAATCCTTAAATCTCTCACTTACGTAAATTTACACAAGTTTATTTATGACTTAAAACTACAATATTTATTTTTTAAATTTAAATCACAAAGAGCTTGAACAAAGCTTAAAATTTATAAATTTAGTTAAATTTTAACCAATGAGTATTATTGAAAACACAAATACAAAATTTAATCCAAAATACAAAACAAAATTTAAAGCATAAAAACTAATGTGATATAATCAAACCAAGGATAAATCTTTCATGAAAGGAGTTTCGTATGGGTGCTTCTAAGCTAAATATTAACGGTAGCGATAATGAAAGAATGCTCTCGCCCGTTCCTATGAGTGAGCGCAGACCGACTTTTAACCAAGTAATGGTATGGGTCGGTTTTGGATATGTCGTTACGGGTTTATTTGTAGGTGGCGTACTTGCAGGCTTTGGAAACAAGCCTGGAGTATCGCCTGCAACGGCTATATGGGCTATTATTCTGGGAATGGGCTCGCTTAGCGTCATTACCGCCCTACTTGGTATAGCGGCTCAAAAGACTGGCATGAGCCTAGCTCTTATCTCGCGATACTCTTACGGGATAAAGGGTGCAAATTTGCCTATTACCATCATGGCTCTTTTAACTCTTGGCTGGTTTGCTAGTATCACCGGCATGGTCGGTCAAATTTGGGGTTCATTTATCGGCAATCCTACCGGAATAACCGTATTTGATCCTGCAAGCATAGGATATAGCGGTATAGCACCTATAACACTTGAAGTATTTTTAGCATGCTTTATATTCGGCATAGTTTTTACCGTAACTGCATATATAGGCATCAAAGCGCTTGAAGCCATAGCTATTCCCATAAGCCCCGTAATCTTAATAATAGCCGTGATAGTAGGATACGGAATGCTAAAAGAGGGTGGCGGACTAAATTCATTCTTTGAAAAGACAAAAGATATAGGCGGTCTTGGTCTTGGAAATGCGATTACCGTAGTGGTTGGAAGCTGGATAGCAGGAGCGGTAATGGGAGTTGATCTGTTTAGATTCAACAAATCCGTTAAAGCAGTTATAGCAGGAGTTTTAGCGTGCTTTATCTTCACAAATCCTATATTAAACATAGTAGGGTATATAGGCGCCGTATCGGTAGGGCAATTTAATTATGTAGAGTGGATGCTTACAAAGTCGCTATTATTAGCCCTTATTGGCGTTGTAGCCTGGACGGCTTCTCTTTGGACAACAAATAATGCCGAGCTTTACTGCAACTCGCTTTATACGGGTCCGGTGTTGTCATCTTATGGCATAAATTTAGATAGAAGAACTCTTGTTTTAATAGCAGGTATATTAGGAACCATACTTGGCTCGCTTGCATTTTATCAGATATTTTTTGCAGATTTTATAACCATACTGGGTACTTTTGCGCCTCCTTTGGCAGGTCCTATTATTGCGGATTATTATCTAGTAAAAAAACAAAATTATGACATAGAGGCGTTTGACAAAGAGCCAGATTATCACCCTGCAGGAGTAATATCCTTTATCATAGGTGCGGCTCTTGGATTTATCTTCCAGTACTTTTTACCACTACCATTTGGATTGCCGTCAGGACTTGTGGCTCTTATAATAACAATCGTAATATACCCTATAATTAAAAATTACATCAAAAAATAAAGGAGAGATTATGAAAAAAGTAGTTTTGAATGAATTTAGTACCAGAGAATTGATTGAAAAATTTAAAAACAAAGAGATAGATAGTGCGATAACTATATTTGGAAGCTGCGAAAGTCATGGGTCACACTTGCCGCTTGGTCCTGATTTATTTGTGCCAGAAGAAATAGCTAAAAGAGCCGCAAGAAAGCTTGATAGCACGATCGTAGTACCTGGCGTTCCGTTTGGAACTTCTATCCATTACAATCAATTTCCTATGTCAATAACGCTTAGATTTGAAACCACTATCGCAATAGCTGAAGATATGTTTGAAAGCCTTATAAATAACGGAATAAAACATATCATAATACTAAATGGTCACGATGGAAATATACCGGCTCTTGAAATCGCAGCAAGAAAAGTAAAAGATAGACATAAAGATGCTGTTTTGGTGTTTATTCCGGCATGGTGGAACATAACGGGAGCAAGACTGAAAGGTGTTTTTGATGTATGGGATGGACTTGGGCATGGTGGAGAAGGGGAAACTTCTATAACTATGGCAGTTAAGCCGGAACTTGTAGATTTAAAATACGCTAAATGCCAAATGCCAAACGATGTAATTGATATGGGTGAATTTGCAACTATAATATGGGATATAAAAGAGATAAGCCAGACTGGAGCAACCGGAGATAACACAAAGGCTACTTTAGAAAAAGGTCAGAAAATGCTTGATTGTGTTACTGATTACGTCGTAGATCTCATTAAAAACCTTGAAAAAAGAGAGTGGAAATACGATCATAGAAAGTAAATTAAATATGTCCGCAATGCAATTTTTGCGGACATATTTTTATAATAATAAATTTAAATAACCATTTGAAATCAAAAAAATTAATAAATTGGTTTTCAAATTCTCAAAAATAAATTTGATAATTTTATACTAAAATACAATATTAGGCAGAACTTAATAAGTAAAATTTTATAAAATTAATATTTGAATTTAATCCATGGTAAAAACTACTCTAAGAATAAGAGAATTATTTAAAAATTAAAACATCAAACATTCAATAAGAGATTGCAAGTATATCCTTATAAATTTATTCATATTTATTCTCAGTTAAAGCGCAAATATACGTCCTCTATCTTGCATGCAATAGTATTTTACTTAATTCGTATCAAAAATCAGAAGGTGGTGTCCTCAGCGAGATTCGAACTCACGGCCTCAAAATTAGGAATTTTGCGCTCTATCCTGCTGAGCTATGAGGACAATTTTAAGAATAGAAAGTATATCAAATCAATTATATTTTTCAAATAAGTTCTTTGAACTCTTTTTATAGAAATTTCTAATTTATATATAAAAACTCATGGTTCATTTGATTATTTATAGCAACTTTAAATACTACGATATAAAATTTTATTGTTTTAAGTAAAACTATCTTGGTTGATAAATTTAAAAAGGGCGAGAAAACCTCGCCCGAAATTTTAGCCATTTCTCTTTTTGATAATCTCTTCGGATACGTTTTTAGGAACTTCCTCATAGTGATCAAATTCCATAGAATACGTAGCACGACCTTGAGTTTGACTTCTAAGATCCGTTGAATAACCAAACATCTCAGCAAGTGGGCAGAATGCCGTAACAATCTTATTACCACTTCTTTCATCCATAGAGCTGATCTGTCCGCGGCGCTTATTAAGATCGCCGATAACATCACCCATATAATCCTCAGGAGTTTCAACCTCAACCTTCATCATAGGCTCAAGGATAACTGCTCCCGCTTTTCTAGCACCTTCTTTAAAGCCCATTGAAGCAGCAAGCTTAAACGCCATCTCGGAGCTATCCACTTCATGGTAGCTTCCGTCAAACAACGTAACTTTAACATCCTCTACCGGATATCCTGCAAGAACACCGTTTTGAAGTGCCTCTTTACAACCTTTATCAACAGCAGGGATGTATTCTTTAGGAACCACACCACCCTTAATATCATTAACGAACTCATAGCCGCTACCCGGCTCAAGTGGCTCAAGACGCAAGAATACGTGTCCATATTGACCACGTCCGCCTGATTGTTTAGCATATTTATACTCTTGCTCAACTGTTTTGCGGATAGTCTCACGATATGCAACTTGTGGCTGACCAACCTCTGCATCAACCTTAAATTCGCGAAGCATACGATCAACGATAATTTCAAGGTGAAGCTCACCCATACCAGATATAATTGTTTGACCGCTCTCTTCGTCTGTTCCTACTCTAAAGCTCGGATCTTCTTGTGCAAGCTTTTGAAGCGCAAGAGCCATCTTCTCTTGATCGGCTTTTGTTTTTGGCTCAACAGCAACAGAGATAACAGGCTCAGGGAAGTCCATCTTCTCAAGTATTACTTTATCTTTCTCACTTGCAAGGGTATCGCCTGTAAGAGTATTTTTAAGACCAACTACGGCACCGATCTCGCCTGCATGAAGGACTTTAATCTCTTCTCTTTTATTTGAGTGCATCTTTAAAAGACGACCGATTCTCTCTTTGTTGCTTTGAACGGTATTGTAAGCATAACTTCCACTCTCAAGCTCGCCGCGATAAACACGTATAAAAGTAAGTTGTCCTACAAACGGGTCCGTCATAATCTTAAATGCAAGAGCCGCGAATTCACCGTTATCGGTTGATTCTACAAGAACCTCTTGACCGTCTTCATACTGACCCTTTATAGCCTCGATCTCATCAGGAGCAGGTAAATAATCAACAACAGCGTCAAGCAAAGGCTGAATTCCTTTATTTTTAAACGCGGTTCCGCAAAGCATAGGCGTCATAGTCATTCTTAAGCAACCTGCTTTTATGCCTTTTTTAATCTCTTCTTCGGTTAACTCTTCACCGCTAAAGAATTTCTCCATCAGGCTATCATCTGTCTCAGAAACAGCTTCAACAAGCTTATTTCTATATTCGTTTGCTTTTTCTGCTAACTCGGCAGGAATTTCTTTTTCTACATAAGTTGTAGGCTTGCTTTCATCTTCCCAAACATATGCCTTCATCCTTACAAGATCGATAACACCTTTAAAGTTATCCTCAGCTCCTATTGGAATTTGGATAGGTACAGGGTTTGCTTTTAGCCTATTTTTAATTTGCTCTTCAACGTTAAAGAAATTTGCGCCGATTCTGTCCATTTTATTTACAAAAACTATTCTTGGAACGCGGTATTTATTAGCTTGTCTCCAAACCGTTTCAGATTGAGGTTGAACACCACCAACCGAACAAAATACCGAAACCGCTCCGTCAAGAACGCGCATAGAACGCTCAACTTCAATAGTAAAATCAACGTGGCCCGGAGTGTCGATAAGGTTTATTTGATGCTCTTTCCAGTAAGCGGTAGTAGCAGCAGAGGTTATAGTGATACCTCTTTCTTTCTCTTGCTCCATCCAGTCCATAGTAGCAGCGCCGTCATGAACCTCGCCAAGCTTGTGGCTAAGTCCCGTAAAAAATAAAATTCTCTCGCTAGTAGTCGTTTTGCCCGCATCAATGTGAGCGGCAATACCGATATTTCTAACCATATGAAGTGGGGTTTTTCTATCTGACATGAATTTTCCTTATTACCAGCGGTAGTGAGCAAATGCCTTATTAGCCTCTGCCATTTTATAAGTATCTTCTTTCTTCTTAAAAGATGCACCTTTTGAATTTGCAGCATCAAGTAGCTCGTTAGCAAGCTTATCTATCATAGTTCTTTCGCTTCTTTTTCTTGCATAGCCGATTATCCATCTGATTGCAAGAGCTTGCTGGCGTGCAGGACGAACCTCGACAGGAACTTGATATGTAGCACCGCCTACACGACGTGATTTAACTTCCATGATAGGCTTTACGTTTTCTATAGCATCGTTAAAAACATCTATGCCTTTAACTTCGCTATTTCTTTTCTCGATAGCTTTGATAGCACCGTACATAATCTCGGTGGCTACGCTTTTTTTGCCATCATACATAAGCGAGTTAATAAATTTAGTGATTACTTTATTTCCGTAAATCGGATCAGGTAAAACTTCCCTTACAGGGGCTTTTCTTCTTCTCATTTGATTATTCCTTCAAATTTTTATAAATTTTACTCAAACGCAACTAAATTAAAAGCGCGTCTGCGAACCTAATTTTATTTCTTTGCTGCGCCTGCTTTAGGACGTTTAGCACCGTATTTAGAACGTGAAACTGTTCTTTTTGCAACACCGGCCGTATCAAGAGCACCGCGAACGATATGATATTTAACACCCGGTAAGTCTTTAACCCTTCCTCCGCGAACCAGCACAATGCTGTGTTCTTGTAGGTTGTGACCCTCACCGCCGATATAGCTAATAACTTCAAAGCCGCTAGTTAATCTAACCTTGGCAACTTTTCTCAAAGCAGAGTTTGGTTTTTTCGGAGTTGTAGTATAAACTCTCGTGCAAACGCCTCTTCTTTGAGGACACTCTTTTAGCGCAGGTGATTTTGATTTTACAATCACTTTCTTGCGCTCTTTTCTGACCAATTGATTTATGGTTGGCACAGTAATTCCTTTCGACTAAATTTATTAAAAAGACCTAATTATATTTAAATACAACTTAAATTAATGTAAATCCTGTATTTTTGCTGAAATTTAATCAGCCTTTAATGCGTATTTGCCGCTACCTGTAAATAAAATAGACAAAGCAAGAGTCATATAAAGATATACAATTTCGGCTTTAAATCCACCGACATTAGTAAGCTCAAACAGATTTGCAAGACCGTGAAATGAATACAAAATAGTAAGGCATGTCCCAATAAGCAAGATGCTTCCTATCCTTGAAAAAATTCCTAAAATTATCATCAAAGGAGCCAAAACCTCTCCGACATACGCAAAATAAGCCATAAATTCAGGCAAGCCTGCTTTACTAAGAATAGCCTTTACTCCGCCGATTCCGTTCATGATTTTGCTAAATCCGTGTGTCAAAACACAAATTCCAAGACCAAGTCTTGCAACAAGAATTCCTAAATCTAAATTTTTCATGTTACTCCGATTAAATTTTGATATTTTATTTGTTAAAAATAGAATTTGATTAAAAGCTCCGCCGAATTTAAAGGCGGAGCAAAATGTTAGTTTTGTTTTAGCTTGATTTTTTTATCTTGATAAAGACCTGTTCCAACAGGTATCATGCGACCTAAAATAACGTTTTCTTTCAGATCCTCAAGATAGTCAAATTTAGCCGCTATACTTGCCTCTGTTAAGACTTTTGTAGTCTCTTGGAAAGATGCGGCGGATATGACGCTATCGCTTCCTATGGCAGCCCTTGTAACACCAAGCAAGATAGGCTCTGCTATGGCAGGGTTTCCACTCATGCGCATAATTCTTTCATTTTCTTCTTTAAATCTTGCGCGTGAAACCATATCTCCAACGATGAAATTTGTATCTCCGCTGTCTATGATCTTAACCTGTCTTAGCATCTGAGAAACGATGATCTCGATATGCTTATCGGCAATCGCAACACCCTGAGAGCGATAAACTTGCTGAATTTCGCTTATCAGATAGTAGTGAAGCGCTTTTTCGCCTAAAATTCTAAGCACGTCATGGCTTGAAATAAGACCGTCTGTTAGCTTCTCACCTGCATGGATAAACTCCCCGCTTCTTACTTGAATTTGACGAGTTTTATCTATCAGGTATTCAGCAGTTGTTCCGTCTTCTGACTCGATGATAATTCTTTCTTTCGAGCGAAGAGGTTTATCAAATCTAACAACACCGTCAATCTCTGCAATGATAGCCGTATTTTTCGGGCGTCTTGCTTCAAATAGTTCACTAACGCGAGGAAGACCTCCGGTAATGTCTTTTGATTTTGCTACCGCTTTTGGAGTCTTAGCCAAAATTTCAGCCTGCTCTACACTAGCTCCGTCTTTTACAAATATCGCAGTCTTTGGCTCAAGCTGATATCTGATAAGTTTTCCGTCTTTTGTCGCGATAACTATCGTAGGCTTGATGCCTGAAGGCAAGTATTCGTTGATAACCAAACGGCTTTGACCGGTCGTTTCGTCATACTGCTCGGCAGCAGAATACCCAGGCTCGATATCCTCATAAGTTACCGTTCCTGCTTCTTCGGCTATCGTAGGAGTCGAATACGGATCCCACTCTGCAATAATAAGTCTCTCTGCATCCGAAGGCTCAGCCAAGATCGTTTTAGACGCTACTATATCGCTATCGTTTACTTTTATGACCGAATTTCTAGGTATATAGTAACGAACCGCTTCTCTATCTTCTTCGTCGGCCACAACTACAAATAGGCCCTTTTCGGTTACTAAATGTCCTTTTTTGATATCTCTTATACGCTCTAAATAATCGCCCTTAAGGATGTAAAATTTAAGCACTCCGTTTGCACCTGCGGTTATCTTTTTAGTTATAGGATCTCCGTCTTTTACCTTTATCTCGCTTGCAAACGGAATACGATTAGGCACGTTCCAACCCTCTTTAATAACCTCAACTATACTTTCGTTTTCTTTTACCTTATCTCCGTCGGCATACGGTATGTAAATTTTACCTTCTACCTTACCGCTAACGCCTGCTAGCTCGTTTGGTTTAGCCACGTCGTTTCTACGAAGAGTATATTTAACCTCTTCTTTTTTGCCTTTTATCGTTATATTGATATCTTCGTGAGCTACTTCGATCTCTAATTTTCCGTCAAACGGCGCTTTGATCTTTGGCTCAACCAAAAGCACGGCAGCATTTCTACGATTTGCAACTATATCTTTGCCGTTATTTTCATAAACGTTTAAATTATAGTATCTTATGAAGCCCTCTTTTTGAGCTACAACTTGACGATCTTGTTGCTCCGTAGATGCTGTTCCGCCGATATGGAAAGTTCTAAGAGTAAGCTGTGTTCCAGGCTCACCGATTGATTGAGCCGAGATGATACCTACGGCCTCACCCGGTTTTACCAGCTTGCCTTCGCCCAAATTTATACCGTAGCATTTAGAGCATACACCCTTTGCGGCTTTGCAAGTGATCGGCGTTCTAATGCTTACCGATTTGATACCGGCTTCGATGATGGCTTTTGCTTTTTCTTCATCTACTAAAGTGCCTTCCGCAAATAAAATTTCATTTGTTATCGGATCTATAACGTCATCTGCAAGAACACGTCCAAGCACTCTTTCTTCAAGGCTTTCTATAAGCTCGCCGTTTTCGGTTATCTCGGTGATCTCAACACCCTCGTGCGTGCCACAATCTTCAATTGTAACCTTAACGTTTTGCGCTACGTCTATTAGCTTTCTAGTTAAGTATCCCGCGTTTGCCGTTTTAAGAGCGGTATCGGCAAGTCCTTTTCTAGCACCGTGAGTTGAGATGAAGTATTCAAGTACGTTTAGTCCCTCGCGGAAATTTGATGTAATAGGCGTCTCGATGATCGAACCGTCAGGCTTAGCCATAAGACCACGCATACCCGCAAGCTGACGAATTTGCGCAGCAGAACCTCTAGCACCTGAGTCCGCCATCATATAAATAGAGTTAAATCCGCCCTTATCGTTTTGGATGAGCTTCATCATCTCGCCTGCCACTACGTTATTTGTATCGGTCCAGATATCAACGATCTTGTTATATCTTTCTGAATCTGTTAAAAGACCTGCGCCGTATTGGTTTTGAATTTCACGCACTTTTTTCTTAGCGCTATCTATGTGCTTTTGCTTTCCTTCAGGAACGATGATATCGGCTATAGATATAGAAATTCCCGCCTTTGTAGCGTAGCGGAAGCCTAAATTTTTAAGCTTATCTAAAAATCCTGCAGTTATCTCAAGTCCGCCTACTTTATAAACATAATCAACCAAATTCGCTATATCTTTTTTCTTAAGAACTCTGTTCCACATATTTTCAGGAACAAAATCAGGTAGTATCGAGCGGATAATCAAACGTCCGGCAGTCGTAAATAGCGTCTTGCTCTCAATCATAGTCTTGATCTTTGAGTGAACCTCAAGGCAGTGCGCTTCCTCGGCTATCATCACCTCATCAACACTTGCAAAAATTTTATTTGCGCCTTTTGTATCACTCTTTTCTAGGCTCAGATAGTAAATTCCTAAAACCATATCCTGGCTTGGAACGGTTATAGCCTTACCGCTTGCAGGAAGCAAGATATTCATCGAACTAAGCATCAAAATTTTGCACTCTGCAATAGCCTCTTGTGAAAGCGGGACGTGAACAGCCATTTGATCACCGTCAAAGTCAGCGTTAAACGCAGCGCACACAAGCGGATGAAGCTGTATCGCCTTGCCTTCAACTAGCACAGGGTGAAACGCTTGGATAGAGAGCTTATGCAGCGTAGGAGCACGGTTTAGCATAACAGGATGATCTTTTACCACCTCTTCTAAGCACTCCCAAACTTCATTCGTCTTATCCTCTATCATCTTTTTAGCTTGCTTAACGGTCGTTGCATAGCCCTTTTCTTCAAGACGCGCTAAAAGGTGCGGTTTGAATAGCTCAAGAGCCATTCTTTTTGGAAGTCCACACTGATCCATCCTAAGTTTTGGACCTACAACGATAACAGAACGACCCGAGAAGTCAACACGCTTACCGAGCAAATTTTGTCTAAAGCGACCTTGCTTACCTTTTATAATCTCAGAAAGCGACTTAAGCGGTCGTTTATTTGCGCCTTTAACGGCATTTGCCCTTCTTCCGTTATCAAAAAGAGCGTCAACCGCCTCTTGAAGCATTCTTTTTTCGTTTCTGATAATAATTTCAGGCGCATCAAGCTCCATAAGTCTTTTTAGACGCGCATTTCTATTAATAACACGGCGGTAAAGGTCATTCACGTCAGAAACAGCAAATTTGCCTCCGTCAAGGCTAACAAGAGGACGCAAATCAGGCGGAAGTACAGGCAAATTCGTAATCATCATCCACTCAGGACGATTGCCCGAATTTAAAAACGCCTCAACAACTTTAAGTCTTTTTACGATAGTTTTTTTCTTCGCTTCCGAATTTGTAGAGCTTACTTCATCTTTAAGAGTATTTAAAAGCTCAACAAGATCTAAATTTTCAAGCAGATCGCGGATAACTTCGCCGCCCATTCTAGCCTTAAATCCGCTATCTTCAAATCGCTGAATTAAAGATTGATACTGCTCTTCGTTTAAAACATCATAAATTTCTACTTTTTTACTGTTTTCATTATCATAAAACGCTTCGCCGGCCACTTCAACTATATAAGCCTCATAGTAAAGTACGCGCTCTAAGTCCTTCATCTTAATACCAAGAAGTGTTCCTATACGGCTTGGGAGTGAATTTACATACCAGATGTGAGCCACAGGAGTTACAAGCTCGATATGACCCATGCGCGAACGACGAACTTTTGAGCTAGTTACTTCAACACCACACTTCTCGCATTTAACGCCCTTATAGCGCATTTTTTTATACTTACCGCAAAGGCACTCATAGTCACGGATTGGACCAAAAATTTTGGCGCAAAACAGACCGTCACGCTCAGGCTTTAGAGTTCTATAATTTATAGTTTCAGGCTTTTTAACCTCTCCGTAACTCCATGATTTTATCTTCTCAGGACTAGCCAAGCGAAGTTGGAAAGCTTCAAAATCACGCGGGCGTTGCTCTTCTTTTATTTCAATCGGTTTTAATTCACTCATCGTTATCTTCCTCGTCATATACTTCAACATCAAGCGCTAGAGATTTAAGCTCGTTTGTTAATACGAAAAACGTTTCAGGAATTCCCGTTTCAGGGACGTTTTCACCTCTTGTTAGAGCCTTATACGCCATTAAACGACCTTCAACATCGTCTGATTTTACGGTTAGCATCTCTCTTAAAGTATGAGCCGCACCATAAGCTTCAAGCGCCCAAACCTCCATCTCACCAAATCTTTGACCGCCAAATAGCGCCTTACCGCCGACAGGTTGCTGTGTAACAAGACTGTATGGTCCAGTACTTCTTGCGTGAACTTTTTCGTCGACAAGGTGGTGAAGCTTAAGCATATACATGCAGCCGACATTTACTCTCTCTTTTATTTTTGAACCGGTGCGTCCGTCATAAAGCTCGGTTTTACCGTCCATATCGACTTTCGCCATCTCAAAGAGCTTGGCAAATTCTTCAACTCTAACGCCTTCAAATATAGGAGTGGCAAATTTAACGCCACTTGCCCAATCTCTTGCGTATTCGATAAGTTGCTCATCATCTATTTTGGCAAGCGTTTTTTTAGCATCCATAAATTTAGAAACCGAAGCGATCTCTATCATCTTAGCGCGAAGCTCTTTAACCCACTCGCCTTTTTTCTCTTCGAAAATTTGATTTATCTGCTCACCTAGACGATATCCGACAAGACCGAGGTGGCTTTCTAAAATTTGACCGATATTCATACGGCTTGGAACGCCCAGTGGATTTAATACTATATCCACGGGCTGCCCGCTAGGAAGGTATGGCATATCAACTTCAGGAACGATGTTTGAAACGATACCTTTGTTACCGTGACGTCCCGCCATCTTATCACCCACTTTTAGTTTGCGCTTGGTCGCCACATATACTTTTACTAGCTTTACAACGCCGCTTGGCAATATATCGTCTTTTTCTAAAATTTCGATTTTGTTATCGTGCTCTTCTTTTAGCTTTTTCTTCTCGTTTTGGAAATAGACTTTTAGCTCGTCATATTTCTTTTGAATATCTTTTGAGAAGCCTTTAACTATAGTGTTTAGAGTAAAACGGTTGATATTTTCAAGCTCAGCTTTATCTATCTTTTCGCCTTTTTTATACTCTTTTTTGCCTATGGCTTGAGCCGATGCAAGAGTGTTTTTAGAAAGAAGAGAAGTAACTTTTAGCATCTCTTCTCTATCCATCATAAGAAGTCTATCGTGATGCTCTTTTTCTAAAGCCGCTTTTTCCTCTTCGTAAGTTTTATTAGTTCTGCTATCTTTTTCGTGACCTTTTTTGGTAAAAATTTTAACATCTACCACAACGCCTTCCATAGAAGCCGTTGCGTATAGTGATTTATTTACCACATGACCAGCTTTTTCACCAAATATCGCTCTTAAAAGTCTCTCTTCAGGAGTTGGTTTAACCTCACCTTTTGGAGATACTTTTCCTACTAGTATCATGCCGGGTTTTACATGCGTTCCGATCTTGATGATTCCACTTTCGTCAAGATGCATAAGATCTTCTTCTTTTATATTAGGGATATCTTTTGTAATCTCCTCTACACCGTCTTTTAGCTCGCGAGCTTCTATCTCTTTTTCATAGATATGAACGCTTGTAAAAGCATCTTCACGTATCATTTTTTCGCTGATTACGATCGCATCTTCGTAGTTGTATCCGTTCCAAGGCATAAATGCGATAAGTGCGTTTTTGCCTATGGCAAGCTCACCACACTCCATACTAGAGCCATCGGCTATAACTTGTCCAGCTTCAACCACATCGCCTTTTTTGACTATCGGATGTTGAGAGAAGGTTGTGTTTTGGTTGGTTCTTAAATTTTTCTCCATAGAGTAGTGATCTATATAAGGACCTACCTCGTCTTCACCCAAAATGAAAATATTTTTATTATCGACTTTTTCAACAACGCCCGAGCGTTTTGCCTTGATAGCCTCCCAAGCATCGCGCGCTACGATTCTTTCCATACCGGTTCCTACGATAGGAGCGGATGAGCGAAGAAGCGGTACTGCTTGACGTTGCATGTTTGAGCCCATGAGAGCACGGTTGGCGTCATCATGTTCCAAGAATGGAATAAGAGAAGCAGCAACACCCGCTATCATACCCGAACAAAGGTCGATTAGCTTAACATCTTCACGCTTGGCAAGTATCATCTCGCCATCTTGTCTAGCCTCAATCAGGTCTTCAACTATATATCCGTTATCATCTATCAAAGTTGAAGCCGGAGCTATAACGCTATTTTCCTCTTGAGTAGCCGTTAGATAAACAATTTCATCGGTTACTTTGCCGTCAACTACTTTTTTATACGGCGCTTCAACAAAGCCTAGGTTATTTACTTTCGCATAAGTTGAAAGTGTGTTTATAAGACCAATGTTTTGACCTTCCGGAGTCTCAACCGGACAAATTCTGCCGTAGTGAGTAGGATGAACGTCACGCACTTCAAATCCTGCACGCTCTTTTACAAGTCCGCCCTCACCAAGTGCCGATAAGCGGCGCTTATGCGTAACTTCACTTAGCGGGTTTGTCTGATCCATGAACTGGCTTAACTGCCCGCCCGTGAAAAATTCTGTTATAGTCGTAGTAATCATCTTTGGATTTACAAGATCATAAGGCACTATCTCTTCGATATTACTGCTTAGGCTTGTAAATTTATCACGGATTGCCTTTTGCATTTTCACAAAGCCAAGATGAAGTTCGTTGGCTAAAAGCTCGCCGATAGAGCGGATACGTCTATTTCCGAGATGATCTCTATCGTCTATATGTCCTTGTCCGTTTTTAACCTTGATAAGATATTTTGCCGTTTTTATAATGTCTTCGTTTGTTAAAACTGTTACGTATTCAGGAACGTCAAGACCTAGCTTGTGATTCATCTTCATACGACCGACTTGTGTTAGATCATATCTTTCAGGATTAAAGAAAAGATCGTTTACAAATGTTTTTGCAGCGTCCTTTACGACAGGCTCGCCAGGTCGCATAACTTTGTAAATTCTAATCGCTGCAAGGTCGTTTTCATCTTCAACATTTTCAGTTTGCTTAAGAAGCTTTAGAGTCTCGCTATCTGCAATAAATGAGTTTATAATCGCATCATCAACGCCGGCTGCCAAGTCGTTTGCTATCTCTATACTATCTTGCTCGGCTAAAATTTTGACCAGTTTATTTTCATCAAGCTGTGCAAGAGTATCGTAAAGCACCTCTCCGCTCTCTTTATCGATAACAGGAGAAGCTAAAAATCTATTAACCAAAATTTCAGTCGGATACTCAACCCACTTTACGCCCTCGCTTATTATCTTGTCTGCTTTTTTCTTAGTTAATCTTTTGCCTGCTTCATGAAGCACATTTCCGTCTTCATCTTTTATATCGTATTCGATTCTGCCGACATAGTCTTCAGGATTAAACGGAGTTAAAAATTTATTATTTTTAATCGATAGGGTTTGGATAGGATAAAATAGCTTTATAATATCTTGTTTTTTATATCCAAGCGCTCTAAATAGTATAGTTACAGGAACTTTTCTGCGCTTATTGATACGAACATATAAAACGTCTTTTGTGTCGTATTCAAAATATAGCCAAGAGCCGCGATCAGGGATAATCTGAGCCGTGTAAATTAGTTTATTTACGACAGTCGGGCTTTCTTCTTCTTTAAATATAACGCCCGGGCTTCTATGAAGTTGGTTTACGACAACTCTTTCAACGCCGTTTATAATAAATGAAATTCTATCTGTCATAAGAGGAATTTCACGTATAAAAATTTCTTGCTCTTTTATATCTTTTACACCGATCTTTTCACCGGTTTTCTCATCTTTTTCATGAACTATGAGGCGAATTTTCATCTTCAAATTTACAGAGTATGTAAGACCTCTTTCCATACACTCTCTAATAGTATATTTTGGTTTGCCAATCTCTGAGCTTACATATTCAAGCGAAAGTCTATTTTGCGGATCATGTATAGGAAATATTGATTTAAAAACTTTTTCGATACCGCTTTCGCTTTGATTTTCGCTCAAATTTAAAAAGTGATCAAAGCTCTTTTTTTGTAATTGTAGTAGGTTAGGAACATCTATCTCTTTAGCGACATTTGAAAAATCAACTCTAAGACGATTTCCTGAGTATAAGCTGTTTAACATGCATCTACCTCGTGGTATAAGTTTGAAAGAAAAGTATTGAGCCACAAATTTGCGGCATCTAAAATTTAATTAAGGAAGCCCGAGAGCTTCCTTCCAAAAATAACAAAATAATAAATATTATTTAAGCTCGACTTTAGCGCCTGCTTCTTCAAGTTGTTTTTTAGCTTCTTCAGCTTCAGCTTTGCTGATTCCTTCTTTAAGAACTGAAGGAGTTTGCTCAACTGCATCTTTAGCCTCTTTAAGACCAAGACCGGTAAGAGCTCTAACAACTTTAATAACGTTGATTTTCTTATCTCCGCCATCAAGTAGAACAACGTTAAATTCAGTTTTCTCTTCAACTTCTGCCGCTGCTGCGCCGCCTGCTGCGCCTGCTACCATAACTGGAGCTGCGCTTACGCCAAATTTCTCTTCAAATTCTTTTACTAATTCGCTTAGCTCTAATACTGAAAGATTAGAGATAAATTCTAGTACATCTTCTTTAGTAATTGCCATTTTTAAATTCTCCTAATTTTTATGCTGATTGTTCTTTTTTCTCTTTAAGCGCATTTAATCCAATTGTGAAATTTTGGATAGGCGCATTCCAAACTTGCAATAACATTGCAATAAGCTCATCACGACTTGGCATTTTAGATAGTGCTTTAACTTTTTCAACACTAGCAACTTCGCCATCAATGTGCGCTGTTTTAATCTTAAACAACTCACTGTTAGTCTCTTCAAATTTAGCCGCAACTTTAGTAGCCGAAAGCTGGTCGCCCCAAATGAATATATTGGTATCTTTAAGAGACATACCGTCTTTATCCGCATTCTTAAGTGCTATATTTGCAAGAGTATTTTTTACTACTTGAACTTTTACGTTTTGCTCTCTTGCGGCATTTCTTAATACTTCAAGTTTTTTAACGTTAAGTCCACGGTAATCACATACTATAATGGCTTCATTCTCTTTAAATTCGGTTTCAAGTTTAGCTATTATTTCAGATTTTTCGCTTCTTGTCATTCATTCTCCTTTCCGACCGGTGATTTCAAGCAGAGCGGGTCGTCCAATTAAGTCTATTGACCTCGGCTATCTCCAATCTAAGATATAAATTTATAAAATTTAATTAACGTAAATCTATAAGTTCTTGAGTCTCAAGTGAAATAGACGGACTCATAGTTAATGACAACGCTGCATTTTTGATATATCTTCCTTTTGCAGCTGCCGGTTTATGCTTGTTTATGGCTTTAATAAAAGTTGAGATATTATCGTTAAGTTGTTCTTTTGAAAAACTTACTTTACCAAGTCCGGCATGGATATTTCCTTGTTTATCTACACGGAAATTTACCTGACCGCTTTTTGCATTATTAACAGCTTGAGCAACGTCCATTGTAACGGTTCCGGTTTTAGGGTTTGGCATAAGACCTTTTGGCCCAAGTATACGACCAACTTTACCTACAAGACCCATTAAATTTGGAGTAGCTATAAGCACATCAAAATTCATTACGCCTTTTTGGATATCTTCAATCAAATCATCGCTTCCAACGATATCCGCGCCCGCCGCTTTAGCTTCATCAGCCTTAACGTCTTTTGCGATAACAGCTACACGAACGGTTTTACCTGTTCCAGCAGGAAGAACAACCGAACCTCTTACCATCTGATCGGCATGTCTTGGATCAACGTTAAGTTTAAGTGCTATTTCAACTGTTTCATCAAATTTTGCAGAAGCAAGAGTTTTAACAGTATCGATTGCTTCATCTAGTGCATAAATTTTGTTTGCATCTACTTTTTTAAGTAGTTCGCTAAATCTTTTTGTAGTTTTTTTTGACATTAATTTCTCCGCATTTTAAAGTGCTTCCGCCTTAAAATTTAAATCCTTGGCGGTTTAAGGATTTTAATCAATGATATCTATACCCATTGAGCGAGCAGAACCTGCAATAATTTTAGCAGCTTGCTCTTTATCGTTGGTGTTTAAATCAACGATTTTTCTATCAACGATTTCAAGTATTTGAGCCTTAGTAAGCTTTCCTACTTTATTTTTTAGCGGATTATCCGCACCTTTTGATATGCCGGCTGCTTTTTTGATCAAATCTGTAGCAGGCGGTTGCTTTGTGATAAATGTAAAGCTTCTATCCGCATAAACAGTGATAACTACAGGGATATTGTATCCTGCCATATCTTTTGTTCTTTCGTTAAATGCTTTACAAAACTCCATAATATTTACACCTTGCTGACCCAGAGCAGGACCTACCGGTGGGCTTGGGTTTGCTTTAGCCGCTGCAATTTGTAATTTAATTTCGCCTATAACTTTCTTAGCCATAAACCTCTCCTTATACTATCTTCTCAACTTGTGAATATAAAATTTCAACCGGTGTACTTCTGCCAAAAATAGAGACATTAAGTCTTAACTTACCATGTATCATATCATACTCTTCGACTATACCGGTAAAATTCGCAAAAGGCCCATCTATAATGCGAACACTTTCACCGTTATCAAATGAAATTTTAGGTTTAGGTGCTCCGCGTTTTTGAACTTTTTCTAATATTAAATTTATATCTTTATCGCTTAAAGGGGTAGGTTTTTTTGATTCACCTATAAATCTTCCAACTTTTGGCAATGATTGAATTTTATGCCAAAGCGCAGTGTCCAAATCAAGATGTGCAAAAGCATAGCCTGGGTAAAGGCTTCTTTCGTTTATTTTTTTCTTGCCGTTTTTAATCTCAATCACATCTTCGGTAGGAACAACAACTTCTTTAAGCTGATCTTCTATATTATGATCTCTTACTAAATTTTCAATAGCTCTCTTAACACTCATCTCACTACCGGCGTAAGTTTGAATCGCATACCATTTATGTGCCATAACCTACAACCTTTTAAATTAATTTTGAAAGAGAATAAGACATCACCACATCAACAAGTGCTAGAAACAGTGAAACTACCGCCACAACCGCAAAAACAGTTATAAACGCATTTCTTACTTGCTCTTTCGTAGGGAATATAACCTTTTTTATTTCTGCACTAGAGAGTTTTAAATAGTTCGTTAATTTTTCCATTTTCAACCTTATGATGGCAGGGCAAGAGGGATTCGAACCCCCAACCATTGGATTTGGAATCCAGCGCTCTACCGTTGGAGCTATTGCCCTAAGTGAGCATATTAGCTCTTTAGTTTAACTTCTTTATGAACTGTGTGTTTTTTTAATCTTGGACAATATTTTTTAATTTCCAACTTTTCAGTAGTTGTCTTACTGTTTTTTGTCGTAGTGTAATTAATATCACCAGACTCTGAACACTTAAGACCAATCTTTATTCTACTATTATTTTTTGCCATAAATTTCCTTTAAAAAGCGGAGAAAAATCTCCGCTAAAAATCAAAATATTAAATTAAGCTAATATTTTAGAAACAACACCTGAACCAACTGTTCTACCACCCTCACGGATCGCGAAACGTGTTCCCTCTTCAAGAGCAACAGGTGCTATAAGTTCAACTGTAATTTTTAGGTTGTCACCAGGCATAACCATCTCTGTTCCCTCAGGAAGTGTGATAGAACCTGTAACATCAGTTGTTCTTACATAAAATTGTGGTCTATAGTTGTTAAAGAATGGAGTGTGGCGTCCACCTTCTTCTTTTGTAAGGATATAAACTTCACCCTCAAATTTTGTATGTGGAGTAATTGATTTTGGTTTACATAGAACCATACCGCGCTCAACGTCCTCTTTCTTAGTGCCTCTTAGAAGTACACCAACGTTGTCGCCTGCTTCACCTTGCTCCATCTCTTTTCTAAACATCTCAACGCCTGTAACTGTTGTTGTTTGCGTATCTCTAATACCAACGATTTCGATTGTATCGCCAACTTTGACAAGACCTTTTTCAATTCTACCTGTAACAACCGTACCACGACCAGAAATTGAAAATACGTCTTCGATTGGCATCAAGAAATCTTTATCTGTAGCACGAACCGGAGTTGGGATATAGCTATCAACAGCAGCCATAAGCTCCATAACTTTTGCTGACCACTCGCCGTCTTTACCTTCTTTAGCTTCATTTAGAGCTTGAAGAGCAGAGCCAGCTACGATTGGAGTGTCGTCTCCCGGGAAGTCATACTCACTGAGAAGTTCACGAATTTCCATCTCTACTAGCTCAAGAAGTTCGGCATCATCAACCATATCAGCTTTGTTCATGAAAACAACGATATATGGAACACCAACTTGGCGAGATAGAAGGATGTGCTCTCTAGTTTGTGGCATTGGGCCGTCTGCTGCAGAAACAACTAGGATAGCGCCGTCCATTTGAGCAGCACCCGTAATCATGTTTTTAACGTAGTCGGCGTGGCCTGGGCAGTCAACGTGAGCATAGTGGCGATTGTCTGTCTCATACTCAATGTGTGAAGTTGCAATCGTAATACCGCGCTCTTTTTCTTCTGGAGCATTATCGATATTATCATAATCTTTAAGCTCAGCAAGACCTTTTCTTGAAAGAACAGCAGAGATAGCAGCTGTTAGAGTTGTTTTACCATGGTCAACGTGACCGATAGTACCTATATTTACGTGTGGCTTGTTACGTGAAAATTTTTCTTTTGCCATATCTTCCTCCGTAATGATATTTGTTACTTTAAAATTAAAAATTCATGCTTGTTTTATACTTTATCTATATTTTTAGTAAAATCCGTGGAGCTCATAGCGGGACTTGAACCCGCGACCTCTTCCTTACCAAGGAAGTGCTCTACCTCTGAGCCATATGAGCGTTACAAACGCTTGGCAATACAGAATTTCATAAAACAAACATAAACAACTCTATGGAATAAATTTGGTAGACTGTATAAATGTATAAAAATTTTACAGCTCCCAGTTTCACTCCAAATTCTTACCCAAATCTTGGAGCGGGAAACGGGACTCGAACCCGCGACCCTCAGCTTGGAAGGCTGATGCTCTAGCCAACTGAGCTACTCCCGCGTATAGCATGGTGGTGAGACGTGGATTCGAACCACGGAAGACATAGTCAGCAGATTTACAGTCTGCCCTCGTTGGCCACTTGAGTATCTCACCCTATTTAACATTAATAATTTTATTTGGTATTTCTGGTCAAACACTGTTACAAAATGGAGCTGGTGAACGGATTTGAACCGCCGACCTACTGCTTACAAGGCAGTTGCTCTACCAACTGAGCTACACCAGCACTTAATTTGTGAAAGCTGAATTATATCTCAAAAAATTTTTAAAGTCAAGGATTTTGGAGTCAAATTTCACTTTATCAAGTTATTTTAACCACTTTTTCTCATAAGAACAACTAAATTTATCCTATCTTTCACGCCTGTCTTTTCAAAAATCGCAGAGATATGCGCTTTAACGGTTCGTAAGCTTATGTTTGCCACTTCGGCTATCTCTTGATTACTAAGTCCTTGATAGATAAAATTTGCCACTTCTTTTTCTTTTGGCGTTAGCTTCTCAAGAGCCGCTAAAGATTTTTCGTTGGAGCTATCTTTAGTCATCATCATTATCATGCTTTGGATAAATTCAGGATACAGCCAGACATTTCCCGCCTCAATACTTTTAACGGCATCGTTTAGATGAATTTCTAGCATGTGAGCGTTACCGTATCCTTTGATTCCATGCGCTAGAAATTCCTTACCTTCGCTAAAATTTGGCTCTTTTGAGAGCAAAAACACTTTTAGTTCGGGATAAATTTGTAAAATTTCAAGGATAAGATCTCTTACGCCTGCAAAAAATTCCACACAAAGCACGGCACATTCGCTTGTGTCTATATTTATTAAAAGATCAGACTCCGAAGCAAAGGCTATCACTTCACGCTCTTGCAGCTTACTTCGCCACTCTTTTACAAGAGAGTCGCTAGATGCGTATAGTCCGACTTTCACTGTAACTCTTTTAAATTTTTATATCAAATTTATACAAAAGTTTATCATTAACTATAATATAAATTTCTTTTGCTTTTTTTGGGGCTAAAGACATTTTCATATAGGCAAACGTCTTTAAAAACTCGCTTATAATCTCAGCTTGCATATGTGTAGATATTGAAATTTCGATAGTATCGTTTGTGATTTTATACTTATACACGCTTTTACTATCAAGAATTTGCAGATCAAGATATATACTTTCACTGCTTTCATCATATCCATTTATAAAAATTTTAACGCTTATTACAATATCGTCTAAAATTTTTATATCCTCTTCAAATTTATACACACAAGAGTCGCTTTTACATTCATCAAAAGGCTCTTCTATAATCTCAAATTTAAAATTTTCATCTGTATTTAGATGGCTCTTTAAGCCTACTTCATTCAAAACTTGATCAAATTTCTTAACACAATCACTAAAGATAAGCTCTTTGATAGACGAGTTAATCACATCTACACCGTCTCTTTCGTTTATCATATCAGTAACCACAAGAGTATCTACAAGCAGATGCGATCTAGCAATGATATATTCTTCAAATTTTCCGCTATAAACGGCTTTATTTATATCATCTTTTACTGTTTTGTGAGAATTATCACTCTCTTCTATCGCAAATGCTCTTGTTTGCACTAGCGCTCCCTTAGAGCATTTTGCTTAGCTTTTAAAATCGGTTTTAAAAGATAATCAAGAACTGTTTTTTTACCGGTAATAATATCAGCACTGGCTATCATACCAACTTTTATACGAAGCGGCTTATCTTCGCTGCCTAAGAAATTCTTTTCGGTTTGAATTCTAACCAAATAGTAGCTTTCGCCACTTTTTTCATTTGTTTCGGTGTCGGCTGAAATTTGAACAACTTCGCCGTTAAGCCCGCCGTAAATAGAAAAATCATAAGCCGTAAGTTTTACTACCGCTTTAAGTCCAGGGCGCAAAAACGCTACATCTGCCGGCTTAACTTTAACTTCGGCTATAAGAGTATCTTCTATAGGAACAATCTCCGCTATGTCCATTCCTGGTTTTATAACGCCCGAAACGGTATTTACCATAAGCTTACTCACGATACCATCAACCGGCGAGCGCACAAGAGTCCTATCGACTCTATCGCTTAAATTTATCTGGCTTTCATTTAGTCTTGAAATTTCGGCAGATACTTCATTCAGCTCTTTTTTGACATTGTTTTTAAAAGCAAGCCTCGTTTCGGTTATCTTGTTTTCAACCTCTTTTATGGTAGATTCTATCCTCGGCACCGAAAGGGTCGCTGCATTTAAATCACCCTTTAAATCATTAACTCTTCGTTGCAACTGCAAGTATTCAACTTCACTTACAAGCCCTTTTCTAAAAAGCGGTTCGGTGATATTTTTCTCTTTAAGCATTAGATTGTAGCTATTTTGCGTTTGAGATATCTTATTTTTAAGCTCGACAAGTTCATTTCTGCGCTGTTTTATCTGCTCTTCAAAGATGCTTACTTGCTCTCTTAGTCTTGCCTTATTTGTCTCAAAAAGACTCTTTTCAAACAGAACAAATTGAGCCATATCCTTATCTCTAGTCTCGTTATAGTCAAATTCTTTGTCATTTGCTTCGGCAAAAAGGCGCATGTATTTAGCTTGAAGCTCGTCCATACGAAGTTTTGACTCGCCATAGCTACTTGAGAAAGTTTTGTTATCTATCTTCAGTATCACTTGACCTTTTTTAACCTCATCTCCTGTTTGGATTAAAATTTCTTCGATTATACCGCCCTCAAGGTTTTGAACGATCTGGTTTTTACCAGAAGGGATGATCTTGCCTGCACCTCTGGTTATCTCATCTACTTCCGCCCAAGACGCCCAGATGATGAGCCAAGCGATAGTGATAAAAACTGCATATAAAATTCCCCTAGAAGCCGATGGCGCCTTAGCAAGCACGGCTTCAGATAAGCTTGACATAAAGCGAAGATCGTGAGCGTCATAATTTTTTGACTGAACCGTTTTTTTGATACTATCAACGGAGTCGTTTAAATTTGAACCTATGTTCTTTTGTTTTTGTATATCGTTTTTTAAATTATTATCCATCTTCTTGCCGCCTATTTACCGCTTAATTTAGCCAAAACTTCATCTTTTGGACCGTCAAGCAAAATTTTGCCCCCATCAACGACTATAAGCCTATCAACCAGATCAAGCAATGAAGTCTTATGGGTTATCAACATCACGGTTTTTTCTTTGGTATTGTATTTCAGATTATTTTTAAGTTTATTTTCCACGCTGCTATCAAGAGAATTTGTAGGCTCGTCAAGCAGTATAATAGGACTATCAAGCAAAAACGCCCTTGCAACGGCAATAGCCTGACGCTGACCGCCGCTTATGCCCTCACCTCTTTCAAAAACAGGCATATCAAAGCCAAGCGGATGCGCATCGACATACTCGTCTACTCCGCTTACTTTGGCAGCTTTTATTATCTGCATATCATCGACGTGAGGCGCTTTATAAACGATATTTGCCCTAACCGTTCCTTTAAATAACATAACATCTTGCGGGACGTAGCCGATATTGCGGCGAAGGTCGGCAGGATCTATCTGATTTATATCTATGCCGTCTATCAAAACAGAGCCCTCAGTCGGAGAGTAAAGTCCCAAAATCAGCTTTTCTATAGTTGTTTTTCCTGAGCCGTTTCTACCTATAAGACCTACTTTTTCGCCTGCATTTATAGTGAAATTTACCCTATCAAGAGAGGCTTTTGTACTTTCAGGATATGTAAAACTTACGTTTTTAAACTCAATCTTTCCTGCAAAATTTGTTCTTCTTACAAATTTCTTTCCGTCAGGTCTCTCAACAGGCATTTCCATTATCTTTTGCAAGCTCTCATAAGCAGTCTTTGTCTGCTCAAAATTTGCCAAAAGTGAAGCGACCTGCCCCATAGGAGCAATCGCTCGCGAAGATAGCATAACAGATGCTATAAGCCCACCCATTGTCAAATTCATATCCTGTATCATATATACGCCACATACCACTACGGCTATAGTATTAAGCTGAACAAGAAAAGATGTAACGGTGCTAATTGAGGCTGAAATCAGCTTTGATTTTATGCTTTTATTAGCAATTTCACCCGTAGCTTCCTCCCAGTTCCACTGCGCATGGCCAGTAGCGCCCATCGTTTTTATCGTTTCAAGACCATTTAGGGTTTCAATCAAAATTCCGTTTTTCTTGGCACTTGCCTCAAAGGTGCTTTTAATGCTGGCTTGCAGCGGATCTTTGATAAGCAAAGTATAAATTACGATAATAATGATAAACACCAAAGGCACCAGCACCATGAGTCCACCGATAAAATAAATCACAAATAAAAATAAAAGCGCAAAAGGCAGATCCACAAGTACAGTTAGAGTGCTTGAAGTGAAAAAATTTCTAACTGTATCAAATTCCCGCAAGTTGTTTGCAAAAGAGCCTACTGATTTTGGTTTAACCGACAGCTTGATATCCATAACTCGCTCAAAAAGCAAAGAGCTCATGATGATATCGCTTTTTTTACCCGCTATATCAAGAAAATAAGTTCGTATAAATTTCAAAAACAGATCAAGCATATACACAACGCCTACGCCAAGAGCAAGCACCCAAAGCGTCTCAACGGCGTTATTTGGCACAACCCTATCATATACGTTCATCGTAAACAAAGGACTTGCAAGCACAAATAAATTTATCACTATACTGGCAACTATAACATCTATATAAATTTTCTTAGAGCGCTTTAAAGTACCCCAAAACCAGTGGCTTGACTGACTATCGATCAGATGGGTTTTATTATCTTCAGGCACAAATTCGCGCTTAAGCAGATAAGCATATCCCAAATACTCTTTTTTAAGTTTGCTAATCTCAATGCTGCTTGAGCCGTTTGGCATCTCGGGAGTTATGATCTTAGCGTGCGTTTTGCCTTCAAAACTCTCTAAGATGCAAGCCTTTTTACCGCGCAATATAAGTATACAAGGCAGAACAAGAGGCGAAATTTTCTCCAGATCTTTATTAACTAAAGTCGAAACAAATCCTGCACGTTTGGCAGCCCTTGTGAATAATGATTTAGAGCCTTTTAAAGAAAATAGCTCCACGCTATCGTTTTCGCTTACCGGAAGTCCCGTAATAAGCGCATCGGCGGTATAAGGGTTGTTATGAAGCTTAGTAAATATAACCAGACAGTCTAAGAGTTCGTCATTTTTTGATTTTTCTTGCATATTCTCATCCAATATTTTGTATATCGTAAATAAACATTCCTTGCATCGAATCTATACCGATGTTTTCAAGTTTAGCTTTTTGTTCCCCGTTTTCAACCCCTATTGCGATGATCTTTATCTCTTTGCTTCTCATTATAAAGTCAAAAGATTGCTTTTGCTCGGAGCTGCTCTCGCCGAGAAAATCTATCAAATTTCTAGCCGGAATTTTAACATAATTCGGACTTATATCCTTAAGTCTTTCAATACTTTTGGCATCAAATCCAAAGTGATCAAGCCCAAGTCCAAAGTCAAATTCGCGAAGTTTTTGATGAAACTTAAGCATTATTGACATATCCATATCGTCTTTATTTGGAATTTCTATAAAAATTTTGCATTTAGCGTGCTGTTTTATCCTTCGTAAAATAAGCTCAATCTCCGCAAAATACTGAGTCGATGAAAGAACATCCTTACCTAAATTTATAGATATAGCCGAATTTGGCAAGCTGTCTTCTCTAAGCATATTTGCAACTTTGTTTAACACGTATAAATCAAGTTTTGCGGATAAATTCAGCTCATTAACCATCGGCATAAAATAGCTTGCCATTTGCCATTTGCCGCTATCATCGACAAGCCTTAAAAATAGCTCGCAATGCTCAAGCTCAGGAGTGCTTGAGACGATCTTTTGTCCTGCGAATTTAAACATATTGTTTTCAAGAGAGCTTGTTATAAGCGATCTATACTGATCTTTGCCAAGCAAAATTTCGCTATTGCTCTCATAAATTTTGATACTGAAATTCCCGCTTCCTTTAGCTCTTGCAAGAGTTATATCAGATGTTATCAAGATAGTTTTAAGGTCGCTGCTTGGCGCATAATCCACAACCGAGCCGTTAGCAAAGCAGTCTTCTCCCCTGATATTAAATTTGGCAAATTCCTGTCTTATATCAAGCAAAATTTCCTTGCCAAGCTCTGCGGTTTTAAATGTCGTAAAGCTTGGAGCCACGACGATAAAGTCATTTTCATTAAGCCTGGCACAAAGCATATCTTTAGAGTGAGATGATATCGCGTTTGCAACACCGACTACCAAATTCTGCCATTTTTCAAAGCCTAAATCCTTTTTAAGCTCTCTTAAATCCTTGCATGAAATCATCATCACAGAGCCGCTTGAATACTCTTCGCTAGATAAAAAATCACCGAATTTATTCTGAAAATACCTTCTGTTAAATAGTCCTGTCTGATCGTCCTTATAAAGCAAGTCTTCATACCTACTAAGAGTCTTTGCCCCTTGTTCAAATATATCTTTTACTTTACCGACCATGCTATTCATGGCTAAAACCATACGTTTTATATCGATAGTAAACGGAACTTTATCCTGAATAATAAATCTATTTTCAAGAATGGCTTCAGCCTGAGCTTGAACTTTTCTAAGAGGAGTAAATATAAATTTAAGCCCAAAATAGCTTAATAAAAGCGCTAAAAGCATCATTGAAAATAGTATATAAAATACGTTTTTAACGATGTTATATAGTTCGTAATACGCAATGCCGGTATTGCTTTGCACATAAAGAGTGCCGAATTTACTCCAACCAAGCATTATCTCGCTACTTTCAATCGGAGCATCAAGCTTTATGTTTTTAACAAACCAGCTAGGAACGCCTCTTACTACGGTAGGCTGAGAGCTTTCTACAAGAGTGTTGCCATCCACATCAACAAGCTTTATCATTGAGTAGTATCCGCTGTCAAATATCGAATTTATCATAACTTCTACGCTTGATATGTCCTCCAAATCGCCAACGGACTTTATAGCAAGCCCAAGAGAGTTGGCTGTGTGCCTTGCGTTTGTGCTAAGCTGAGTTGCGATGTAGTTGTTTATAGTAGTAAAATTTAATATACCCACAGCGATAAATAGCAACAACCCAAACGATATAATCGCCATCATAATCTGTTTAAAAAGTGTCATTAACCATCCTCTTTCATTCTATCAATCAAATTTAGCCATTTTGGATTTTGCTTTTTATTTCCGCCAGGAACCGCCTGTCCCAGGCCCTCTTGCTTAGATAAAAATAGCGAATCACCGTTAAAGCTATAAACAGGGATTAGATCTTTTCTCTGTGTGGCTATTTTAATCTTTGAAACTATATTATCTAAAACTAGAGGAATTGATTTTGGACTATCATAATAAGACAAGACCATATGAGCTTGGTTAAACTCAACGGCTTTAACATAAGTAAAATAAAGCTTTTGGGTAGGAACTCCGAGTTGTTTTAAAGTAAAATATTTTGCCGTAACGAAATCTTCGCAATCTCCTGCGCCTTTACCTAAAAATTCCATCCTGGTAGCCCAATAGTCCTTCTGATTCCAAACCTCTTTATCGTCTTTCCACATAAGCTGATTAAAAAAATCATTAACCTTAACCAGCTTCTCTTGCTCGCTAGCGTCTTTTAACTCAACCATAAGCTTGTTTAGTCTGATTACTCTTTGTTTTGCATTATCGCCGTAAATTTTAGCGATCTTTTCATAAGTGGCGGCTTTGATAAATTCATTTTCAGCCAGAAGTGTAAATAAAAAAAAGGCACTCATTAAGAGTGCCGTATATATAAATTTGTCCGTAATCAGACGGCGAATCATCCTTGACTCTTGCTTGTGCTTAGATATTATTTATTAAGATCGTCTTGGATAGAGCAAGCGCCTTGGATATATTTTTTAGCAAATCCAGGCTCGAAGCTATCCGTTAGCATACCCATATTATCAAGCAATCTATACTTAGAGTATAAAAGTGCGCTTTTTGTATTTATCATCTCTTCAAGAGCGTTGTTGTACTCGCTTTCAGCGTCAAGAAGGTTGATAAGATCGCGTCTTCCTATTCTAAATTCATCTCTATAAGAATCAAGTGTCTGCTTGGCGTAAGCAACGTGTTTTTCTAAAAATTTAATCTTTTCTTGATTTAAAACATATGTCTGCCAAGAAAATTTTAAACTCTCTGAAAGATCTCTTTTTACGGTTTCGATAGCGTGCATTGATTCAGTAACGGCTAGCTTGCTCTTTTCTTTTTCCAGCTTGTCGGTATTTTTATTATAAAGGTTGTATTTAAGTCTTAAGAGCACGTCATATTTTGTGTCTTTATAATCATCATAGAATACGTCATTTTTTTCATATCCGGCAGACGCTTCAAGATCAAGTTTCGGTCTAAACGGAGCATTTTTCTCTCTTACGACAGATTGAGCCATTTTCATATTTGCATCTTTTAAAAGAACCGTAGGGTTACATCTCATAGCCGTTGCATAAACCATCTCTTCCGTAGCTGGAAGAACTTGGTCAAACACAGGAGTAGTAAGCATGGCTGCATCCACTCTAGCGCCATATAGCTTTTCAAACGTAGTAAGCGCATCAAGATAGTTATTTTCCTGAGAAACCAAATTCGCTTGAGCTAAAGTCAGACGAGAACCAGCTTGTCTCTCTTCCGAACCGCGAGCGAAGCCTGATTGTGTTCTATCTTTAATTTGACCGTAGATGCCTTGGTGAGTTTTTACATTAGCTCTTGAGATATCAAGAAGCTCTTTATTTCTAATTACCGCAAGATACGCATCAACAACTTGAAGCATAAGCCTATCTGCTTTTTGAGCTATGCTGTAAGCTGCCGCGTCAAGTCTGTGGCTTTGAGATTTTATTCTGTTTTTATCGGCACTTCCGTTATATAAATTTTCTACTAAAGTAACGCCTGCCGTTAGCTTTTTACCGCTTCCTTTTTGAACGGTTATGCCGTTATCTATCTTTTCTCTTTCATATCCGTATGTTCCATACGCATCAAGAGTTGGATAATAAGCGTTATTTGCTATATTTAGATCTTTTCCTACCTGCAAATAAGCAAATTCCGTCTCTTTTAAATTTGGGTTATCCTGCAAAACAGTTCTTACGGCATCCAAAAGAGAGACTTTATCACCAGATGAAACCGATGTGTTTTGATTTGCAAAAAGTACAACCGAAGCCACTAAACTCACTAAAGCGATCTTTCTCATAATAAATCCTTAAATTAATTTTATACTTATTACTATCTTGTTACAAATTAACATTTTAGCTTACATTAACATAATATCTAAAATTTATTTAATGTTTTTTTAAATTTACACTATAAATTTTAAACTCAAAGCGCCCTAGCTATCAAATCTATCGGGTTTTCAAATTTAACATTTGAGCCGTGGATATGAAGCGAATTTGAAATTTGCATCTTGCACGCGCTACACTCCGCACTTACGAATTTCACGTTAAGCTCATCTATCATGCCTACTTTTTTAAGGCCTGCCGCACGGCTTAAGTGATATTTTTCAGCCTGCATGGTAACTCCGCCAAATCCGCAACACTCATTTGGGTCGCTCATCTCTACTATATCGTAATTTTGCGCCAAAAGTTTACGGGGCTCTTTAAAAACACCTTGCATTTTTCTTGCGTGGCAAGGATCGTGATAGGTTATACTCTCAAGCTTCTTACCCTTACTTGCCAAAATTTCAACCAAATTTGTCCGGTTTTCAAGATATTCGGTGGCAAGGAAAATTTTTTCGCTTATCTTTTTTGCTCGTTCTCTCCACTCGTCGTTATCGTGAAAAAAGTGCTCATAGTCGATCTTAACCATCGCCGAACAGGTCGCTTCCGGTATGATTATCGCATCAAGCTTATCAGATAATCTCTCAAAATACTCGATATTTCTTTTTGCAAGCACCTCAACCGTATCAAAATCACCCGTAAAATATGCAGGCGCACCGCAACAGGCTTGCTTTTTCATCAAATTTACATTTAGTTTTAGCTCTCGCGCTATCTTTAGCAAGCTCTCGCCGATACTTGTATAAGCGTAATTTCCCATGCAACCGATAAAAATTCCTATCGTTTTTTCTCCGCCGTTATCTATAAATTCGGGATGTAAATTTAAAAAACTCTTTTTAGAAGCGGTAGGAAAAAGTCTCTCTTTTTTTACCATAGGAAGGCTAAAACGCGGTGTCATGGTGTTTTCTTTGATCTTAAACGCACAACTTTGAAATACATAACCAAGTCTAGCGCAAACATCCATGATAAAGCGATGTCTAAGCAGCCAGAAAAACATCTTTTTGTACCAAGCTATGCCAAATTTCTGCGCTAAATTTCTGCGTACGTTTTCTATGGCGGTATCTACCCTAAGCGAATTTGGGCAGACATCAACGCAATTTGTACACAAAAAGCAGCTTTCAAAGATATTTTTAGTATTCTTATCAAGCTCCAGCTCGCCTCTTTCATAAGCCCCAAGCAGATCCAAAAACCCCCGCGGAGATGTAACCTCATCACTATTTATGTTGTGTATTGTGCATACTTGAATACACTTGCCGCACTTTACGCACTTATCTGCAATCTCACTAAACTTATACATCATACTGTCTTTGAAAAACGTCTTAAATTTTCAGGAATTTGCTTTAAATAAGCATCAAAGCACATCGCTATGTTACGAATTATAAGCGTTCCCGTCTCATTTACACTGATTTTTTCAGGCGTTACGGTTACGAATTCGCTTAAATTTTCAAGCTCTTTTAAATCATCCTTAAAATACTCAAAAAATTTCACGCCGAATTCCGCTTCAATCGCCTTGATATCAAGCGCAAAGTTACTCATCAAGCTCATTATCACAGCCTTTCTAATCAAGTCATCTTCGCTTAGATAAATTCCCTTCATGTAAGGCAAAACTCCTCTATCAATCGCGGCTTCATACTCGGGCATATCTTTGAAATTTTGCGCATAGTGGCGCTTGCACTCGCCGATACTAGTTAGTCCGATACCTATAAGATCGGCTCCGCCTTTGGTCGTATATCCTTGGAAATTTCTATGCAAAGTTCCGTTAGCAAGTGCGGTAAATAGCTCATCATCAGGCTTTGCAAAGTGATCCATACCTATCATTTTATAGCCGTTTTTGATAAAAAATTCAGCCGTATATTTTAAAATTTCAAGCTTGGTTTTAGGGCTTGGCAGAGTCGCTTCATCAAATTTGCGCATCGTCTTTTTAAGCCAAGGCACGTGAGCGTAGTTAAACACCGCAAGACGATCAGGATCAAGAGTTAGTGTCATATCAAGCGTGCGCTTAAAGCTATCTAAAGTCTGAAGTGGCAAGCCGTAAATAAGATCCATGTTTATGGATTTTATACCCATGGCGCGCGCCATTTCAATGGCTTTTTTAGTAACTTCATAAGGCTGAATTCGGTGAATTTCTTTTTGAACCCTATCGTCAAAATCTTGCACGCCGTAACTAATGCGATTAAATCCATGTCCAACAAGCACGTCAAGCTGAGCTTGAGATAAAAACCTAGGATCTATCTCGCAGCTTATCTCAGCCTCTTTTGAGTAGTTTTTAAATTTCGCCTTTATCGCTCGGATGATCCTATCAAGCTGTTTGTCGTCAAAAAACGTAGGCGTTCCGCCGCCAAAGTGCATCTGCAAAACTTCCGCACTTGTATCAAGGTGGCGAGATAAAATTTCAAGCTCTTTTTCGACATAGTCGATATATCTTTCCTTCTTATCCTCTTTGCTCGTATAAACTACGTTACAGCCGCAAAAATAACAGGCCGAACGGCAAAAAGGCAGATGCAGATATAGCGAAAGCGGGCGAGTTTTATCGCGATTTTTAAGCTCTCTTATATAGTCATCATAAGTGAATTTATCGCTAAATTCAGGCGCAGTCGGATAACTCGTGTATCTTGGTCCGGGTCGTGAATACTTCACATATGCGTCAAAATCTACCATTAGGCTCTGTTCCTTTTCTCCATCAAATCCTCCATATCCACAAACAAATTCGGATGCTCTTTTTTGATATTTTTTACTAAATTTTCTAAATTCACATCGATGCTTCTCTTGCCGTTTTCTTTGGCTGCGATCTTGCGAATTTCATCCATTACAACAACCCAAACGTCGCTAAAATCAACGGGCACGTTTTGCCAAATCGTCTTTTCAAGTTTAAGCTCAAAATTCTCTTTTTGCAGCTTGCGGTGGCTCTCGATTAGCTCGGTTAGGGATTTTACCGAAACCATGGTGTGTAAATTTTGATTTTCGTCTATGCCAAACCACGGCTCAACCCCATTCCAAGTGCCGCTTTTTAGGCTCAGGCTCATTTGATTAGGATTGCTTGTAGGGATTATCTCAAATACCGTCTTTTCGCTCTCATCGATTCCAAGCTCACTGCTTATCTCGTCGATTTTTTTATAAGTATCTTTTAATTTTTCATCTTTGTTGTTCATATTATTTCCTGTTCTTATCAAGCCAGACCATTATGCCTTTTTGTGCGTGAAGGCGATTTTCCGCCTCGGCAAAAATTTCATCAGCATGCGCTTCAAAGATCGCTTCGCTCACCTCATATCCTCGGTAAGCAGGCAAACAGTGAAGAAAAATCGCGCCGTTTTTGGCTAGTTTCATCAAATTTTCATCCACGCAAAACCCCTCAAAGTCTTTTATACGTCTATCCTTTTCATCCTCTTGACCCATTGAAACCCAAGTATCGGTCGTAACGACATCTGCGCCGCTAACTGCCTCTTTGATATCTTCGGTTAGATAAATTTTAGCTCCTGAAATTTTAGCGTTTTGAATGGCTTTTTCTAAAATTTGTACATCAGGTTCGTAGCCTTTTGGTGTGGCTATCCTAAGCTCAAATCCAAGCTTGCTTGCAAGCATAAGCCAAGAATGAGTTATGTTGTTGCCATCACCCACGTAAGCGACCTTTTCGCCGCTTGAAAACTCAAGCATAGTTAGATAATCAGCCATAAGCTGCACGGGATGAAATTTATCACTAAGTCCGTTTATAACAGGAACTTTACTAAATTTTGCAAACTCTTCAAGCGTTTCGTGTTTATTTACTCTAAGCATCGCCATATCAGTCATTGAGCTAATAACTCTAGCCGTATCTTTTATCGGCTCGCCGCGACCTATCTGAAGGTCGTTTGCGCTTAAAAACATTCCCTTACCGCCAAGCTGATGCATGCCCACTTCAAAGCTGACTCGCGTTCTGGTCGAGCTTTTTTCAAATATCATGGCTAGAATTTGATCTTTTAGATAGGGTTTATAAATTTTAGCCTTAGCTTCGCTTTTTATCTCGCGAGCCAAATTTATCATTTCTAAAATTTCGTTTTTATCGAAGTCGTTTAGTGTCAAAAAGTGTCGCATTTTGCCCCCTAATTAAATTCCCAAATTTTACCCATAAAATTTACAAGGCGAAGTATCGCGAGATGGATTTAAATGTTGCGCAGAAAATTTTAAGTCAAGATAAGGCATATAGCCTATCGCGGGCTTAAAATTTCAAACTCATTTAAAAACGCTCGCGAGACAAGCCGCTAACCCCTTAAAATCCAAGCCGCCTCTTTTGCATGATAGCTGATGATAAGGCTTGCGCCCGCTCTTTTAAACCCTAGCAAAGTCTCCATCATCACGCGTTCATAGTCGATAACTCCGGCCTTAGCGCCCGCTTTTAGTAAAGCGTATTCGCCGCTTACGTTATAAGCACAAACCGGAAGCAAAGTAGCGTTTTTGATCTCGCGAATCACGTCAAGATAGGCAAGTGCGGGCTTAACCATGAGTATATCAGCCCCCTGAGCCTCGTCTTCAAGGCTTTCGTTTATCGCTTCAAGGCGATTTGCAGGATCCATTTGATAGCTTCTTCTATCGCCAAAGCTCGGTGCGCTCTCAGCTACGTCGCGAAACGGTCCATAGTAAGCCGAAGCAAATTTGGTCGAATACGCCATAATCGGCAAATTTTCAAATCCTTCTTCATCAAGTGCGCCTCGAAGAGTAGTGATTATACCGTCCATCATACCGCTTGGAGCTATCATATCGGCACCGTTTTTAGCATGTATTATCGCTTGTTTGGCTGAAATTTCAAGCGTGGCGTCGTTATCTATAGTCTCATGAACGTGATCTAAAATTCCGCAATGTCCGTGGTCTGTGTATTCGCAAAAGCATAGATCGGTCACAACTACAAGATGCGGAAATTTATCCTTTATCGCCCTTAAAGCCGTAGCTATGATGCCGTCGCTGCTTAAAGCGTCGCTTCCTATGCTGTCTTTTACGCTTGGAATTCCAAATAAAATAATCGATTTTATGCCTAAATTTACAACTTCCGCACACTCTTTTAAAATTTCATCCAAACTCATCTGAAAAACGCCCGGCATCGAAGCTATCTCTTTTTTTATGCCACTACCAGGCACCACAAAAAGCGGATAGATAAAATCACTTACATTTAGCCTGCTTTCTCTTACCATATCGCGCATTGCAGGGGCCAGTCTTAGTCTTCTGAAGCGTTTAAACATAATTTTCCTTTTCTTTGATACAATATCGTTTTATAAGTGTAACATATTAGGAGTTAAATTTCGATGAATATAGAATTATCCGAAGCCGCAAATCTTCCTTCGCGTTTTGGAATGTTTCAAATCAAAACATTTAAAGAGGGTGAAAAGGAGCATTTAGCGATATTTAAAACGCCTTTTAAAGAGATTGTAGATGTGAGAATTCATTCAGAGTGTCTAACCGGAGATGCGATAGGAAGCCTTAAATGCGACTGTAGAGATCAGCTTGAAGCAAGTCTTAAGCACATAGAAGAGCATGGCGGCATGGTTATATACTTGCGCCAAGAAGGGCGTAATATCGGGCTTTTAAACAAAGTAAACGCTTACCATCTGCAAGATTTGGGATTTGACACGATAGAGGCAAACCACCAGCTTGGATTTAAAGCCGATGAGCGTACTTATGAGATGGTTGATTTTATCCTTAAGCACTTTGGTATAAGCAAGATAAATTTACTTACGAACAACCCTGAAAAGCTAGCCGGTCTTACTAGCGTTCAGATCGTAGAAAGACTGCCTATCGTCATTCACGCCAACAAATTTAACGAAGGCTACTTAAGAGTCAAAAAAGAGCAAATGGGGCATATGCTGGATGAGTAAATTTGAAATTCCTTCAAATTTCAAAGAACAAGTTGCGCAATTTGAACAAATTTTGCATAAATTTAATAAAATCCACAGCCTAACAAACTATAAAAACATCAAAGAGATCGTAGCAGACAGCATAAAACCGCTTGAATTTATGAAATTTTATCCGCGCGTCGCTATTGATGTGGGAAGCGGTGCGGGATTTCCCGCGATATTTTTAGCTCTTATTTTAAAAGATTGCGCTTGGACGCTCTTTGAGCCGAATTTAAAAAAAGCTTCGTTTTTAAGCTACGTAAAAGCCGCTCTTGATATCTCAAATTTAAGCGTTAAAAGCGAGAAAATAGAAGCTTCACAGCCCTTTATAGCAGAGCTCATCACATCACGAGCATTAATGAAGACAAAGGAACTTATAAATTTATGCGAAGGTTTTTACGATAAAAACACTCAATTTTTGCTATACAAAGGAAGTAGCGTAGAGAGCGAGCTTGATGGCGTTAAAGCCAAAATTTATAACGACAAAAATAGAAATTACGTATGCATAGGTGAAAAATGGTAACAAAAATTTTAGCTCTAGCGGTCGTTTTGCTGCTAGTTTATATAGTATTTTTTAAAAATAGAAAAAAAGACGCAAGCGATACCAAAGAGATAGAAAATTTCGTAGAATGCAAGGAGTGTGGCACCTTCGTAGAGGCAAAAGAGGCTGTTTTAAGCAGCGGAAAATATATCTGCAAAGATTGCATAAAAGGCTAGTTAGCAATGAAAATCATAGGGCACGAACTGATAAAATTTGAGCCGTTTTTTGAGTGCTTAAAAGAGCAAGACATCGGCTCTAATCGCGAGAATTTATTTGACTATGACAAGCTCATGATAAAACACGCACAAAAAATGGGGGCGAATTTTAGTTTAAAAACAGATGATATAGTAGAGGCCATCCTTGCCAATGCGGCCGGGGCTAAATTTATCATCGTGCCGTGCGAACTTGCAAGCAAAGCCGCTAAAATAGCGCAAAACTATCTGTTTGACGCGCAAATAGCAGTCATCATCAAAGATGAGCGCGAGATAGAAGCTTTAAGCGAAGTAGGCGTGGACGCGGTGATATTTGAGAAGGGAATTTACAATGGAGATATTTAAAACTACATTTTTGATGGTTGCACTAATGCTGCTTTTTGTCTTCGTGGGTGGCATTATAGGCGGGCAGCAGGGCATGCTCATAGCCTTTGTCGTGGCTATCGGAATGAATTTTTTTAGCTATTTTTTCTCAGACAAGCTTGTGCTTAAGCGCTATAGAGCGGTAGAGGTTCACGAAAACGACGCTCAGGGGCTATTTGAGATAGTTCGCAAATTAACCGCAAAGGCGAATTTGCCGATGCCAAAGGTCTATATCATACCCGAGCAGGTTCCAAACGCATTTGCCACGGGCAGAAATCCCAAAAACGCTGCCGTTGCGGTAACGGAAGGGCTTTTAAATTTACTTGATAAAAACGAGATAGAAGGAGTTTTAGCTCACGAGCTCTGTCACGTTCGCCACTACGACATCCTAACAGGCTCGATTGCCGCAACGATAGCGGGCGCGATTGCCATACTTGCAAATTTTGCCAAATTTGGAGCAATGAGCGGAAACAATAGATCAAATAACGCAAACGGAATTTTGATGATAGTAGCGGCAGTTGTAATGCCAATAGCCGCAAGCGTCATACAAATGGCGATCTCAAGAGAGCGTGAATACAAAGCAGACAAAGGTGCCGCTTTGCTTACCGAAAATCCGCAGTGGCTGGCAAGTGCGCTAAGAAAGCTTGAAAACTACTCCAAAAACTACATGATGAGAGATGCCGCGCCTCAAAGCGCACATATGTTTATAGTAAATCCGTTTGGAAGTATAAAAAACACGCTCGGTTCGCTATTTCGCACACATCCAAGCACGGCTGATCGCATAGCAAGACTTGAAGAGCTTGAAAGAAATTTGCGCTAGATTTCCACAAGAAGTAATCAAATTTGGGCTTGTTCTAGCCCAAATTTAAAATTTATTGCGCTCGCAATCTTCCTTGCTTACTTTGAATTGATAGAAGAAATTTCCGTTTTCAAGAGTGTAGCGATACTCCATCACGACACCTAAATTTAGCATCGCTCTAGCATCTTCAGCAGCGCAAACCGTTCTCATAACGCCTTCGAATCTGATTTTCTTCTCTTGCTCGATAGCTTGCCAACTAAATTTGCTAAATTCGGCCTTTGGTGTATCAAAAACCTGATAGCTGTAAACAAGCTTATTTCCAAAGGCTTGGATATTTTTAAAAGTGATAGAATCGCTTAGTTTTTTCGGTAAATTCGGCGATATCTCAACCTCTATGCTTTTTGCGATTTGCTCAGGCGAGTGATCACTCTCGGTCGGTGTCTCGCTTGGCGGCATAGCCATAGCCAAAACCCCGCAAATTGACGCAACTAAAATCTTTTTAATCATATTTTCCCTTTATTTTTGAAATTAATTTTTGTATTTTAGCCTTAAAATTTAAAAAATACGATTAATTAAGCCAAGCTTGATCATATTTTTCATTAAACAAATCGCCTATTAATATTTGGCGAAAGCTTTACTAAGATTTCATACTCTATCGTATCAAAAAATTTCGCCCAAATTCGCGCGTCTTTTATCACGCAAACTCGCTCTCCGACGTTTTGAGCAGAAAAGTTATCCATAGACATCTTGCCTAAAATTCGCTCGCCGCTTGCTAAATTTAGCTCTCCAACTCCGTCGTATCGTAAAAGCCCATCGCCATAACCAAGGTCGTAAGTTGCGATTTGCATATCCTCTTTGGCGCAAAATTTGCCGCCGTATCCAACACCCTGCCCCGCTTTTAGCACACGAGAGCTAATCCTATCGGCATAAAGGCTTAAAACTCGCTCAAGTTTTAAACTATCATCAAACTGAGCGTAGCCGTACTGAGCGATGCCTACTCTTACGAGCTCATCATCAAGCTTGCCAAATCTCTCAAGTCCTGCAGAGTTATGCGAATGAAAAGTTAAATTTTCCTTACTTTCGCCGCTAAATTTTATGATAAGCTCTTTTGCGGTTTTGAAATTTTCTCTTTGCACGAAATAATCGCTACTCACCTCATCCGCCGAGCGAAAATGCGTATAAGCTCCGCATACTCTAAGTCCTCTTTGGCAAGCCGTTTTACAGGCGAGCTCTATCTCGTCTATGGCGATACCGTTTCTGTGCATGAGCGTATCGATAGCAAAATGAACTCTTGTGCCGTGTTTTAAGATATTTAAATTTGAGATGTCATTTACGGCATAGATAAATTTCTCGCTCTCTTTTCCTGTAGGAAGGTGCGAAAGGATAAGGATTTGTTTAAAATGCTTCTCTATCTGTCTTGCTTCCGTTTCGTTTTTGACGGCCGCAAATTCTACGCCGAATTTTGCAGCTTCACAAGCGATTAAATCCACTCCATGCCCGTAAGCATTGTCTTTAAGCACCAGTATTACACGCTCTTTTCCGCCCGCTTTGGCGCAAATTTTAGAAAGGTTATTAAGATATGCGGCGCGATTTAATAAAATTTCAGACATTAAATTTCACGCCGTAAGCTTCATATACATCGGGCAAAAGCTTTCGCACACCGTAATCATAAGCGTAAAATTTCGCATAAATCGCCTTTAAATCGCCATTTTCGCACTTGCTAAAATCAAATACGTCAGTGCCTTCTATCTTTGGCACCTGTTTATCAAGCTCGGCAAAAAACTCGCTGCGAGCCTTTAAGATCGCTTCTATCTTAGACTTTACAATTTCACTTTTTTCTTGCATTTTACCTCTCCGTTATGATCTTTGCTTTGCCGTTTTCAAGCCTTACATAAAGCTCTTTTTTGCCGCTAAATTTATGCGACGGAGCTTTATAATCCTCATGAAAAATAACTCTATAAATTTTTAAATTTTCCACATTCGGATAGGGAGTAACGGCGAAATTTGAGAATTTTATCTCTTTTTGTTCGTTTTTAGCAAAAATTCTCTTTTTAAATTTCACAAATTCACTAAAATTCATCCCGTCAAACCGTACAAAATCCTTGGAATAAAATTTCAAATATCTATCTATATCATTACTCTTCCAAGAGCTCTTCCAGCTAAACACAAGAGCCATTATTTGGGCTATATCATCATCATTTGCAACGGTATCATGCCTTTCATCGATAAGCACCAAAGCGCTAGCTTGTATGACTTTGCCGAATTTCAAAAGTCTATCGTTATCCATCGCCACACAGCCTCTTGTCCTAATCTCATTATCGCGTCTGCCGTCCATAGGAAAGCCGTGTATCCAGATACCGCTGCCTGTTTTTTTAGAGATTTTATCAAGTAAATTCGGATACGAAAGTTCAAATGCAAGCGGTCCGTAGTATCGATCCGGCGGGGTGAAGCGACTCGTGATATCATATACGCCCACAGGAGTTTTTAAATCACCCTCTTTTTTCTTATCGCCCTTTTTGCCGGTGATTACGTTTTGAGTAAATTTCTCGTTTAAAACGCCGTCTTCATAAAAAAACGTTCGCATATCTTTCGTGTGTTTATTTACCGTGATTATCGTAGTTTTAGCTTCATAATAACCAAATTTCAAATCCTTGCCGACAAATTTATCCTTCCAGTAACCGATATCTTTCAAATTTTCCGTGCTAGCAAAAGCAAAGACGGCAAGCGTGCAATATATAAATAATTTTTTCAAACAAAACCCTATGCAGTGATAATAAAAAGCCCAATTATAGCACAGCGAGTTTAAATTTTAAAAAATATATTTTCTGATATAATTTACATTTGTTAATAAAATTTTAAAAGGGTAAATGATGAAAAAAATGGCGTTATTCTGTGCTTTGACCTTGGCTTTTTGTGTGGCAAATGCAGCCGATATTGAAGTTTCAAACGCTTTTGCAAAAGCCACTCCTCCGCATGTAAAAAATAGCGCGGCTTTTATGGATATTAAAAATAATACGGACAAAAACATAAAACTGATCGCGGCAAGCTCAAACATCTCAAAAACCGCCGAACTGCACACTCATAAGCACGCAGAAGGCATGATGCAGATGATTCAGGTCGATGATATAGAAATTCCTGCCAAAAGCGAGGTAAGCCTCAAACCAGGCGGACTTCACGTGATGTTTATGAATATATTTGCGCCCGTAAAAGACGGTGACAAGATAGACATAACGCTTGAGTTTGACAACGGCTCAAAAGTTGAGCTTAAAGATGTGATTGCCAAACCGGTTATGAAAAAAGAAAATATGAGCAAGCACTAAGATGAATAAAAAAATTATAGCCGCACTCATTTTTGCCGTAGCCTTTGTGGCGGGTGGATTTTATCTGTTTAGCGAGAAATCACAAAATCAAGAGAGCGAATTTGCCGAAGTTGATACGAATTTAACTCCGCTTGAATGCGATATGAACTCAAATTTCTCATGCCCTGTCAAATTTAAAGGCAAAACGATAAATTTCAGCCTCTCGCCAAGACCTGTTTATGTGATGCAGCCCGTGTCCATGTGGATAGAGGGGCTCAATGAGCTAAATTTCAAAGAACCGAGTCTAGAAATTCACGGTGTAAATATGGAAATGGGCGTGATAAAAGCCAAGCTCGAAAAAAGAGAAAACGAATACAAAGCCGATGTCGTGCTAAGCGCATGCATAATAAGCCTGATGAGATACCGCTTTGAAGTGCTTGACGAGGGCAAAAAAACAGGGCTTTACATAGACTTTGACTTAAAACAATAAGGAGCCAAGATGAAGCTTTTTTCTTCGATCGTCGTGTTTATAATGATCATCTCCGCAGGAGTATTTTTAGGCATCAAATACGCAAACGGAGGAGTTTACAACTTCAGCGCCAAGAGCGTTAACGGCGATGTAACTCTAAAAAGCTTTGACGGCAAATATAAAATCATTTACTTTGGCTTTGGCTCCTGTCCCGATGTCTGTCCTGCTACGCTTGGGCTTGTTAGCAGCGTACTTGGCGAGATTAAAAGAGATGATATCGTAGTGCTTTTTATCACGCTTGATCCCGAGCGCGACACGCCACAAGCGATGGATGAATACGCCAAATACTTCTATCCCAACTCCTACGGACTTGTCGTGGATAATCTAAAAAAAGTAACTCAAACTTACGGAGCTAAATATAAAAAGATAAGACTTGAAAAATCAGCTATGGATTATTCGGTAGCTCATAGCTCGTCGATATATCTGCTTGATAAAAAAGGTAAGCTCGTAAACGAAGTTTCAAATTTAACCATAGAAAATATAAGAGATAGTATTAAAGAGCTGGTAAAAAACTAATAATCCTCATCATGCATTTCATCTGATATAACGTATATAATGCCTACTAAAAGTAGAGCAAGAAGTGCGGCTAAAATAATCTGAAGCATTTAATCCCTTAAATATAATCTGGTAATTATATCACAATTATTTTCCCTAAAAATAAGCTATAAATTTTGGCATATTTATTTAATGAATGATAAAGATTTTATTTATTAAGCAACCAATCTTAGATAGTTTATCGCTTTCATATATAAACGCTTTTTATGCAGATATTAAATTTAAGCTTTTAAAAATTTATTAAATTTACAAGAAAAGCAGGATAAAATTCAATGTATGAAAGATACTTTTAAAAAGCTACAAAAAATAATAAATAAAACTAAAAATTTAAGAAACAAAACAATAAAACAAATTTTAATAACTTCAAATTTACCTCAAATTTCACTAACTGCAAACAAAATTTTCAAAACAAATTCACACAAAAAGGAGATCAAATGCTTGGCGTTATCATCGGTTCGGTAGTGCTATTTATCGTGGGCTGGGCGATTATCAAGGGTAAATACGCTCCGCTAACGCTATTTTTATCGGGCGTATTTATGCTTATTTGTTCAATCGTTCTTCAAACTGGCAAATTCATGCCTAAAAAAGCTACGCCTACAGGCAACGAATATCTGGATATCATAGAATACATCAGGTATATGTTTTCAGACCGCATGGCTGATCTTGGACTTTTGATCATGTTCATGGTAGGTTTTGCGACCTACATGACGCATATCGGAGCAAACGGTGCGTTTGTGTCGCTTACTACGGGGCGGCTTGCAAAGATAAAAAGCCCGTATTTTATGATATTTGTGGCATTTGCCATAGCAAAACTTATAAGCATGGTTATCACAAGTGCCGCAGGTCTTGGCGTGCTTTGTCTTGCGCTTCTTGGGCCTATTCTTATCTCACTTGGACTGAATAAACTCACAGTGGGCTCAATCTGCTGCATGTCGGGTGCCGCTTCTATGGTGCTAATAGGCGCTTCAACCGCCGCTTCGGCCAAGGCTACTTCGCTTTCGCTGCTTGATTATGTATTTTTGTACAAAATTCCAGCCGCCTTGCCGACTTCCATAGTAATAGGCATCGCGCTAGTTTTTTGGAATAGATATTTAGACAAAAAAGAAGGCTGGGCGCCTAGCGAGCATGTAGGCGATACGATAGAATTTGACGAAGCTACAAAGCCGCCTACCGCAAGTGCGCCTAAAATTTACGCCATATTGCCGTTTTTGCCGATGATATTAGTCGTGGTATTTTCCGAATACTGCTTAAAATCAATAAAGCTAAACATCTCGGCTATCATCTTACTTTCAGTCGTTATCGCGATGTGCTTTGAAGCTATAAGACATGGATTTAAATTTGATCCTTTAGCGGAGGGACTAAAAGTCTTTTTGCAAGCCATGGGACGCAGTTTAAGCGGAGTGGTTGCTCTCATCATCGCAGCAGGAGTCTTTGCTCAAGGATTTAAATCCCTTGGCATGCTTGATAGCATTGTAAGTCTTGCAAATACGCTTGGGCTTGGAGGATTTGGCATGTCGGTCGTATTTGTGCTCATCACGACTGTAGTTGCCATAATCGCTGGCTCAAATGGAGCTAGCTTTTATCCTCTTGTCGAGCTTGCGCCTCAAATCGCAACCAAACTCAACGTAAGCCCCGTGATGCTTGTTCTTCCTATGCATCAAGCTTCAACTATCGCGCGCCCGTTATCGCCTGTTGCAGGAGTGGTGGTAGCCATAGCCGGAATGCTAAAATGCAATCCGCTAAGTCTGGTAAAACGCTGCTCGGTTCCTGCCATAATGGGACTTATCAGCCATCATATATTTGTATTTTTACTTGTGCTTTAAGGAGTGGTTATGGAGGAGCAAACCCTGCCGCAATGGAGCTTTGATGATGCTTATGTCGGTTTTGAGCATGAGAATTTTGCTCGCTCGCTAAAAGGCGCAAAGGATATAATAAACAAGGCTTTGAGCCTGATTCATTCAAAGGAATTTTTAGTTAAAGATCTTGTAGGGCTTTACGAGGAAGGCTTTGACAAGCTATCTTCTTTAAAGGCGTTTTGTCGCTGCAAAATGAGCGAAAACACCAAAAACGAACAAGCTATCGCGATAGAGTCAGAAATTCAAAGCGAAATTTCAAAACTTGAGATGATCAAGCAAGAGATGATGGCTAAATTTAGCAAACTAAGCGATGAAGAGTGGGAAAAATTTGGACTTTCGCACTGGAAATTTTACTACGAAGAGCAAAAAAACAGCTGGAGTCAAAATTTAACAAATAAAGAAATTTTTAGCGAGCTTGAGCAGAGCAATTTCACGCCTATTTATGGAATTTTTATTCATTTGAACAATCTAATAGATATTAAGGCTGCTGATAGCTTGGGTGAAACGAAAAGCTACGGCTTTGCAAAGTGCGCGGGAATTTTAAAAGGTTCGCCAGACGGCGTCCTTCGCCAAAACATATTTAACGAACTTAGCAAGCATTATCAAAAGCATGCGCCTGTTTATATCGATGCTTTAAATATGCTACACGGATTTAGGCAGGCCAAATTTAAAGATGCCAAATGCGATATTTTCCTGCCGAGTTTTGAGCAAAACAAAATAAGCCCACAAGCCGTCAATGCTATGTACTGCGCGCTTGAGAAGAGAGCTGGCAAGATAAGAGAGGCTGTAACGCTAAGAGCAAGCTATCTTGGCAAAGAGCTTATGAGTGCGTGCGATCTGCTGGCGCCTTCACCGTTTTCCGGCAAGTCGCAAATTCCTTATACTGAGGCAATAGATACTATAAAATCGGCTTTAGGCGAAGAAATTTCACAATTTATAAATTTGATGCTTAAAAATCGCTGGATAGAAGCAAGCGTAAAAGAAAACAAAGCCGCGGGCGCCTTTTATACGAGGTTTAACGAACTTAAGCAGGCTAGAATTTTTTCTAGTTACATGGGCACACAAGCTCATATGATACAGCAAGCCCATGAGCTTGGGCATGCGTGGCACTACTGGATAATGCGTGATATGCCAAGCATTCAGACGGAATTTCCTATGAGTTTAGCCGAAATCGCAAGCACGTTTAACGAGGCTGTACTAAGAGAATACATAAAGAAAAACGCAGATGAAAATTTGCTATTTGATATCCTTTGGCAAGAGCTTAAATCGGCTGCAAATTTCATGCTTCATATTTCGGTTAGATATAGCTTTGAGACCGACTTTATAAAGGCTAGAAGCAAAGGCTTGGTAACGCCAAAAGAGGCAAAAGAGATGATAAAAAACGCTTGGCAAAAGTGGTATGGCGACAGCACGCAAGATATGGAGGAGTTTTTGCCTTATTTTAAGCTGCATTTTTATAAAACCGATCAATACATCTACAATTACCCTTACACGGTCGGATATCTCATATCGCAGTTTTTGATAGAGAAATTTAGAGCCAAAGAGCCCAATTTCTTTGAAATTTACAAAGCGTTTTTAAGAGATACCGGCAAAATGAGCGTAGATGACATCATCAAAAAACACTTTGATAAAGATATAAAAAACAGCGAATTTTGGCTTGAATGTATCGATGGTGCACTTGGTTATGTTAAGGAATTTAAGGGGCTAGATAAAAGCAAAAAATTAAAAATTAGTATTTTACCTGTAACTTGATGAAATTTTGAAAACATTTGAACGGCTCTTATTTGAGGATATCAAAGTGATTGATGTGTAGTGGTTTTTTAATTTTATGAAAAAAGAAATTATCAATTAATATATACCTCTAATTAAAATTTTTTGATCTTCGGAGCAGTAGTACAAAATATATTTGGTAAATTTAAGCTTATTTCTGAAGTATAAATTCATATCAAATGCTATTTTACTACTTAAAATAGACTATTTTATTAGTTATAAATTAAAAAGCGATAACTATTTTTAATACTATTATTTTCATAGTTTTTATGAAATATTTAAACTTTTTTTAGTTATCATTATCCGTTTTTCAAAGGAGATAAATTGTTTTCATCGTTTTTTAAGAGCAGAAAATGGGCGTGGTGGGCATATCTTGGAGTTTTATTTTTACTCCTTTCGCTTTATATACAAACAGATATAAACGTAAAGATAAACAACTGGTACAAAGAATTTTACGATATGCTTCAAAAGATAAAAGATCATAATATAAACGATTTTTGGAGCAGCATCAAAGATTTTTGCTATCTTGCGTTTCCGTATATTTTTATCATCACGATCACAAATTATTTTACTAGAATTTGGACGTTTAAATGGCGCGAAGCTATGACTTTTGACTACTTGAAGTATTGGAGAAGCGTAGAAAAAGATATAGAAGGTAGCTCGCAACGTATCCAAGAAGATATTTATAGATTTGCAAGGATAGTAGAAAGCCTGGGGCTTCAAGTAGCTAGAGCCATCATGAAGCTAATTGCCTTCATACCGATACTTTGGGGTCTTAGCAAGGGCGTTGATATACCTTACCTAAAAGACATTCCCGGCTCTCTTGTGTGGATAGCTCTTATAGTTAGCGTAGGCGGTCTTGTCATATCTTGGTTTGTGGGTATTATGCTTCCGGGGCTTGAATACAACAACCAAAAAGTCGAAGCGGCTTTTAGAAAAGAGCTGGTTTACGGAGAGGACGATAAGAAAAACTACGCGCACACGGAAACTCTAGCAGAGCTTTTTACGGGGCTTAAATTTAACTACAACAAGCTATTTTTGCACTACGGGTATTTTGATGTGTGGATCAACTTCTTTAGGCAACTTATGGTGATAGTTCCGCTTATCATTATGGGACCGGGACTCTTTTCGGGACTTATCACGCTTGGCATTATGATGCAGGTAAATAACGCATTCTCACAGGTTAGAAATTCATTTTCGGTCTTTATAAACAACTGGACTACTATCACCGAACTTCGCTCTATACACAAGCGTCTAAAAGAATTTGAAACAAATATCGGATATAGACATCAGCAAACCACAAGCGGCGAGTAAAATGCTTGCCGCCTTAACTTAAATTTAATCCAAATTTGATTCATTTTAAATCTAATCTTAAAATATAAATTTAAAAAATATTTTTATTATTGACTGCTATTTTTAACTCTTTATTAAGTCTTTTAAATGTATATTTGTATTACATTTACTTATCTACCAAGGAGGCTTAATGCAAGAGACAAGAGATACCAAAAAGCTGATTATCGGCACCGTCGCTTTGATAGCGGCTATAGTTTTCTTTGGCGGCTTCACCAAAGATATTGCAGGCGGAATTTTTGACTTCAGTAAGCTCACGGGTCAATTCCCCGAGTGGTTTAAGACTGCAGGCGGAACTAGTGCAAAAGGCGGATTTTTATTTGCATTGAGCCTCGTTCCTAGCGTTATGCTTGCGCTTGGATTTGTTGCGATATTTGAAAGATACTACGCTTTATATGCAGCTTCGGCTTGGCTTACTCCTATATTAAAGCCTATGATGGGGATCCCCGGAGCTTGCTCGATATCGCTTATGGCAAGCACTCAAAGTACCGATGCCGGTAGCTCTACGGCAAAATTTTTGCGTCAAGAGGGCAAGATGACACACAAGGAACTTTTGATATTTGCGGCGTTTCAATTTAGCGCGGGAGCTATGATTACGAATTTCTTAGCATCTTTTGCGCCGTTACTTGTGATACCGGATAAAAACGGGGCTTTAGCGCCCGCCTCTATCGCGCTTTGCCTCGGTATAATCTTTGTTTTTAAAGTTTTTGGTGCAAATTTAATGAGACTTTATGTCAAAAAATTCGTAAAAGACGACGAGGATGAAGTATGAGTGATAAAACAAACAATAAACTACTAACGGACGTATTTGTAGAGGGCGCAAGAAAAGGTTGGGATATCGCCATACACAACACTATCCCAAATGTTTTGATGGCATTTGTCATCATATATATATTAAACGTATCCGGAGCTCTTAAAATCATAGGAAACTACCTTGGCTTTATCATGGTGCCGCTTGGGCTTCCCGGTGAATCCATAGCCGTATTTATGGCTGCGTTTTTAAGCTGGGGAGGCTCGGCGGGCGTACTTGTAGCCTTGGTTCAAGCAGGCACGTTAACCGCAGGCGACATAGCCGTATTGCTTCCAGGAATGGCGCTTGTAGGCTCAACCGTGCAGTATATGGGTAGAGTTTTAGGCGTGCTTGGAATTCCGGGCAGACACTATGCGGTGCTTTTTGGAATTTGTATCCTGAACGCCTATCTTGCGATGTTTGTAATGAGCATCATCGTCTAAAAGGAGTCATGATGAAACAAGAAGAGTTGGCTCAATTTTTAGATGAACTTAAACAGCTAACGCAGATAGAAAGCCCTACTTCGCATATAGAGGGCGTAAATTCGGTCGCAAAATGGTTCATAGATAAAGCAAATTCGCTAGGGTTAAAGCATAAGATAATCAAGCTTAACACCGATAAAGTGGCTGACTGTTTGCTGATATCAAACAATCCTGAAGCGCAAAATTTCGACATACTTTTTGTGGGGCATATGGATACGGTTTTCCCTGTTGGCTGGGGTAAAGATGTGCCTTTTAAAGAAAATGACGGCAAGATAAACGCACTTGGCGTGATAGACGATAAGGCGGGTGCTTTGCTATCTTTATACGTCATAAAAGACCTTGATCTAAGCAAGCTTAATGTGGCGGTATTTTTAAATTCCCACGAAGAAACGGGCTCAAATTTTACAAAAGATCAGATAAGAGAGTATGCCAAGAAGTCAAAATATTGCCTTGTGATGGAGCCTGCCAGAGAAGACGGCTCGATGGTAGCAACCAGAAAGGGTATGCTTGCCTACACGGTTGAATTTCACGGAGTCTCGGCACACGCAGGAAATCATCCTGAGCGGGGTCGCTCGGCGGTAGTTGAGGCGGCAAATTTCATAGTTGAGCTTTCTAAATTAACCGACTTTACCGCGGGACACACCTTTAACTCCATAATGACAAACGGCGGAACAGCGCAAAACGTAGTGCCTGATTTTGCTTCGGTAAATTTTGAGATGAGATATAAATTCGCCTCTTCGGTTGAGTTTTGTAAGCAAAAGTTAGATGAAATTTTAAGCAAGCCTTTTGTCCAAGGCGTAACGCATAAAAAAATTCTAACAAACGAAGAAGGTCCGATGATAGATGAGGCGAATTTGCCAAAGATCAAAGCGGTATTTGATGAAGTTGCAAAAGAAAGCGGAGTCAAAGTAAGCTGGGTCGATGCGGGCGGATTAAGCGACGGAAACATCGCATCTTCGGCGGGTTGCCCTACTATAGACGGACTTGGGCCTACAGGTGGCAACATGCACTCAAAGAGCGAATATCTAGTCGTAAACTCAATCGTGCCAAAGTGCAATCTAATCCTAGACGTCATCAAAAAGATAGTATAAATTTACTTTAGTAAAAGGGCTAAATTTAAACGCTCTTTTACTAAAATTTCTTGCAATTTCATACAAAAAAATAATTAATAATTAATAAAATAGCTTGTATAATAATTTTAACGGATTTTATACAGTATGCAAACCAAAGGTATATGACTTTAAATTTATACTTAGCGGAACACGAAAATGATAGCTTATGATAAATTAAAAAAATCTCTACATCATACATCAAAAGCGCCGTTTTACTTCTGGCTTATTCTAGTCGGATTTCTTATACATGTAGTGTTTGAGTTTATATTTTTATATAACGGCAATAAGCTGATGATGACTTATAATATCATTAGTATAATCGTATTTGGCGGGGCTTTGAAATTTTTACAGCGGCACCAAAAGATAGCCGTACTTACCTGTTTTATAGAAGCGACCGTTTTTATAACCATTTCAACGATAAATCTCGGCTGGCATATGGGCTTTCAAACTTGGTTTGTGCCGTTTATAATCCTTTCCATAACGGTTCCTTTTAAAGAGCGCGGAGTTTTTTATTCGCTAGGAATCATTCAATCGATCCTATACATATACTTATACTTTTCAGCCAATCTTAAAATCCCTATCTTGCAGATAAATTCAGCCGATGATCTGCTAGTTAGGCTTAATATAATCTTTGCATTCATACTTATATTTTTCGTAGAGAGGGTGCTTAAAATTTCAAAAGCGATGGAGATGGTATTTTTAAAAAACGAGATCGAGCATATAAAAAATATCGTAAAAACCGATGAGCTTACGGGGCTTACGACGAGAAGACAGATGAACGATATACTAAAAAGTATTGATATGACTCAAGAGAAAAACGAGGGAAATTTCTATCTGATTTTTGGCGATATAGATCACTTTAAGGCGGTTAATGACACCTACGGACATGAGTGCGGAGATGTCGCACTGGCCGAGATATCGGCTATTTTAAAAAATGAGTGCAGGATAAATGACATAATCTCTCGATGGGGCGGAGAAGAGTTTTTGATACTGATTAAAAGTGCGGGCAAAGAGGACAAGCTAAGTAAAGAAAAAGTCGAGAAAATTTTAAATCGTATACGCAAAAAAATAGAGCAAAAAATCATAAAATACGAGGATATAAGATTTTCAGTAACCATCACTTTTGGTGGCGTGAGCTCTTTAAATTTTAACAACATCCAAGATATGATCAGAGCGGCTGACGAGCAGATGTACGTAGGCAAGAAAAATGGCAGAAACAAGGTTGTTATACAGTAAATGCTACATTTTTCTGCAAATTCCGATGCTTGATGCAATATGGATTTTAAATTTATATATTTTGTAAATTTGAAAAAATACTACGATTTTTGGATACTGTACCAAAGTACAATATATTTATATCCTTATTTATGGCTATAATTCTTACACAAAATTCAAAAAGGATGTTTAAAAATGCAAAATTTAGCAGGGATCATAAAACAAATTTCAGGCAATGTCATAGTGATAGATGCCAATGGGAACCAAAGAGTATTAAATGTGGGTGATAAGATAGCTATCGGAGATAAGGTTGTTACGCTTACCCCAGACTCAAAGGTAATTATTGCTACTATGAACGGAAAAGAAGTTGCTATACTTGGCAATGACGAGCTTGTCTTGGATCAATCTTTAATAGATTCAGGCTCTAATAGTAATGTATTAGCCGATATAAGCGGGTTACAAAAAGCTATTTTAGAGGGTCAAGGGGTTGAAAATTTAGAAGCTACAGCTGCAGGCGGTGGCACCGGAAGCAATAGTTTAGATGGAACTAGCTTGTCATCAACAAATTTTACCGATTCAGGTAGTATTAGTAACGTATTTGAAGGTTTTGGTGATTTAAACAATACTACACAACCACAGTTTCAAACATCTTCATCATTAGGATCAACCGCCACTAACAATACGGCAGAGCAAAGCAATCCTTTAATAGAACAACAAAATTCGACCGAATCAAACAGCTCTACAGAAGATACTAAGCCTAACGACTCAAATGAACCAAATAATCCAACTCAACCTGAGCCAAATGAGCCTACTCAGCCAAGCAATCCTAGTGAGCCTAATCAACCGAATAATCCGACAGAGCCTACCGAACCAAGTGAACCAAATAAACCAACTCAACCTGAGCCAAATGAGCCAAATCCGATAGAGCCTGCCGAACCAAATAATCCAACTCAACCTGAGCCAAATGAGCCTACTCAGCCAAGCAATCCTAGTGAGCCTAATCAACCAAATAATCCTGATAATCCTAGTGAGGCAAACGAACCGCAACCTGTAACACAGATAGAAATTCCATCTTCTGCGTATGTAAGGGAGTTGTCGGTATATAACGACGATAAAGTTATAACAGATAATAGACCTAATATAGAAGGAGTAACTCTAGCCGATAGCTCTACAGCCGAAATAGGTGGCAGAAAAACTAATTATTTTGAGGCTTTAAACAGTGAATTTGACGCCGATAAATCAAGCAGTATAGGAAACAACGTAAAATTTGATTTGAGTGATGATTCGGAGTTATCTCCTTGGTTTACAAAAACTCTTCCTGAAAATTTTAAAATAGAGGTTAGCAAAGCAGAAAAAGGCGAAGGAAAAGTAGAATTTGAGAAGGCTTATTTAAAAGTTCCTGAAGGGCAAGAATTTACCAAAGAGGACGGCTGGTATACAAATTCTAATAAAACCTTAATAATAGGCTCAGATAATGCAAAAGGACTTGTTATCACAAACGAAGCCGGCAAGGATAACCCTGACTACGAAGGCAAAAGAGTAATAGTCCTAGAAAACGGTGCTACTCCTCCTAGAATCTTTGGTGGAGATAATAGCGATGATATAACCATAGACGGAGTTGATGTTGAGTTTGTCTCTACCGGAACGGGAGATGATATAGTGGCTTTTAAAAACGGCGCAAAAGTATTGACCGATATCAATACAGGCGACGGAGACGATCTGGTAACAGTAGAAGGCGAAAATACATCCGTAGAAGGTAGTATATTTACAGGTGCCGGAGATGATGATATAAACATAGTTGATTCTAAAGTAAAAGGCTCCATAAATAGCGGTGCAGGCGATGATGATATCAAGATAGACAATGCGACGGTTAAGAAAAACATTTACGGCAGAGACGGAGACGATAATATAACATTAGAAAATCAAGCAAAGGTCGGCGGAAATATAGAGGCCGGCAAGGGGGCTGGAGAGATAAATATTCTTGACGGCTCGGTAGTGGAAAGAAGAGTTAGAAGCGGTATAGAACAAGAGCTTAACACCGAAGGAGACTCTGCTGAGGATCATGATTTTGCAGGCAATGTAAATGTAAGAATAGAAAATTCAACCGTCAATCAATCAATAGACTTAAACGGAACAGGACATAGAGAGATAACTCTAGACAACTCTACCGTTCACGGAAGCATACACGCAGGAGATTATTCAGACTCTACGGTAAAAGTTATAAACGGCTCCAAAGTAGGATACAAGATAATAGGAGAAGGCGGAAGCGATCACATCATCGTAGAAAATTCACAAGTTGGAGTAAGTCCGCATTCTCAGGCAAACGATGTGGCAGTTATCTTTGGCGATGGTGGGAAAACAGCAGGAGGAGATGATACTATAGAGATCAAAAATTCTACGATCCACAACAATATTTACGCAGGAGCGGGAAATGATGTCATTAATACTAGCGGTAGCCAAATAAAAGGAAAGATATTTGGCGAAAGCGGAGATGATGAATTAACCGTATCAGGCGGATCTGTAGATGCCATATACGGTAATGAAGGCAATGATAATATCACCGTTAATGACGGAGCTAACATACCTAATACCATAGAAGGTAACGATGGTAACGACACTATAAGTATTGCCGGAACGGGAACTATCGTAAATCAAATTCACGGTAACTCAGGCGATGACTATATACAGATATCTGATGGTGCTAAAATTTTAAGAGAAGTAAATTCTGGAAATTCTACTGATTTAAATCTTGATACTCCAAATTTAGGCTCTACCACTAACAAAGCAGCTCACGATAAGATAGTGATAGAAAATGCCATGGTAGGAGATAAAGACAGTAACGGAAATGCGACTATGACAGGATACGTCTACACTAACGGAGCAAGCGAAGTTATCATAAAAAATTCTACTGTAACAGGCGATATTGAAGCTAAAAATCCGCTTTACGAACAAAATATAAAAGTTAGCGAAGCTTCTGTTGTAGGAGGCAGCGTAAAAGGCGCGGACGGCGCCAAAGATAGCGTAACGGTAGAAAACAGCGAGATAAAAGGCAATATCGATACTCGCGGCGAAGATGATGTTATCAATGCAAACAAAGCTGCTATCGGAGGCGAAGTCCTAGGCGGAGCGGGAAAAGATAATATCACAGTATCAGGAGGATCGGCTAAAGCCGTGCGGGGCGGAGACGGCGACGATTCTATAACCGTAACGGGAACAGAAAAAGACGATAATGGCAAGGCGATTGGAGGCGGAGCCAATATATCAGGCAATGTAGAGGGCAATAAAGGAACAGACACTATAGTATTTGACGGTAAATCTCAAGCGCAAAATGTCTTTGGCGGAACGGGTAATGACACTATAACCGTCTCGGACGAAGGCACTTTCGTAAGAAATATCGTATG
>NZ_LIWP01000003.1:0-178364 GCF_012978775.1 Campylobacter sp. RM15925
ATTTAACTATATAGCCAAGTAAAAACGTGAATTTTTTATAAAAAAGAATTCGCTATCTCTTCTTAAAAGCTAGATACTAAAAATACTAATAAATTAAAATAATGCTGTTATGTCACAAAGTCACCAAAGTAAAAGTCGATTTTTGCTAATATGTCTTTAAATTTGATTTAAAGGAGACAAAATGCTAAACAAGACTTTGTTAAATTTAGCTTTAGGAAGCGCGTTAGCAACCGCTTTATACGCCTCAGGCGACGAGATAAAAGGTCTTAATGTAATGCTTACGGCATCCGATACTCAAACGCAGATGATGGCGATGGTGTTATCCACAAAAACACTTGAACAAAAAAAGGACGTAAGGATAGTTCTTTGCTCCGAAGCGGGAGATCTTGCACTTAAAGAGAGCAAAAGCGAGCCGCAAAAACCGCTTAATAAATCACCCAAAGATCTTTTGCAGGGGGCGATAAAAAACGGAGCCAGCGTTAAAGTTTGCCCTTTATATCTCCCAAACAAAGGACTTGATAAATCAGCTCTTATAGAGGGCGTTGAAGTTGCTTCTCCTGATGAAGTAGCAAAAAGTTTGCTTGATGGAGAATATAAAAATTTAAGCTATTAAAATTTACTTTTTTCTTACAAAAATAGGCTTTCAAATAGATAAAGCCTATTTTAATCTCCTTTTATTCATACTTTTATTTTTAGTTTTGAAGCCTTATTTTGCTTGCCTTGCTAATATTTTTAATCTTGAATTTTAAACAAAACGGGTATAATTCATATAAATTCAATCATAAAGAGAAAAAATGGATAGAGTAGAGCAGGCGATTGCCGATATAAGAAACGGTAAAATGGTTGTGATGGTCGATGACGAGGATCGCGAAAACGAGGGTGATCTAGTCTTTGCAGGCGCATTTAGCGATACGCAAAAAGTAAATTTTGCCATCACTCACGCGAAGGGGGTTTTGTGCCTTGCGATTTCTGAAGATATTGCAAAAAGACTTGAGCTTAATTTGATGGTTGATAAAAACACATCTTGCCACGAGACGGCTTTTACAGTTACCATTGACGCAAAGGCTGTGACAACCGGAGTAAGCGCTTATGAGCGTGATATGACGATACGTTTGGCGACTGATCATACTTCTAAACCTGAAGATTTCGTAAAGCCGGGACACATTTTCCCTCTTATAGCCAAAAAAGGAGGCGTGCTAAGCCGCACGGGTCACACTGAAGGTTCGGTTGATCTTTGCAAATACGCAGGCGTTACTCAATCAGCCGTAATTTGCGAGATCGTAAAAGAAGACGGAAATATGGCAAGAAGAGCCGATCTTGAGGAGTTTTGCAAGAAATTCGGACTTAATATGGTCTCGGTTTCAGAGCTTGTAGAATACAGACTAAAGCATGAGAGTTTAATTCATGTAAAAGAAAAGTCAAAATCTCAAATAGCGGGTTTTGACGCTATAAAATACGAAATAACCGACCATAAGGATCAGGTGCATTTTGCTTTTGTTTTTGGAGAGATAAGCAAGCGCACAAATGTAAAATTTCATAAAACTACAAGCGATATAGAGCTATTAACCTCGGCTAAATTTGAAGAGCTTTTAAAATCCATCGAGTATCTAAGCGAAAACGGCGGTGTTTTGGTGTTTTTGCAAGAGGAAAAGACCTGCGATAGCACTATCAAGGACTTTGGTATCGGAGCTCAAATTTTAAGAAAGCTTGAGATCGAAGAGATTGAGCTTCTAAGCTCAAGCAAAAATAGAGAATTTGTAGCTCTTGGTGGATTTGGACTTGATATAGTTGAGTATAAGGAGCTTAATTAAGCTTAAATTTGCAAAACCAAGGAGGATTTTTGCAAAAAGTTATTTCGGCTCTGTTTTTGATATTTGAACTGCTTTGCATTTGGTTTTATTACGCTAGTGGCGATTTTAAATTCCTTGTTTTGGCGGGCTTTACGCTTGGGGGATTATTTATATATCTGCTTGCGGGTAAAAAAACTCAGCATCAAAACGACATAGAGCGAGCTTTTGCAAAAACTCCTAATTTGGGACTTTTACTTGTAGATGAAAGCGGAATCGTCAAATTTATCAATAAAAAATTTGAGCAAATTTTTGCTCTTGAAAGCAAAAGATACTACGAGCAAGAATTTGATACTCTTGTTTTAAACTCCAAATATCTTGAATGCTTAAAAAATTTTTCAAATTTGAAAAACAATCCCTATGATAATCAAAATTTCATTGTTTCTATTAATAATTTTTTTTACAGATTAAATGTCTCAAGCGTGCTTGAGGGTGGAGTCAAATTTGACGGATTTATCATCACCGCAAGCGATGTAACGCATGAAAGAGAGCTTGAGCAAAACGAAGCCGAGCATCATAGAATGCTAATAGCAAATGCAAAGATGGCGGTTGTGGGCGAGATGATAAACTCCATATCTCATCAGCAACGCCAGCCTTTAAGCTCTATCTTGCTATCGCTTGAAAATATTGAAGATTCTTTAAACGAAGATAGGTTTGATGAGATCGCAGAGCATCTTAATCGCTGTAAAAAAGGCGTTCGTCTTATGGATGAAACCATAAAGGCTTTTAGAAGTTTTTATAAAAACGATAACAATATAATAAATTTTAATGTAAAAGATGTTATAAAAGAGCTTGAGTTCATAGTAAAGCCTCAGATGAATACAAACGGAATTTCGTTTGAATTTATATGCGAAGACGGTGAATTTATGGTTTACGCAGCCTCTTCTTACGTGAAGCAAATTTTATTAAGCTTACTTTCAAATTCCAAAGACGAGCTTGTAGAGTTTATGAAGGAAGATGTATATTTTGAGCCTAAAGTTTGGATAAATTTGCAAAGTATGAAAGATGAAATTTGCATAAGCGTAAGCGATAACGGAAGAGGCGTAAAAGAGAGTAAAGAGATGATTTACGAACCGTTTTTTACTACCAAAAAGGATACCGGAACGGGCATGGGGCTTTATGTGGCTAAAATTTTAGCTACCGATAAGCTTGGCGGAAGACTTGCGCTTGAAAGTGCGAAAGAGCCTACTAAATTCGCGCTTTATCTAAAAAAAGGGGCTAAAGAGGCGGACAATGTATAGCAAGATAAAAGAGATATTAAAAGATGTAAATTTGCTTCTTGTTGAGGACGATGATGACCTAAGAGAAGCAATAAAAAGCGCTTTGGCGCACTATACAAATGAAATTTACGCTTGCAGGGATGCAAAAGAGGCGTTAGAGTGTTTTAGCTCGCACAATATAAATTTGATAGTTTCTGATATCAATATGCCTAGAATGAGCGGGCTTAAGATGGCTTCGATTATCAGAAAGAGCGACGAGAACGTGCCTATAATATTTTTAACCGCTTATGATAACGATGAAAATATGCTAAGCGCTATTGAAGTTAAGAGCTCGGGCGTTCTTAAAAAGCCGTTTGATAAGCGCGAGCTGGTGATGATGATGAGTTTTGCGGCAAACAAATTTAGAAGCGATTTTGCAAAAGTGGATCTTAAAAACGGCTTTGTATTTAATGCATTTACAAGAGAGCTTTATAAAGACGGCGAAATAGTAGCACTAACGAGAAAGGAGCAAGCGCTTCTTCATCTTTTTCTTAAAAACCAAGCTAGAACCGTTAGCTTTGAGATGATCGAGGCTAACGTATGGCAAGGGGAAAGCTGCACGAGTGATACTATAAGATCCTTTGTCTATAAGCTTCGCAAAAAGCTCTATCCAGAGCTTATACAAAACGCTCAAGGAAGAGGATATAAGCTATGCTTAAATGAGGAGTGCGACAGGACAATAAGCGAGGTAGGATATGTGTAAGATAAGATATAAATATATAGTTAGTTAAGCAATAAAAAACCTCTAAGCTAAAAATTAAGTGTATTAATTAAAATTTTATAAATACACAAAACTACTTAAATAAATTCATAAAATTTCGTAAATTTCAAAAAAATCATATTTAAATCATACTTTTTATCTATAATTTCTCTACAACCACGACAAAGGAGAAATATGAAAAAAGTATTATTGTCAGCAACGATAGCCTGTTCGCTGTTTGCATCGGGAGATATTTATAGCGATGTTGTTAAGCCGCTATTTTTAGATGCGACTTCGGATAAGTCCATAGGCAGACTACTTCCGACTAATGCCGTTAAAATAACCGAGGAGGGTGCCGATAGAGTAAAAGTAGTAATTCGCGGGTATAAAAATCCTGCCGTAGATAACGTGATTTATTATAGTGATTCACAGCGCGTCATAGCGGCGGCTTTTGCTAAGACGGCAAAGATTGATTATAAGATGATTGAAAAGGGTAAAGACGGCAAATGGGACAAAGTGGAAGTTGTCGCTTACACTCCTAAGGGTGAATTTGTAAATGAAGTTTCTTCTATGTTCGCAAGAGCCGATCAGATGTATAAAGATAACTGCGGTATCTGCCACACTGCTCATGCGACCGACCACTACAAAGCAAACCAATGGCCAAATCTTGTAAAATCAATGCTTAGTAGAACCGCGATAGACAAAAAAGATGAGTGGCTCATCACTCAGTATTTACAAAAACACTCTTCGGATGTGAGCGCAGGAGCGAAGTAAGACGCGAACTGCTTCGCGTCTGTGGCTAAAGCAATAGCCTTGAGTATATCGCAAAGCGATACGAAGGCTGGAGACGGATTAAGGATACAAAGATATTTTTATAAGGAGAAAAAATGAATAGACAAAGACGAGATGTTTTAAAATTCGGCGCACTTTTAGCAGGAGCTCCGCTAATTTCAAAGGTTGCAGCTACGAATTTGCTTGCAGATGAGCTAAATTCCGGTATTGTTAAAAACGGCACGGTAAATACCGCAGCTCACTGGGGTATGCTAAAAGTAGAGGTTAAAGACGGAGTGATCGTCGGCTCAAACCCTATCCAAAAAACAAGCGATATACCAAATCCGCTTCAAAATTTTACCGCCGATATGGTATATAAAAGTCGCATAAGATATCCGATGGTTCGCAAAAGCTATCTGATGGATCCAAACAATCCAAAACCGGAACTTAGAGGTAAAGACGAGTGGGTTAGAGTAAGATATGAAGACGCGATCAAGCTTGTGGCCAGAGAGCTTAAAAAGACGAGAAAAGAAAAAGGAATTCAAAGCGTATTTGCAGGAAGCTACGGCTGGAAATCAAGCGGAAACGTGCATAATTCCAGAATTTTGCTTCATAGATTTATGAATTTAAGCGGCGGATTTGTAGGACACCTTGGCGATTACTCCACAGGAGCAAGCCAAGTCATCATGCCTCATGTTATGGGAAGTATCGAGGTTTATGAGCAGCAAACCAGCTGGCCGCTTATACTTGAGCATTCAAAAGTAGTCGTTATCTGGGGAGCAAACCCTCTAAACACGCTTAGGATAGCTTGGACGAGTACTGATGAGCAAGGCTTTAAATACCTTGAAGAGCTTAAAAAATCAGGCAAAAAAGTAATAATCATCGATCCTATTAAGAGCGAGACGGCTCAATATTTTGATAAGGCTCAGTGGGTAACTCCGCTTCCAAATACCGATACTGCGATGATGCTTGGTATGATGCACTACTTATATACAAGCGATAAATACGATAAAGAGTTTATCTCGACTTATACGGTCGGCTTTGATAAATTCCTTCCTTATCTGCTAGGTAAGACGGACGGAGTGGCAAAAGATTTAGATTGGGCGAGCAAAATTTGCGGACTTAAAGCGTCTCTTATCAAAGAGCTTGCAGATACCTTTATGAATAACCGCACTATGCTAATGAGCGGTTGGGGTATGCAAAGAGCTCACCACGGCGAGCAACCTCACTGGGCTATGGTAACTCTAGCTGCGATGCTAGGACAAATCGGACTTCCGGGCGGCGGCTTTGGCTTAAGCTATCATTACTCAAACGGCGGTGCTCCTACTTGCAAAGGCGGAGTAATCGGCGGTATGAATAGTGCAAGTTTAGGATTTTTCAATGAAGAGGGTGAATTTATCGGTACAAACACGGGAAGCTTTGATAAAAATGGTCGCTTTATAGCTAAACCTGTAGCGGCAAGCGGCACTGGTCAAAGTTGGCTTTCAAAAGCAACCGAGTATGTATTCCCATTAGCTAGGATAGCCGATGCATTGCTAAATCCGGGTAAAGTTATAGATCACAACGGCAAGAAGATAACATATCCTGATATAGACTTTATCTACTGGGTCGGCGGCAATCCATTCTGCCACCATCAAGATACAAACACTCTTGTAAAAGCTTGGCAAAAACCTCGCACCATCGTCGTAAATGAGCCTTACTGGACACCGACAGCAAAGATGGCTGATATCGTGTTCCCAACCACAACGGCTTATGAGAGAAACGACATCACGATGACGGGTGATTACTCAAATATGAACATCGTCCCTATGAAACAAGTGGTTGAAAAATTTGAAGAGTCAAGAGACGACTATCAAATTTTTAGCGATCTTTGCAAGGCTTACGCTAAAAATCTAGTCGTAGCATATACCGATAACGGCAAAGACGAATTTGACTGGATCAAAGAGTATTATGATGCAGCTTATAATCAAGTAATCTCAGTGCCTGATCTGGTAACCGATATGAAACCGTTTAATGAATTCTGGGCGGCAAATGAACCCGTGACATTTACTTCTACTCCTGAGAGTGATCAATGGATAAGACACGGCGAATTTAGAGAAGATCCTATTCTAAACGCACTTGGAACGCCGTCGGGTCTTATAGAAATTTACTCAGAAACTATCGAAAAGATGGGATATGACGACTGCAAAGCTCACCCTATGTGGTTTGAGCCTATCGAGTGGCTGGGTATGAAGGACAAGCCTGCTAAATTCCATATGATAAGCGCTCACCCTGCGGATAGACTTCACTCTCAGCTAAGCAATACGAGCATCCGCGACAATTACGCAGTGGCAAATCGTGAACCGATCTGGATAAACGAAAAAGACGCTAAAGAGCTTGGCATAAAAGACGGTGATTTGGTGCGAGTGTTTAACGCTAGAGGAGAGGCGTTAGCAGGTGCAGTCGTAACTAAAAACATATCAAGAAACGTCGTAAGACTTTGCGAGGGCGCTTGGTATGATCCTGATATGAACGGACTTTGCAAAAACGGCTCTGCAAACGCACTAACCATAGATATACCGACCAGCAAGCTTGCAAACGGCAATATAGCTCATACTGCTCTGGTAAATATCGAGAAATTTACAGGTGTTGTTCCTAAACTAACTGCATTTAGCGATCCGAAATTCGCTATGTGATATCCAAATTCTACCGCTTTATTCGGCGGTAGAATTTCTCTTTTTTATGAGCTTTTAAAATTTAGTTATTCATAGTTGTCAAAATTTACAAATTCTCTTTTTCCAAATTCAGTAAAAACTCCTTTGTTTTCAACCCCTCGCCGCCCGAGTATCCGCCAAGTGAATTGCCGGCTACTACTCTGTGGCATGGGATGATGATGGGGATTTTATTTTTGCCGTTTGCAGACCCGACCGCGCGGCAAGCCTTTGGGTTGTCTATGTTTTTAGCTAGCTGGGCGTAGGTTACTCTCTTTCCGTAAGGAATTTTAAGTAGCGCCTCATATACGTTTTTTTGAAAAGGAGTGCCTGAAATTTGAAATTTGCATTTAAACTCGCGTAAATTTCCTTTAAAATACTCATCAAGCTCTTTTAAACAAAGCTTTAAATTTTCATCTTTTATCTCTGTTTTTACAAATTTATCCACGAAGTTTAGCTCGCAAATTCCGTTTTCGTCCGCGCAAATTTCTAAGATGCCGATAGGGGATTTTAAGTAGGCTTTTTGCAAATTTACTCCTTTTGGTTTCATATCCTTAAATTTAGCAAATTTTAGTTTAGTTTCTTATGTGTTTTTGGATAAAATAGGGCTAAATAGTTAAAATTTGCAGCTTATTTACTTTAAGCAAAAGGATCGGTGATGGATTTTTTTAAAGAGTATGAAAAACACGTTGATGAAAGGGCATTGCTCGGTATTCCGCCGCTTGCTTTGAGTGCTGAGCAGACACAGGAAGTTTGCGAGCTTTTAAAAGATGGCGATAAAAGGCAAGCCGAGCTTATAAATTTGCTTGCTACTAGAGTAAATCCTGGCGTTGATGATGCGGCTAAGGTAAAGGCTGAATTTTTAAACGAGATTATAAATCACGATGTAAAGATTGCTGGCATTGATAAGCTAAGCGCGGTAAGCATGCTAAAGCCTATGCTTGGGGGATATAGCGTGATCGTGCTTATAGCCTCGCTTCAAAACAGCGATAAATCCGTAGCGAAAGCCGCCTGTGAAGTGCTTAAAGAGACGATTTTCGTGCATGATTATTTTAACGATGTGCTAAATTTAAGCAAGAGTAACGAATTTGCTAGGGAAGTTATAACCTCATGGGCGAACGCAGAGTGGTTTTTATCGCGTAAGCCGCTTGATGAATTGATAAAGGCGGTTGTATTTAAAGTGCCAGGAGAAACGAACACTGACGATCTAAGCCCTGCAAGTGAGGCATTTACTCGCTCTGATATCCCGCTTCATGCTAATTTTATGCTGATACGCCGCCAGCCCGGAAGCCTTGAGAAGATAGCTGAGCTTAAAAAAAGCGGACGTGAAGTAGTTTACGCAGGCGATGTGGTGGGTACCGGCTCAAGTAGAAAAAGCGGTATAAACTCCATCCAGTGGCATTTGGGGCGAGACATTGACGGCGTGCCAAACAAAAAAACAGGCGGCATAGTTATCGGCACGACTATCGCTCCGATATTTTTTAACACCGCAGAAGATAGCGGTGCACTACCTATAATCGCTGATGTAAGTTCGCTTGAGACGGGCGATGAGATAGAAATTTACCCTTATAAAGGTGAGATAGTGCGAGCGGGTAAGGTCGTAAGTCGCTTTACGCTTATGCCAAATACCCTGCTTGATGAAATTAGAGCAGGCGGGCGTATACCGCTTATCATCGGTCGCGGGCTTTGTATGAAGGCTAGAGTGGCGTTAAATTTGGGAGATGAGCAGATATTTACTAAGCCTGCTCAGCCTAAGGATGATGGCGAATTTGGCTTTACTCTAGCTCAAAAGATAGTAGGCAAGGCGTGCGGCATGCAAGGTGTACGACCAAATTCTTACGTAGAAGCTATGACGCTAACCGTAGGCAGTCAAGACACCACGGGGCCTATGACAAGAGATGAGATAAAAGAGCTTGCAAGCCTTGGATTTTCGGCCGATTTTGTGCTTCAGAGCTTTTGTCATACGGCGGCTTACCCTAAGCCAAGCGATGCGATCACGCATAAGACTCTGCCGAAATTTATGAACTCTCGCGGCGGAGTTAGTCTAAAGCCCGGCGATGGCGTCATACACTCGTGGCTAAATCGCATGGTGCTTCCGGATACTCTTGGAACTGGCGGAGATAGCCATACGCGCTTTCCTATCGGCATAAGCTTTCCCGCAGGAAGCGGTCTTGTGGCGTTTGCGGCGGTACTTGGCGTTATGCCTTTAAACATGCCCGAGTCCGTTTTAGTCCGATTTAAAGGCAGGCTTCAAAGAGGTGTTGCGCTCAGAGATCTTGTAAATGCGATACCTTATTATGCTATTAAGCAAGGACTACTAACCGTAGAAAAGAAAAATAAAAGAAACATCTTTGCGGGCAAAATTCTAGAGATCGAAGGGCTTGAGAGTCTAAAGGTAGAGCAGGCCTTTGAGCTAAGCGACGCTTCGGCCGAACGCTCCGCAGCCGCCTGTGTGGTGGGTCTTGATAAAGCGCCGGTGATAGAGTATATAAGATCAAACATAACTCTCATCGAAGCGATGATAAAAGCAGGGTATGAAAGCAGAGCGACTCTTGAAAGAAGGCGTGAAAAGATGCGTGAGTGGTTGGCAAATCCAACCCTCCTAAAAGTCGATAGTAACGCCAAGTACGCCGAAGTGATAGAGATAAATTTAGACGAGATAACCGAGCCGATACTTGCTTGTCCGAACGATCCTGATGACGTGGCGACTCTTAGTGAAATTTTAGCCGATGAAAGACGTGCCAAGAATATCGATGAGGTCTTTGTGGGAAGCTGTATGACAAATATCGGACACTACCGCGCGCTAGCCGAGGTGCTAAGAGGCGAGGGCGAGATACCTACGCGCCTTTGGGTTGTGCCGCCTACGAAGATGGATAAGGATGAACTTGAGCGCGAAGGGTATTATGACGTGTTTAGAAGCGTAAAAGCGCGTATAGAGGTGCCTGGCTGCTCGCTTTGTATGGGAAATCAAGCGCGAGTCAAGGATAACGCCGTGGTCTTTTCAACCTCGACTAGAAATTTTGACAACAGAATGGGGCTTGGCGCGAAGGTTTATCTTGGAAGCGCAGAACTCGCTGCAGTTTGCGCTTTGCTTGGAAGACTTCCGAGCGTGGAAGAGTATATGAGGATAGTTCCTGAAAGAATCGCAGGCAAAGAGGATGAAATTTACAGATATCTAAATTTTAATGAGATAGAGAATTTTAAGATAGATTAAATTCCGATTTAAGCGGGTGAATTTGAGAATTTGCCCGCTTAAAGATAAAGGACTAATATGCATGAAGCAACTCCTTTTTTTATAATCCTAATACTTCTTATCGTAACTTTCTTTATGGCTATAATCAGACCCAAAGGTATACGTAAGCTAAGAGCGCTTCTTATATGGTTTTTAGTATTCTTTGGAGACGGTATGATAGTCTCGGCTATATTTCATGCTTACGGATATGTATATGCTAAGATAAATATCTATGAAAAGCCTAGTATAAATGCTTATTATTCAGGAGAAAGAACTACTACTCAAGGCTTTCCTGTTTTAAATCAACATACAGGCTATAATGCAACCGAAGATATAGCCTTTAAAATGCTAATGAATGGTAGTTTAGACTATATAGATTATAAAGTTAAAAGCGATAATGAGGCTTATAACGGTAAGTATTTCAGATTTTATCTTGATAACAATACATCAAAAAACTGTCATATGTCTGCAAACATAGATCTTATTGAATTTTTTCAAGATGAAAAAGTAACATATCAAGAGGTAAATGTATTTTTTAACGAACTACATTCAAACCAAAAAAGTGAGAAGCAAATATTTGAAGAGATAAAACTACTGATACAAGATAGAAATGATACAGATGATTATGCTCCGCGAAGAGTATTTAGTTATATATCTGAAACAATGAAAAACCTCAAAGAGATCTACAAAGATAAATGTATAGCCCGTAAAGAAATTTCAGAAGATGAGATAGCTCCTATTGAGATTTTGACCGAAGATCCTCATAGTCGACCGATGGAACTTAAACCTAATATAACAACTGTATTTGATAATTTACTCGGGATAGAATTTAACTATGGAGGAATTATAAAAGATAGAAACACAGGCAAGATATTGGCGGATAATATATATGGAGATTTTAGATATCAAGGAATGTTTGGAGAGAGTCTTATAAGCGCTTTAGGTAGTCAATCAAGAGTATCTTCAACCCGCTGTGACGGTGGTAAGAAGTATCATTTAGAAGAGTGCAATACTAAACTAATAACAGAATTCTTTAGAAAAGACAAGAGGTAAAATTTGAGGCTTCTTTTGCCTCAAATTTGTAGTATCAAAATGAAATTTTATAGCCCAAGCAGGCTTTTAAGCACCATATAAATTATCGCCGCCGATCCGCCTGCTATCGGTAGGGTGATAACCCAAGCAAGCACGATAGGCTTGACCATAGCCCAATTTGCATCGCGGTTTAGTATGCCTATACCAAGAACGGCTCCTATTAAGATGTGGGTTGATGATACAGGGATACCAAGCTTGGTAGCTAGCAGGATAACCGTACTTGCGGCAAGCTCCGCGCTAAAGCCTGTAGTAGGTAAAATTTCGGCAAGTTTTGAGCCGATAGTTGTAATAACCTCTTTGCCCAAGAACCAAAGCCCGACCACAAGCGAAATGCCAAACGTTATCATAGCGATACTAGGAATCGGAGCCGTGGCGTTGATGTTGCCTGTTTTTAGCACGTCAAGTATGGCGGCGAAAGGTCCTACGGCGTTTGCTATGTCGTTTGCGCCGTGAGAGAATGCAAAAGATGAAGCCGTAAAGATCTGAAACCATGAAAATATGCGATTTGTGCTCTTTTCTGCGTCGTTTTTGCTCATGACGTTTATCATCGCAAGCGTTGCAAGGTATGTTACTATGCCGATAACGCAGATGATCCAGACCGTGCCTATAAAGCCGATACCTAAATTCAGGTGCTTAAGACCCTTAAATAGCATCATGGAAGATATGATGATAGCGCCAAAGCCCGCAACTATAGGGATATGCTTTCTCATTGCGCGGCTTGTGTCTATGCTCTTTTCACGCTCTTTCATCGATTTTATCATCGTTTTGTATTCGCTCTTTTCGCTACCTTCTTCGTCCTCATCGACTATGGCGATCTTGCTTAGAATTTTGATCTGCTCTTCAACCGGCTTTGTTTTAAGCTCGCGCAAATATCGCTCTTTATATGCTTTGCGCTCTCTTTTTAGCATTTTTAGCTCAAGGTTATATTTTCTAGTAGGTGTTAAAATTCTGGTTTTTATGTAGCCATAGATGATGTATGAGAGAATTCCTCCAAGCAGAGGTGATATGACCCAGCTTATGGCGATCTTGCCGATACCTGCCCAAGAGACCATATTTATAGCGTTTTTTGCGTCCATCGTAGTAAAGCCCATTATAAGTCCAGCACCCACGATACCGCCTACTATCGAGTGAGTGGTAGAGATCGGCAAGCCCTTTTTAGAAGCGATAAAGAGCCAAAGCCCTGAACTTAGAAGCGCTGACATCATAATGATGACAAAGAGCATAGGATCCATGCCTGCTTCAGGAAATTTGATAATGCCTTCTCTTATAGTCTTAGTAACCTCTCCGCCTGCAAATATAGCCCCGCTTAACTCAAAAATAGCCGCTATGACAAGGGCTTGCTTGATGGTTACGGTTTTGGCTCCAACGCTTGTGCCAAAGGAGTTGGCTACGTCGTTTCCACCGATATTAAACGCCATAAAGATACCAAATATGCTGGCAACCAAAAATAACAAGAAGTGGTGAGAAGGGATATACTGATAGCCCCAGATAAAAAAGCCTATAGAGGCTATCATAAACATACAAAATGCAAAGAGGTTGTCGCGAGCCAAAAATGCCTCCAATGAGTAGTTTTGTTTAAAATTATTATAGCTACAAATTTTTTAAACTAGCTAAATTTGGCTAGTCGTATTTGAAATTCATTAAAATAATTTGCTGATTTTATAGATTTCTCTCTTCGCAAAGTTTAACGGCAAATTTGACAGCTTCAATATAACTTGAAGTGCCAGCTATGCCTTTGTATGCGATATCAAATGCCGTTCCGTGATCTACGCTTGTGCGAATTATCGGCAGATTTAAACTTGCGTTTATGCTTTTATCAAAATAAAGCGCCTTAAGCGGAGCAAGTCCTTGGTCGTGATATATGGCAACCAGTCTGTTTAAATTTTTAAGCGAACGAGGATTAAAGGCCGCGTCAGGCACCAAAGGTCCTGTAAAGATCTCTTTTTTAAGTTCTTTATTTGCCAAATTTATAGCCTTTTTGATACGTTTTTCTTCGCTTCCTCCAAGCACGCCGTTATCGCTTGCGTGCGGATTTAATCCCAAAACTCCGATACGCTCAAATTTCGTATTTTCATAAAAATTTATGAGAAATTTATAGATCTTTTTTGTTTTTATCTCTTTAAAAACATCTTTTAACGCGATATGATCAGTGTAAAGCCCCACAAAAAGCTCCTCACATCCCATCATCATGATAGCGTCTTGCTTGAATTTATGCTTAAGGTAGTCCGTGTGTCCTACGAATTTTATCCCGGCTTTACTCCACGCCCCCTTGCTGATAGGCATAGTTACGACGGCTTGTACATCTTTTGACAGAGCTAAATTTATAGCCGTATCAAATGAATCAAAAGAAAATTTTCCACTCTTTTTGCTTATCTTGCCGGGCTTTATCTTAAAATTTTCTCCGCATTCATAAATTTTAAAATTTGCAGGCTTGCTTACTTCTAAAATTTTAAGAGCGCTAGTTAGCAAATCTTCATTTATACAGTAAATCGGCTCTGCAAATTTGCAAATTTCTTCATGCGCTTTTAGAGCGATTTCTATGCCCACTCCGTTTATATCGCCAAGGCTAACTGCTATCTTATACACGCTATCATCTCTTTGATGGCCGTTTCAAGCCCTACAAATACGCTTCTTGCGATGATACTTTGCCCGATGTTTAGCTCGGAAATTTCCGGTATTTCAGCTATAAATTTTACGTTTTGATAGTTTAGCCCGTGGCCTGCTGCAACCTTTAGTCCGAGATACTTCGCCTCTTTTGCGCTTTGCTTGATCCTTGAAAGCTCAAATTCCAAAATCTCTCTTAGCTCTTTTTTGCTCTTTTGAAGCTCTTTTATAGAGTCTTTGCTATGAGATAAATTTGAATTAAGCATTAAAAAGGTATTTGCATAAGCTCCCGTGTGCAGCTCGATCCACTGTGCGCCAAGCTCATGAGCCAGGATGATATCTTCTTGGCTGGGATCGATAAAAAGCGAAACTTCGATATCGTTTTCGTTTAGAGTTTTGATAACTTCTTGTAAATTTGGACTTTGTAAATTTAGCCCGCCTTCGGTTGTTAGCTCTTGCCTTTTTTCAGGTACCAAAGTAGCTCTTGCAGGCTTTAGTTTGATAACTAGTTCGATAATGCTTTTATCCATTGAACACTCTAAATTTACAGGAATTTTGGAGTGAGTTATGATGTTTTGCGCGTCGGTTTCGTTTATATGTCTGCGATCTTCTCTAAGATGTATTGTTATCTGATCCGCTCCTGCCATGCAGGCGCTAAAGCAAGCCTGAAGGATGTCCGGGTCGTTTACGCGACGAGCCTCTCTTAAAACCGCGATATGATCTATGTTTACGCCAAGTAGCATGTCTATCCTTTTTGATTGATTATATTAAATTTTGCTTTAAATTTACAATTGTTATAATTCAAAATCAAATTTAAAGGATAAAAATGACGATCAGAGAGCAAATTTTAGAAGATATAAAAACTGCAATGAAGCAAAAGGATAATTTTAGAAGAGATACACTAAGACTTTTAAATTCGGCTATAAAACAGGTTGAAGTGGATGAAAGAGTCGAGATGACCGATGAAAGAGTGCTTGAAATTTTGCAAACTCAGGTAAAAAGAAGAGTTGATTCTATAGAGCAATACACAAAATGCGGGCGTGAGGATTTAGCTAAGGCTGAAAAAGACGAGATGAAGATCATTAGCGAGTATCTGCCAAAGCAACTGGATGACACAGAGCTAGAAACCAAAATAAAAGATATCATCGCCGAGATTGGCGCGTCAAGCGTAAAAGACATAGGAAATATATCAAAGATAGCAAGAGAAAGACTGGGTGCAACTTGTGATGCTAAGAGAATAGGGGAGTGTGCTAAAAAACTTCTTATGTAAGATTTAAAAGGCTATTTTGCCTTTTAAATTTGTGGTGTGTATTATGCTTAAAACAAAAGAATTTTATTGAATTGTCTTTATCTTGCCTTCAAAATTTGAAATTGATCTTAAAGACAAGATAAAGATGTTTGATTTGAAATTAGTTCTTAAAACGCAAACGCTTGTTTGCAAAGTTTTGTATTTTAATTCATAATTTAATTTGAATTTCGCAATCGCAAATTTTGCTTTTATTTTTTTATTTTTTACTTTCTTCAATGACCGCGTCTATAATCTTAAATATATCACTGCTCGTATCTTTTAGCTTTTTAAATCTGCTTACGAATTTTTCAATATCATCCATTGTGTAGCCGTCTTTTGACTCTTCTAAATTTTTAAGCATCAGTTCATCAAGCTGCTTAGCGGGCTCTTTAATCCTATCAAAGCTCTTGGATGAACCAAAGTATTTCTTGTAGTCATTTTCATACCAATTATGCATATTTTCGAATTGTTTTTGCATGGCTTCGTCAAATCCGCGTTCGTTGATAACGTTATTATAGGCGGTTTGCTTGTAGATCACTTGGATGATTTTGCCCATGATTCCTATTGATTTATTTTCAACGTGTTTTGAAATTTGAGCCGTTTTTGTAGCCCCCTCGCTAAAGACGTTGATCGCTTCTCTGAAATTAGCAACGCTTACGTTAGCAACTTGGGCTATTTGTGTTATTTTGTTTGAATTTTCGTTTAGATCGTTTGTTTGTTGTTGCAAGGTTTGGATATTTATGCCGATTTCGCTTGTTGCTTTTTGTGTGTTTTCGGCTAGTTTTCTAACCTCATCTGCCACAACGGCAAATCCGCGCCCATGCTCTCCTGCACGCGCCGCTTCGATAGCCGCATTAAGAGCTAGCAAATTTGTTTGCTCTGCGATATCTTTTATTAAATTTACGACAGAGCTGATCTCGGCCGTTCTGTTAGTCAAATTTCTAATTGCCTCGCTTGAGTCGGTGATCAAATTTTCAAGATCGTTCATATTTGAGCTTAATTCATTTACGGCGATTATGCCTTCGCTTGCCTTGCTTGAAGTGTCTTGCGCCACGCTTGAAATTTCACTTAGGTCTTTTATGCTTTGGTCAAGATCTTTTTTTGCGTCTGCTATGCCGCTATTTCCATTTCCAAGCTCGCTAAATTTCTCAGAAAGAATTCCTCTAGTTTTGCCTTTTTGACCTGCTTTTATACCCTCTACACCCTCACTCATAGACTGGGCATTTATCTTAAAAAGACCTCTAAAACCATCTGTAAAAATATTTCTATATGCAATTCCGCTTTCGGCTGATTTTACGCAAGTACCCATCTCTCTTTGCAAAGCCTCTATTTGATCAAGCAGGTCGTTTATGCCAAGAGCTATTTGACCTAATGGTTCATTTGGATTTATATTTAGTATTCTTGGTTCTAAAATCCCGTTTCTTGCCTGAGAAATTACATCTAAAATTTCATCGTAATTTACTTTATTTTTATTAAAAAACATAATTTTCCTCTTATAATCTTTGCAGATTATTCATAAATTCATCATAAGTTGTATTTTTCTCTCTCAAAATTCGCTCAAAGAGTTTTAGCGAAGCGTCCATTCCGCCGCTTTTTTCTGCATTAAGCAAGTCTTTATAAAGAGGTATGATGACCTCAAGCGCCTTTGGATTTGGTTTTCTGCGCACCGAGTAAAAACCTATGATGTTACCCCTTTCGTCAATTGAAGCTGTAACATTTGCAAATACCCAGTAAAACGATCCGTCAAAGCTTCTATTTTTGACATATGCAAAAATTTCTCTTTTGTTTTTTATATATTCCCATAAAAATTTAAAAATAACCCTTGGCATATCGGGATGTCTTACGATGTTATGGGGCTTACCTATAAGCTCTGAGCTTTTTGCGCCTACAATTTCTGCAAAAGGCATATTGCAATACGTAATCTTGCCTTTTGTGTCGGTTTTTGATACCAAAAAAGCATCGCTACTTACTTGACGCTCTTTTGAATTTGTAGCTAAATTCATCTTTTTTCTTTTGTTTTAATTTTTAACCGCGCTTGCCAGATCCCACATAGGCATAAATATACCAAGCGCTAAAAATACTACCATAACAGCAATAAATCCTATCAAAATAGGCTCAATGTAAGCGGATATGTTGTCTACTATATCGTTAAATTTAACTTTGTAATAGTCCGTTACCTTTTCCATCATCGCATCTATGCTACCGCTTTGCTCGCCAGCACTAATCATCTGTATCAACATACCTTCGTAAAGCTCTGTATCTCTAAATGCCTCGGTAAGCGAAATACCTCTTTGTACGGCTATTTTAACTGTCGATAATTTTTTGTTTATCTCTTGATTGGCAACAGTTAAAGTTGCCGTATCAAGCGCTTCAGCGATAGGAATTCCGGCCCTTACAAGCTCTGTAAAGATAAGATTAAATCTATTCATGGTTGAATAAAAAATAATATTACCTATGAGATAGACTTTAAGCAGGTATTTATCAAAGTTGTAGCTAAAGTCTTCATTTGTCCTATACATATATCTTATGCCATATATTATAAGTATAATAGCTCCTAATATATAAAGACCGTAGTTGTTTAGGGCATTTTCTATACCAAGAAGAATTCTTGTAGGAAGCGGTAAATTTGCACCAAGTTGTTCAAATATCTCTTTAAATTTAGGCACGACATACATCATAAGTATAACGAAAGCTATGACTATAGCCGTAATTACTATCATAGGATATCTCATGGCTTTTTTAAATTTTTGCTGATTATCCCAAACTTCTTGCAAGATGTCTGCTAGTTTTTGTAAAGACTCTGCCATATTACCCGTATTTTCGCCAAGTTTAACCATGGCGATTACTACATCTCCAAGCTCGGTTCTAAAATTTGAGATGGCATCTGTTAGGCTTTGACCCTGATTTAAATCATCGTTTAAATTTGAAAAAATAGCCTTAAGTCTTTTATCTTCTGTAGCGTTTGCAACTTCTTTTATGCTATCGTGGATTGAAATTCCTGCATTTGTCATTACGCTTAGCTGTCTTACCGCAGCTACTAAATTGGGTGTTTTTACCTTTGAGCCTTGAACAAAATTTTTAGCTCTTGAAAGTATATCCTGAAATTGCTCCTCAAGAGGAACGGTTTTAGTTTCGCCGATTTTAACTATAGCGCCGGCATTTTTCATTTTGGCTACGTTTTTAGCTTCGTTTTGATTATTTGCTCTTAAGACCATCTTTTGCTTGCGGCCTTTTGACATATACTCTACTTCAAAATATTTCATGTTTTAGCAACCCTTAAAATTTCATCTATTGTCGTTACGCCTCTTGCAGCTCTTATGATACCATCTTTAAACATATCTATAAAGCCTTCTTCGTAGGCTACTTTTTTAATCTCTTCTTTTGTTGTTCCATTTGCTACCATGCTTGCGATTTTATCACTAATAGGTAAAATTTCACTTATCATCTCTCTTCCAGTATATCCCGTTTGAGAACATTTTTCACAGCCTACATGCTTATAGAACTGATAGTCTTGAGGCAGATAGTCTTTGAATTGTTCCTGAAGAGTTAGAGGGATAGTTGTCTTTTGTTTGCAATTTGGACAAAGTTTTCTAACAAGTCTTTGCGCTTCTATGGCGACCAAAGAACCGCTTATAAGATACGGCTCAATACCCATATCTACGATTCTTGTAACAGCGCTTATCGCATCATTCGTGTGCAGAGTAGAAAATACCAAGTGTCCGGTAAGTGCCGCTTGTACAGCTATACGAAGTGTCTCTTGATCTCTGATCTCGCCGATCATTATGACATCCGGGTCTTGACGAAGGATAGATCTAAGTGCTGATGCAAAAGTAAGTCCTACTTTTTCATTGACATGAACTTGCTGTATCATATTTAGCTGGTACTCAACAGGATCTTCGACAGTTATAATTTTCGTTTCTATACTCTTTATATCATTAAGTGCAGCATAGAGTGTAGTAGTTTTACCAGAGCCTGTAGGACCGGTTACTAAGATAATGCCGTAAGGAGCTTTCATTGCTTTATTAAATTTAGCAAAGCTTTGAGGATGCATGCCTAAATTTTCAAGGCTTATTAGTACTTTTGACTTATCAAGAATACGAAGAACGATACTCTCTCCGTTTAGTATCGGAAGAGTAGAGATACGAAAATCATACTCCTTGCCCATAATCTGAGCCGAAAAACGACCATCTTGAGGCTTTCTGCGCTCGGCTATATCCATGTTGGATAAAAGCTTCATACGAGATACCATAGGAGGATAGATGTCCTTATCAAAGATAAAAGTTTCTGTTAGCATGCCATCAATTCTGCTTCTTACGATACAGTTTGTCTCCGTAGGTTCTATGTGTATGTCGCTTGCTCTGCCTAGTATTGAGGTTTTTAGGATAACTTCAATGAGCTTTAAAATTCCGGAACTATTTTCATCTCCCGTTGACGCAGTCGTTGAGAGCTCTTTTCTTATGTCCGCAACTATGCCTTTTATGCTTTCGCTTAGTTCGATTTTATTAAGATGCTTATCTATCTGAAATGGATCTGCTATGACCACCTTTAGAAGTTTTCTGTTAAATATATTTTGAAGTCTATCTTGAGCAGCTATGTCAAATGGGTTTCTGAAGGCTACATAAACCCTTACTTCATCTTCTTTTACAGGCAAAGCCTCGTATTTCTTTAGTTGAGCAAGAGAAGTTTTTTCAGATAGTCTGTAATCTATATCTATAGTGTCTAAATCCATATATTCAAGTTCAAATTTTTTAGCCGTAAATTTTAAAAAATCGCTTAAATTTATGATGAATTTTTCTAGGATATTGGCTATGCTTATGCGTTGGGTTCTGTAAAGTTCAGATAAGATGTTGATGATTGTTTGTTCTTGGATATCTGGTGCAACTTCTTTGATTATTTTTTCAAATTTATTATCTTGGGATAAAAGCTCTTCTATTTCCTGTTTTTGCTGTTGGGATATTAGATTGTTTTTTAAAGCGGTAGATAAGAATAGTTCATATGGCATATCTATCACAAACACTCCTTGTTATAATAACTAACTAATTTTTAAACATTGTATAGTTTAAATAGATATTTTTATTAAAAAGCCGAGCCTATTAAATTTATTTCAATAGACTCGGCAAAAATGTTAATTTATATTGAACTATTTTCAATATGTTTTATTAGAGTTTCAATCTCTTTTGAATTTGCTTTTTCATTATATATTTTAAGAACCTTAACAGCGTCGTATTTTTGCCCTAGGTTGTATTTTGATTTTGCAAAAATAACCCAGCTTTCTTCGTTGTCGCTGTTAAGTTCGTTTGCTATAACAGACCATTTTTCACTACTTTTATAGTCTTGTATGTCATAATATTTTTTAGCTATCAAAGTAGCAAGCTCAGAACTGTTTGTCCTGTCAAATTTTGATTTTAACTCATCAACAGATATTTCAGGACCTGATGATTGGATTTGAATTTTAAATGAATTATCCTCGTCTTTTTCAGCCATAATGCTATTTTGTATACTCTGAGTATCGGCTTCTAAATTTATAGCCTCTTCATTTGGAGCGGTAAATAAAACTTGTTTTCTTAACTCTTGTATCTCCACTTCACCACTTGCTTTTGCCTCAAAAGAGGCTTGAGCGTTTTCATTTAAGTATATCCATCCTTGCTGATTTTGTTGAGAATTCATCTGCGCTAAAGATGTTATATCTTGCTTCTCTGTCTCAATACTATTTTCATTATTTGCAAAGTTGCTATAGTTTTGGTTTAAAAGAGTTCCGCTTGGCAAATCTTCTGTTAAAGTTTCAGGTTCTTTTGTTGTTGTAGTGTATGAGCTATTTATATTAGGCTCTTTTGTTACAAAAGATTGTCTAACTTCTTGTGTTGTACTATTAGTGCTTGCCGCTGCAACTTTCATTTTTGGTTCTTCAAGATAAAAAAACACAAGCGAAGCTGTGGTAACAGAAGCTGCAAGGAGTGCTACTAATAAATAGTTATAGTGAGTCTTTTCTTTAGAAATTGGATTTGCTCTTTTTTTGTCATAAGCTTTCCATTTTTTTTCTAATTCTAAAATTTCTTGTACTTCAAGCATTGATAAGCTCCGATCTGATGGCTGCCATCTCTAAAATTTTTGTACTCATTGTGTCCGTACTGATTATTGTTGGTTGATTATCCTCAAAATACTCATAAAGCTCAAAGAAATTAAACATAAGCCTATTAAGCATTGTAAGGCTTCCTCTTGTGAGATTGTTTATGAGTTCTAACTGTTCATCCGTAAATTTTAAAAATTGATAATCAAATTTTTTGGATTGCAGTTTACTTTCCATATAAACTCTCATCTCATTAACCTCAAGAGGACTCATCTCTATACTTTCCCAAATTCTAGCTTTAAAATAGTCTTTTGTCAAGACGTGCTCTTCGTCTGTTTTGCGAATTGCAAACAGAAATTTAAAAAATCCGCTATCTGAAAGTAGGCGAAGTTTTTCTATTAAAAGTTCAGGATAAAGTTGTGCCTCATCAAGCAAGACCGTGAAAACTTTTTTATCCTCTTCATTAAATTTTGATTTATAAATTCTTGTAAACTCTTCGTAATTTTGAATTTTTTCTGTAGGCTTTTCTTTGAAAATTTCCTCGTAAAGAGATGTCATAAATTCATTTTCGTTAAAAAACGGATATGAAAAAAATACTATATCTTCTCTATCTTTTAAATCCTCTACAACTTTTTTTAGTAAAAATGTTTTGCCGCAACCTGGATTACCGTAAAAAAGTATAAGCTTAACCGGCTTTTCAATCAGATTCATGATCTTTTTATATGCCGCAAAAGATTTATCTAGGTGTATAAAACTACTATCTTTATTGTCTTCGGCAAAAAGATGTTTTATTACGGTATATTTGTTATTGCTCATACGTTGACCTTGAAAATCCTAAATCTTTTAAAGTCTGTTTTACCGGTGTAGGTGATGAGATATCTATAATCCTTGGTGTTATTATAAATACAAGCTCAGTTGTTTTAAGCTGATCTTTTGTACTTTTAAATGCATGACCCAAAACAGGTATATCGCCAAGGAAAGGGACTTTAGTGTTTTCTTTGCCTTTACTTTGGGCTATAAGACCTCCAAGAACTATAGTATCGCCACTATTTACGTGAACTACCGTAGAAAGTTTCTTTTGGATTGTATCAGGAGCTATCTCTCTTATTGCCGTTGTTTGTCTTGTGTCATCTTCATTGTATTTAAAGCTACTTAGAGATGGATTGATTCTAAGCATTATTTTGTTGTCATCTGAAATTTCAGGAAGTATGTTTAACAAAATTCCTATAAATACAGAGTATTGTTTATATGTAATAGTTGTTTTGCCACTTAAGGCATTGTCATTTGAACTTTCTTGTTTAACTCTATAGTTGATGTTGTCACCAACTGATATAAGAGCTTGCTGGTTGTTTAAAGTAGCTATTTTTGGGTTTGATACTACTTTTGTTTTTCCGTTTATTTCAAGGAAATTTATAACTCCATCAAGATTAAATGTAAAACCAGGTATTAGGTTTATGGTTTGTGATAAGCCTTTATTTAAGCTATTTTGATTATTTCTAGAAGACCAGTGTATTGTATTTCCTGGAGTAGAACCATAAGTGAATTTTTGTATTGTAGTTGGATTGCCTGCAGCATCTTTTGTTACTTCTTCTGTCATTCCTATAGGTATAAACCTATCAAATAGACCTGTTTTAAAGCCTATACTGAACTTGCTCCAATCAATACCTTTTGTATAGCTGTTTGCAAGCTCAACAGATATTATTGAAACATCTATTATTACCTGTTTTCTAAGGCGATTTTGAACATCTTCAATGTATTCCGAAACTCTTTTTATCTGCGCCGCAGTTCCTGTTACGGTAACAAGGCCTGCATTTGCATTTATTATCGGATCTGGAGCTACTATAGTTTCTGTGGTATTATTTAAAATGGCTTTAATTTCGGCATCAAGCTTTTCCCAGAAATCAAATCTTTCAACTGTTCTAATGAGGTTATCAAGTTTTCCGCCACCTTTTTTAAGATCATCTGCACCTTCATCGTCAGTTTCGTTTCCAACTTCTATAGGCGCTGAATCTACGGAAGCTTTTGTTATCGCAGTTCCTTCTCTAACTGAAGTTATATAGTCTATCTTAAATGTTTTTGTTTGAAGGGCCGAAATTTTTAATACACCTTTTTCAAAAGTATAGTTGATGTTTTTTTCGTGAAGCAAAATATTAAAAATTTCGTTTAACGTCATATCTTTGATGTTTATTCCAGACACCTCTTCGCTTATAGCGTTTTTGGCAAACTGGTCTTTTGTGATAACACTAAAGTTACAAAGATCTGAAAGCTGCGTTAAAATTTCTTGTATGGAAACTTGTTCGCTTATTTTTAGATTGAAAATTCTAGTTTTACAACTATCAGCAGCCATTGCCGATGAAAAAGAAAAAGCTAAAAAAGCAATAATTGCTAGTATTTTATTTAATTTTAATGCCGACATTGTTCTTTCCTTGAGTAATATTTAATTCTAAATTTTGTTCTTTGCTGGCTAAAATCACACTTGATTTTTTAATTTTGCCAACTTTGTATTCTCCTATTTTCTCGCCTGTTTTGTACCATTTATTATTGATTTTAACTCTATCTCCAAATATTGCGTGCAGATTAAGAGTTGAATTTCCTGTTTCAGAACCATTTTCGTCTATTGTCTTTGGAGTAGATTTTTGAACTAAAAACGGATCCGGTATTTTGCTTATATTACCGTCATTTAGCCCTTTTCTTGGAGTATTTATGGCCTTAAACATTTGATCATACTCTTGTATGTTTTCTTGCTTGACATCTTGAGGTGTTTCGTTTGCAAACATGAAACAGCAAGATGCGATAATAACTGATATCTTATAAAATTTCATTAGTATTTCATCCCCCATACGTAAATTCCTATATTTCCTATCAAATCTTTTTTGGTGGAATTGATATCCATTGAATTTACATCTACTACCAAATCGGATTCTTCTATAGAATTTATATACCCTACGATATTTTTAAAGCTTCCTTCAAAGTCTATCTTGATGTCTAATACTTGCTCGATTTTCTGAGGTGTGGGGTTTTTAAACTCGTTGGCTATTTTTACAATTTTTATATCGTTTTTGTCTGCTAAAAATGCCAAGCTGTCTAAAAATTTAGCCCAATTTTGCTCATTAAATAAAAGATAAGATAACTCTTTTAACTTATTGTCAAAATATTGGTTTGTAAATTTGGCTGTTTCAAGATTATCTTTTAGTGCATTTAGCTTAGCTTGTTGCTCTTGAACTTTGCTTGTATTATTTGTGGCTAAATAATTATTCGTCTGATACAATTTAGACGTTATATCTTGATGTTCTCTGGCTGTAGTATCATAAAAATCTTGCGCAGGATCCCAAGATAAGGCATATGTAAGATACCCGACCAAAACCAAAACTCCTAAAAGTATCATAGATACTTCACTGCTTTTTTTACTATCGAAATAGTTGTCTATTTTTACTAAAGTGCTGTCTTTTTTCATTATTTAATCTTTACCGTAACATTACTTTCATAAGTTGGATTTGGTTTATTTTTATCAAAGATAATCTCTTGTGTTGTTATAGAGTATTTTATCTCGTTGCTTACGTTTTGTATAAATTCTGTAAGCTGTTTTTCATTGTTGCTTAAAAGCATTATCGTCATATTTTTATCGTTATTTACGACTTTACCTACTTTTATATCTTTTTCGCTTATTAATTTTGTTAGTTCGTATAACACTACGCTCTTCATAGGATAATTGGCTTTTTTATCATGAATTTCGGTTAGAAGATTTTTCCTAAAATCTATCTTTTCGTTTTCACTATCAAGCAGTTTTTTGATCTCTTCGTATTCAGCTCCGATTCTTGCAAGTTCATTTTTGATCCTTGTTTCTTCGGCATGTGCGATATTGTATTCATCGGTTAGCTTGTTTACCTCTTGCTGAGTTATAAATCCTACCGCATATTGGTATGCAGGATAAGCAAATGCCACTAAAAATCCTGCGGCTATGTATAGCATAAGCTTTCCGCTATGACGTTTAAACAAAGGAGGAGGGCGTAAAAATGTTGAGAAGTTAAAATTGTCATTATGCTCTTCTTTGTAGTTTTGTGCAAAGAGAGTCATTATGGTGCTTAAATTACTTACTTTTATATCTTTTGTATTTATCGAAATTTTAATATCAAAGTTGCTTGTAGGTATTCCTACTCTGTTTTCTATGGTTCCGCATAAACCGCTTATGTTTATATCGCTTAATATATATAAATTTTGAATTTTTACATTATATACTCTGCTTATGCTGTTTAAAATATCACTTAGATAATAAGCTATCTCGTCAAAAATTTGAGCCAAGTGCTCTTTATCTTTTTCATTCTCGCTGTTTTGTAAAATTTGCATAAAAGAATATTCGTCTATTCTATTCTCTTGAAGAACGGAAAATTTTTCGTTCATATTTTTTATAGAATATCTAAGCGGTCTTGACTGGACGTATTCTCCGTTTTGGTAAACCGCAAGAAAGGCATCATCATTTTGTATAACTATAAATGCGTCTGTGTTTTGAACAGACATTAAATTTTTCTTATACAAACCTCCAAACATCAAAGGAGCTGCAACTATATAGTCTATGTATGAGGTTTTTTAGCTATCGGATTAAAAATTTTACCTATAGTGGCACTTTCTATAACAAACAGATTAAATATCTTATTTTCAGAACCACCGCTATCAGCTTCGCTATATGTTATCTTGTAGTCTTTTGATGTATCAAGGTCAAACTCTTCATAAGCTTTTATAGTTATAAGGTCTGGGATATCACTGTCTTCGGTGGTGCCCGGGATCTCTGCCGTACCGATCATGAGATCTTTGTATTTTAGATAAGATATAAAGAAATTCTCTTTATTTACTTTGTCTATACTGCATTGAGCAAATTCATTTTTTGAAAATATATATGAATCTTGGGTATAAGGATCTATCGAGACAATGCCATTTTCTATCTTATTGCCGTTTTTTTTAATTTTAATTTTATCTTTGCCAAACATTTTGCAATCACTTTAAATTATAAAATTTATGAACAAGCACGTGTTATTTTAATAAAAAACAAATTAAAAATCAATAGTTATTTATTTGTTTTATAATTTTTTCATTCTTGCTCCACCCTTTTTTTACTACAACTACGAGCTTTAAAAAGACTTTTTTGTCCGTTAATTTTGATATCATTTTTCGTGAATTTATACCTATTCTTTTGATTGTTTCGCCATTTTTCCCTATTATCATTGATTTGTGTAGCTCTTTATCCGTTATTATTGAAGCAAAAATTTCTATTATTTCTCTTTTTTCCTTAACTTTATCTATTAGCACATCCGTTGAGTAAGGTAATTCGTCGCTTAGATTGTCATATATCGCTTCAAGTATAAATTCCTTGTAAATTTCTTTTTCATTAGTAGGCGTTAAAAATTCAGGATCGTAAAAATACTCATGCTCTGGCAAAAGCTTGCAAATTTCATCAAGCAATGGCTTTTTGTAGGTTTGTTTTTTGATGCTAAAAGGCATTAGGGCTGTAAATTTATCTTGAAATTTAGAATACTCGGATATTTTTTTTAAAATTTTATCATTTGATACTTCATCAACCTTGGTTAAAACCAAGATGTGGGGCGCTGAAGGTTTTAAATTTAAAAATTTCTCATATTCACCAGTTGGGTCGTGAATCGAGGCTAAAAAAACAATCGCATCGCAATCGCTCATTGATTTTATCGCCTCGTTTATCATTAATTTATTTAGCGTTTTATCGCTTTCGTGAAGCCCTGGCGTGTCGGTAAAGATTATCTGATCTTCGCCGTTCATCACTATACCGCTTATCTTGCGCCTTGTAGCATTTTGCTTATGTGACACGATAGTGATTTTTTCATTAAGTAAGAAGTTTAAAAGAGAGCTTTTGCCCGCATTTGTTCTTCCGATTATGCTTACGAAGCCCGATTTCATAGTATATATCTTGCCAAATCTTGATCTTTTATGATATCTCCAAGCTTGTCTTCTACGAGCGTCTTATCAACCTCTATCGTCTTTCCGCTGTTTTCGCTAGCTTCAAAGCTTATATCTTCTATTACTCGCTCAATTACCGTATGAAGCCTTCTTGCGCCGATATCTTCCATTTTTTCATTTGCATTTTGGGCTATTTTAGCGATAGTTCTTACAGCTTCATCACTAAATTTAAGCTCTACGTTTTCGGTTTTTAAAAGAGCTTCGTACTGCTTTAGTAGCGAGTGTTTAGGCTGAGTTAAAATTTGATATAGCGCATCCTCGTCAAGACTGCTCAGTTCTACCCTAAGAGGAAATCTTCCTTGAAGTTCAGGTATGAGATCGCTTGGCTTACTTATATGAAATGCGCCTGCTGCGATAAATAGAATATGATCTGTTTTTATAACGCCAAATTTTGTAGTTACCGTTGAGCCTTCTACTATCGGTAGCAAATCCCTTTGCACGCCTTCCTTGCTAGGATCTTGCCTGCTTGAATTTCCTGAGCTAACAGCCACTTTATCAATCTCGTCTATAAATATAATGCCTTCGTTCTCGGCTCTTCTTAACGCTTCGGTCTTAATGCTTTCCATATCCAAAATTTTCTCACTAGCTTCGTTTTTAAGAGCTTCTTTTGCGTCTTTTACTTTCATCTCTTTTTTTGTGGTTTTGTTGCTTAGCCCTATGATTTTTACAAAACTCTCTTGCATTTGAGCCATGTCGGGCGGCACATTAGCTCCCGCATCAAAGCTGCTTTGCGTGATCTCGATCTCGATGTTTAGATTGTCAAGGTCTCCGTTTTTAAGCCTTGTTTTCATCTTCTCATAGCTTCTTTCGTAATCAGCCTTTTTCTCTTCACTTGCACCCGTAGGAAGCGGTGGAAGAAGCTTTTTTATGATTTTATCCTCTACGTACTCATCGATTTTATCTTGATTTTTCTCTCTAAATTCGGTTTTTACAAGACTTATAGCAGCCGCAACCAGATCTCTTACCATAGACTCCACATCCCGCCCGACAAAACCAACTTCAGTGTATTTGCTTGCCTCTACTTTGATAAAAGGCAGGCCCATCATCTTTGAAAGACGACGTGCTATTTCGGTTTTACCGACGCCCGTTGAGCCTATCATAAGTATATTTTTAGGCACAATGTCATCTTGCATAGATTTTTCAAGCTTCATTCTGCGATATCTGTTTCTAAGTGCAATTGCTATGATTTTTTTAGCGTCTTTTTGACCGATTACATAATCATCTAAAAATTTCACTATCTCTTTTGGGGTTAAATTCATACTCTCTCTTTATTCTAAAACATAAGTTTTTATATTTGTATTTGTGTATATGCAGACTTCTCCTGCTATTTTTAAGCTCTCTTTTACAAGCTCTTCTTCGTCAATTTGTGCAAATTTATCAAGGGCTCTTGCTGCACAAAGTGCGAAATTTCCTCCGCTTCCGATAGCAGCTATCTTTCCGTCTTCAGGCTCGACAACATCGCCCGTACCACTTAGCAGAAAAATTTTATCGCGATTTAGCACCAGCATCATCGCTTCAAGTTTGCGCAGATACTTATCTTTACGCCACTCTTTGCTAAATTCTATCACAGCCTTTAGCAGATCGCCTTTAGCGTGCTCTAGGTTGTTTTCAAACATATCAAATAGATTAAACGCATCGGCAGTGCTTCCGGCAAAGCCTGCTAAAACTTTGCCGTTATGAATTTTACGAATTTTAACGGCATTTGCTTTAAGAACTGTGTTACCAAAGCTTACTTGTCCGTCTCCGCCGATCACGGATTTATTTTTGCCTTTGTAGGCTAGTATAGTTGTTGCATGAAACACTATTCGCCCTCTACTTCTAACTTAAGTTTAGCGTGAATTCCGTGTCCTAATTTTACATCTACGTTAAAAATTCCTGTTGATTTTATATGTCCGTCGGTATCAAAGCTCTTTTTGTCTATAGCTAGATTGTGCTTTTCTTCAAGGGCGTGAGCGATCTCGTCTTTTGTAACGGCACCAAACAGCGAGCCGTTAGCGCCAAGCGGTTTTTTGATAACCAGCTTTATATTTTCAAGTTGCTCTTTTAGGGTTTCTAAATTCGCAAGTTCGTATTTTAGCTCTTCGGCCTTTCTTTTTTGAGCCGCTTCATATTGGCGAAGCACATCAGGAGTTGCGGCTTTTGCTAAGCCTCTGCCTATTAAGAAGTTGTTTCCATAGCCGTCTTTTACCTCTTTTATCTCTCCTGCTTTGCCAAGAGATTTTACGTCTTTTATCAGTAATACTTTCATTTTTTGTCCTTATTTAATTTAAATTTTAGTTAAATTTGCGCCCGTTTTTGCGTCCTATAATAAACCTTAACGCATTTAGCTTTATAAACCCGTCGGCATCTTTTTGATCATACACGTTATCTTCTTCGAAAGTACAAAACGCTTCACTAAAGAGATTATCGCTCTTGCTGTCTCTGCCTAGTATGATTACATTTCCTTTGTATAGCTCGACTTTTACGCTTCCGTTTACGTTTTCTTGGCTTTTGTCTATTAGCGCTTGAAGCATGATTCGCTCAGGCGAAAACCAGTATCCGTTGTATATTAATTCGGCATATTTTGGCATGAGTTCGTCTTTAAGGTGAGCGGCTCCTCTATCAAGAGTTATGCTCTCTATGGCGCGGTGAGCCTTTAGCATTATCGTTCCGCCTGGAGTTTCATAGCAACCGCGAGATTTCATGCCTACTGAGCGATTTTCTACTATATCAAGTCTTCCTATGCCGTGTTTTGCGCCAAGGCGGTTAAGTTCGGCTAAAATTTCCGCAGGGCTTAATCTCTTGCCGTTGATGCTTACGGGATCGCCTTTTTCGTATCCTATCTCTATAATTTCGCTCTCATTTGGTGCGTTTTTTGGATCGACTGTCCATCTCCACATATCTTTTTCGGGTGCATTGGCAGGATTTTCAAGCACTAATCCTTCATAGCTTATGTGGAGTAAATTTGCATCCATAGAATACGGGCTCTTGCCCGGTTTTTTTTCTATCTTGATACCGTTTTTTTCAGCATAAGCTAGTAGTTTTTCCCTGCTGTTTAGATCCCACTCTCTCCAAGGGGCAATTATAGTAAGATTATCTCCTATGGCGTAGTATCCAAGCTCAAATCTAACTTGATCGTTTCCTTTGCCGGTTGCGCCGTGACTTACTCCATCAGCGCCTATACTTGCCGCTATCTCGGCTTGTCTTTTTGCTATAAGCGGTCGAGCGATGGATGTACCAAGCAGATATTCGCCCTCATAGATAGCGTTTGCTCTAAACATCGGAAATACAAAATCCCTTACAAATTCCTCTTTCAAATCTTCTATAAAGATATTTTCAGGTTTTATGCCAAGTTCAAGTGCTTTTATTCTTGCAGGCTCAAGCTCTTCACCTTGACCGATATCTGCAGTAAAAGTTATCACTTCGCATTTGTATTCATCTTGAAGCCATTTTAAAATAATGCTCGTATCAAGACCACCCGAATATGCTAAAACTACTTTTTTAACGTCTTTTTTCATAACAAAATCCTTATAAAAGTTAGATTTGTAATTTTAGCCAAATTTAATTAATTTCTACTAAAAATTTATCGTTTTTTGGGTGTTTGGATAAAGTCAATTAATGATATTTGATTATTAATATTAATTTTATATTTACTATGATATATTTTTCAAACGATTTAAAATAAAGTTTAAAAAAAGGAAAAAAATGACTAAGATTAAAGTTATTGGTTTGGCAGTTAGTTTGTGTTGTGCCCAAGCGATTTTAGGGGCTGATCAGATAAGTCTTGGCGAAGTGGTTGTAACAGCAGGAGGATTTAAACAAGAGATTAAAAATGCACCCGCTAGCATTTCTGTAATAAGTAATCAAAAGCTTACGGATTTAAATTTTAAATCACTGCACTCCATAGCCTCAGAAATTCCTGGTGTAAAGGTTATAGCAGGCGAAGACGGTCCTGCAAGCGGTATTTCTATAAGGGGCATGGAGAGCTCTCAAACCTTGGTTTTGATAGACGGAAAGAGAGTAAATTCAAGTGGAGCTAACCCAAAAGGCGGAGCGGGAGATATGAACTCAAATTTTATACCTCCTGCTGAAGCGATAGAGCGTATAGAGGTAATTAGAGGACCTATGAGCTCTCTTTATGGAAGCGATGCGGTAGGTGGCGTGATAAATATCATAACTAAAAAGAATTTCGATAAATTTAGTGGCGGAGTTAGCTTGTCTACGGTTTTTCAAGCTCATAGCGGAATAGGAGATCAAAGGCAGGGCGAGTTTTATTTGAATTTTCCTATATTTAGTAAATATTTAGCGCTTCAATTATGGGGATATAATAAATTAAGAGACGAGGATGAGTATAAAGGAGGTTATCAAGAAAGCGATAAGAAAAATTTAAGCTCTAAGCTTTGGATAATTCCTGATGAATATAACAAATTTTATCTTTTGTTAGGTAGAGAAAAGCATGATTATAAAAGAACAGTCGGCAAAACAGCTACCATAAAGACAAATAAGCTTACGAATTCATACTCTTATCAAAGAGACAGCAGAGGGCTTGGCTATCTTGGAAATTTTGAAAATTTCAGCGTAGATATGAGCTATATATACGATGAAACAGAGCGAAGTAGTTTGTTTGATAGTTTAACTCCCGCAAATATAAAAAATCATAATTTTAACTCTAAATTTAGCGCATTTTTAGGCGCTCACACTTTAACTTTCGGCTATGATTTTAGTAAGCAAACCTCAAAGACTACTTTTATAGTTTCAAACACAAACAAGAGCGAACTTAAAAAGCCAAAGGCATACTCCATGAAAGAGTATGCTCTGTTTGCAGAAGATGAGTGGGAAATTTTAGAAAATAGCCTATTTTTAACTCTAGGAGGGCGTTTTACGCATAATGAGTTTTTTGACAATCATTTTTCTCCAAGAGTGTATGTGGTTTATAACTTAAACGATAATTGGAGCTTAAAAGGCGGAGTTGCGACAGGATACAAAACGCCTGACGTAAATCAAATTTCACCGGGGATAGGAACTATACAAGGGGGATGGAGAATCGTTGACTTTGGAAATAAACAGCTAAAACCAGAAAAGAGTATTACTTATGAAGTAGGGGCGTATTATGATAATGCCGATAACTTTAGAAGCTCTTTAACATTGTTTAAAAATGAATTTAAGGATAAAATTTTAGATACAGACGGCAGTAGTATAAATAAAATTTCCGCATTCGGCACTTGCCCTGCAGGCGTAAATGCCCCTCATGTAAATTGTCCAGGCTGGGGAACTTACTTTAATATCAAAGGTGCCGATGTGTGGGGTATAGAGTTAAGCGGCGATTATGATATATCACGTAATTTAAATTTAAAAGTAAACTATACTTATAACAATTCTAAGATAAAAACAGGAGATCCTATTATAAATACGCCAAAAGGACCTGTCAAATTTAGCCAAACCAACCTAAGTCGTTTAGACGGTAAATCACTAACTGCAACTCCGCAACATGCTATAAATTCGACACTAACTTATAAACCGATAAGTAGTGTATCTGCTTTTGTCAGTGCAAATTATGAAAGCGAGCTTACAAGCGTGAAATTTGGACCGGGCAACAAAGTCAGCGAAAATACGAAAAAGCTATTTACTGTTGATTTAGGATCTAGCTGGAGTGTAAATAGAAATTTGACTCTTAACTTTACCGCCTATAATATCTTTGATAATATCAGATACGACGAAGGTCTTGCAGACAATGGGGAATACTACTGGTATCCTGAAGAAGGGCGAAGATTTTGGTTGAAAGTAAGCGCTAGATGGTAAGAATTTACCTATCTGTTTTACTTGTGGCTTTGCTTTTGATTTGCAATCTAAATGCAAAGCCAAATCAGCAAATAATGCCGATAAATATCGATGTCTATGATAAATTTGATATCCAAATAACTACCATAAAAAGTCAAAGCGGTGAAAAGTATCTTATATATCAAGCCATTCCAAAAGGGTCTAAAAAATATGAAAAAGTGCTTTTTATCCTTGATGGCAACGCTCAATTTTCTATAGCGTTAAATTCCGTCACAGACAAAACCCCTCCGCTTATCATAGCGGTTGGGCATGATACGAATTTGGCATATGACTCAAAAAAGCGCACAAGGGATTATACGCCAAAGGCTGCAGGAGAGGAATTTAGTCTTGGCGGCGGTGCGGATGAATTTTATCGTTTTATAAGAGATAGAGTAGTGCCCTTTGTAGATATTAAATTTGATATAAAAGATAGTGAAAAAAGCTTATTTGGACACTCTTTCGGAGGGCTTTTTACTCTTTTTGCTATGCTTCAAAACGAAGATGTGTTTGATAATTTTTTTATCGCTTCGCCTTCTTTGTGGTGGGGTGATTCTCAAATTTTAAAAGGCGCTTTAAATGAGGATAAATTTAAAGATAGAATAAGAGCTAAGTTTGTATTTGTTTGTGTAGGAGAGCTTGAAAAAAGAAAGGGTAAGACCGATAAAGCAGGAAATTTGAAAGCTAATGATTTGGCTAAAATTTTAAAAAATAGTGGCGTAAAAAGCGATTTTAAATTATACTTAAACCAAACTCACGGCAGTGTTATACCTTTAAGCATTATGGATACTCTTAAATATCTTAGCGACCACTAAAATTTAAGAGTTTTTTGGATAAAATCGCTTTTATGAGAGTAGATAAATTTTTAAATACGGTTAATATTACCAAGCGTCGAGCGATCAGTGAAGACATGTGCAAAAGCGGTGTAGTAAGCATAAACGGAGTTATCGCAAAGCCCGCTAAAGAGGTGAAAATCGGCGATAAGATTACGATTAAATTTTTAGCCAAAGAGATGAGTTATGAGGTTTTGGCTATCCCTGTGACAAAAAGTATCCCAAAATCAGCCCAAAGCGAGTATGTAAAAGAGCTATGAAAAGAGAATTTATACTAAATTTAGACGAGCTTGATGAGCTGATTCAAATTTTGCCGCGAGAAGGAGTTATAATCCTAAAGGGCGATCTTGCAAGCGGTAAGACAACTCTTGTAAAAGCCATAGCAAAGGCTCATGGTGTAAATTCGGATGTCACTTCTCCCACGTTTTCGGTTATGCAAGGGTATGAAAACGGAATTTTTCATTACGATATCTACCAAAACGGCTTTGAAGGAATTATAAAAAACGGACTTTTTGAAAATTTCTTTGAAGAGGGTTTGCACTTAGTAGAGTGGGGCGATGACGAACTTGAAAATATGCTTAAGAAATTTGATATAGATTATATAAAAATTTGCATAACTCCTCATGAAAAAGGAAGAAAATACGAGGTTTGCGGTGCATAAGCTAGAAGTTAAAAATTTACAAAAGACGATAAAAAAGACAAATATCATCAAAGGCATTTCGCTTGACATACAAAGTGGCGAAGTTGTAGGTCTTCTTGGTCCAAACGGAGCCGGAAAGACGACTACTTTTTATATGATCTGCGGGTTGATACCCCCAAGTAGTGGTAACATCTATCTTGACGGTGTCGATATCACAAATGTGCCTTTGCACAAGCGCGCTCGGATGGGCATAGGATACCTGCCTCAGGAATCAAGCATTTTTAAGGATTTAACGGTAGAAGAAAATTTGTTGCTCGGGGCTGAAATTTTATATAAAGATACAGCCGTTCAGGAGCAAAAAGTAGATGAGATGCTAAATTTGCTTAATATCGAGCCGATTCGCTTAAGAAAGGGCGTAAGTCTAAGCGGTGGTGAGCGAAGGCGCTGCGAAATCGCAAGAAGCCTCATAATAACGCCAAAATTTTTGCTTCTTGACGAGCCTTTTGCCGGCGTTGATCCTATAGCCGTTAGCGATATACAAAGCATAGCAAGAGACCTTAAGAATTTAGGCATAGGAGTGCTGATAACAGATCATAATGTGCGGGAGACTTTGGCGATTTGCGATAGAGCTTACGTTATAAAAGACGGCTCGCTTTTAGCCTCTGGAAACGCCAAGGAGGTGGCAAACGATAAGCTTGTTAAGACGCACTATCTCGGACAAGATTTTAAGCTTTTAGAATAATATGCTAAAGCAAACCGCATCTATAGCCCCCAAAGGCAAGCTTTCGCATACTCTTAGAAGTTGGCTGCCGATACTTAGTTCAAGTATCGAAGAGCTAAAAGAGACTCTTGAGCCTTTTGTTGCCCAAAATCCATTTGTCACGATCGAGCATAAAAATCAAAATTCATCTAAAAAAAACTTTTTTAGCGAAATTTCAAAAAAATCCTCAAGCGAAAATATCGAAACTTACAGCGTTTTTAAAGAGAGTCTATACGATAAGCTTTTGCCTCAAATAAACAAGCCGTTATTTCCTACTCAAAAATCCCAAATTATCGCAAATAAAATCATAGAGTGCCTTAGCGATGAGGGGTACTTTGAGTGGAGTGATGAAGTTTTTGCGGGCTTTGATAGGAGCGAAGTAGAGCGGGTTAGGGCGCGCTTTGCTTATCTTGAGCCTTGTGGCGTGGGTGCGGTGGATTATAAAGAGAGTTTTTTATTTCAGATGGGCGAATTTGAGCTTGATGGCGAGCTTGAAAAAGATGTTAAATTTATCATCGAGAATTTTGAAAATTTGCAGAATTTGGCTCAAAATTTAAAAAAAATGAAGCGGTACGATGAGGCTATTTCTATCGTGCGTAAATTTAAAAATCCACCCGCGATCGAGTATCTAAGCGATTCGCCGGCTAAAATTCCAGATATCTTTATAAATACTTCCGGCGGAAGAGTTGAGATAGCTATAAATGATGAATTTTACCCTGAAATTTTGCTTGATACCGAAGGACTTGATGAGAAAAGCGAGTTTGTAAGCACGCGTATAAAAGAGGCAAAAGACCTCGTAGATGCTCTTGATATGCGAAAAGCTACGCTAAAAAAGATCGCCTTGATGATAGTTGAGTATCAGTATGATTATTTTTTTGGAGGCGATATAAAGCCTATGAGGCTAAAAGATATCGCGGATGATTTAGGGCGTAATCCTTCTACTATTTCGCGTGCGATATCAAACAAATATCTTGTCTGTTCGCGAGGTACGGTACCGATAAAAAGTTTCTTTTCGGCTGCTGTTGACGAGGAGATTTCAAATGCCGCTCTTAAAAATTTCGTCGCAAATTTAGTTAAAAATGAAAATCCGAAAAAGCCGTTAAGCGATCTTAAAATTTTAGAGCTTATCCAAAAAGAATTTAGCGTAAATATGGTTAGGCGAACCATCACAAAATACCGCAAGGCGCTAAATATCGCTAGCTCCAGCCAGCGCAAGAGAATTTATCTGATGCAAGGTTAAGCTTGGACATTGTTTTATACTGTTTGGTGTGCAGGGTTTAGTCTAAATTTTACATCGAACTTTAATACATCTATATTATTGGCGCCCAAAACACTTTTAAGCTACTATAAGTTTATGCGCTTATGAAAATTTCTTGCTCTTTAAAATACGGCTTCAAGCTTTCATAGGCGTTTTGGATATTTTCAAATTTCATGCGATATTCGTCTTGAATTTTAGCCGATTTGCCTGCGTGACGATCGGGATGATAGATTTTAACCAGCTCAAGATATCTGCTTCTTACGCTTTGAAAGCTACTTTTTATATCGCATTCAAGTGTTTTAAAATGCTCATCAAAAAGCCCTGCAAGCGCTGAAAATCTTTTTACGAATTTTTGTGAATTTTGTATGTTTATCTCTCTTTTGAATTTGATAAATTCGCTCTGCTTATAGTTAAAATTCACGGCAAAATACATATGTTCGTTTTTACTAAATAGCTCGTCAAGCCCTTTGGTTTGGCTGCTGTTTTTGATTATTATCGTTAGATTATCTTGGTTTTCGTCCGTGAAAATTTCCGAATTTTTAAATTTCTGAGAGATGTAGCTTATAAAAAGAGCGTTTGGTTTTTCAAATTTGAAATTTACTTCGTTTTTTGCAAATTTTACATCGGCAGATATTATGATTTTAAGCGAATTTGGCTGCTTGTAAAGAAGCTTGATTGTCTTATACTCGGCAAATTTTATATCAAGCTCTTGGCTATGCGCTTTTTGGTAAAGTTTGCTTATAAATTTAAAAAAATATTTACGTTGCACAAGCTCATTTTCGTCATAAAAAGATATAACTTTATGCTTTTGCCCAAGTGTTTTGGAAAAGTTTTTGTTCATCACGCTTTTAAGCTCGCAAAACAGTTTGCTATCGGTTGTCTCTATACTTAAAGATTCTAAAGTCTGCTTAACGTCCATAAATTTCTCCAATTTTAATTACGTTAATTCAAGCAATTAGCGTTCCATGCTACTCCAAACGGGCTCGACGTCCATTTCTACATATCCGGCTAGCTCCTGATAAGGCTTAAATTCGCCTTTGTAGGCTAGGCTAGGGCAGTTTTTGACGTAGTACCCCAGATAAATCCAGCGCAAATTATTCTGTCTTGCTAAAAAAATTTGCTGATAGAGCGAAAATCTACCTAGCGACAAATGCGAAAAATCAGGATCATAATAACAATAAATCGCAGAAATTCCGTCACTTAAAACATCAATCAGATCAACTCCTACTAGTTTGCCGTGGGCATAATATGAAACCTCTTTGCCAAACTCGTCGTGTCCCGCAACGTAAAGCTCATAATACTTTCTAAAATCAAGCTCGTAATACTTCCATTCACGCTTTTGCTCCATGAATTTATGGTATTTGCGGTATAAATTTAGATGCTCTTCATCTACTATGGGACTTGAGATGTATATTTTGGTGTCTATATTTTTAGTTATGGTGCGGCGAGCCGATCTGCCAAAATGAAAATTTAACGCATCAACTCTTATGCTTACACACTCTTTGCACTCTTTGCAGTTGGGTTTGGAAAAATATCTGCCAAACCTTCTAAATCCACGCCTTGTAAGCGCGTCATTAAGGTTAAAATCACAATCGCTTACATAGTTATACTCCATCCTTGAATCCCTATCTTTAAGATACGGACATAGGCTTGGAAGCGTGGAAAAAGGGATTATCATATCTTCCTTATATCGCTATTTTTTACGTATTTCATGAACTCCTCTTGAAGAATCTGCTCTTTATGGGCGATAGCTTCTTCCTTGCTTACGACGTGCTTTTTTACTTCTTTTTTAGGCTCCGTACCAAGTTCTTTTATCATCTCTTTTTTTATATCTTTTAAGCTGTCAAAAAAATCATTCATCCAAATTCCTTTGCTTTAACTTTCTGGCGTCTTTTACCTTTTGAATCGCTGCCGTAATGGCCGCTATGACCTCTTCGTTGCTTTCGTTTTCTTTCGTTTTCATCTTTTCAAGCAGGGCGGGCATTTTATTTTCTACATATGAAGTGTCGAAAAACCCGCGTCTAAAGTCGCGCTCCTTGCTTATGCTTAGCAAAAACGGAATCGTAGTCTTTACGTCGCCTTCTATAGTAAATTCATCTAGTGCGCGGTTAAGTTTATTTACCGCCAAATCGTAGCTTGTCGCACGAACGATAAGTTTAGCTAGCAAACTATCGTAAAACGGCGGAATTTGATAGTCTTTGTAAAGATGACTATCCACGCGCACGCTAGGACCAAGAGCAGGGTAATAACCTGAAATTTTGCCCGGGCTTGGAATGAAATTTTGCCAAGCGTCTTCTGCCGTGATACGAGCTTCTATGGCAAAGCCTTGAGTAACGACATCGCTTTGTTGCATATGAAGTATGCCGCCTGCGGCTATTCTTATTTGCATCACTATAAGATCCACGCCCGTTATCTCTTCCGTTACACCGTGTTCGACTTGAATTCTTGTATTCATCTCCATGAAGTAAAAGTTGTTATAGTCATCAAGCAAAAACTCAACCGTTCCTGCGTTTGTATAATTAACCGCTTTTGCAGCAGCAACCGCGGTAACACCCATGCTTTTACGTAAATTTTCGCTTATGCTCGGACTTGGAGCGATCTCTAAAATTTTTTGGTGTCTGCGCTGTATGGAACAGTCACGCTCGGCTAAGTGAATGATATTGCCGTATTTATCGCCCACTATTTGAAATTCGATGTGGCGTGGGTTGATGACGTATTTTTCCATAAATACTTCATCGTTATTAAAAAACGCCTTAGCTTCGCGTTTGCAGCTTTCAAAGCTGCTTTCAAGCTCGTCTTCTTTCCATACTACGCGAATTCCTCTACCTCCTCCCCCGCCGCTTGCTTTTAATATAACAGGATAGCCTATCTTTTCGGCAAAAAGCTTGATGTCTTCCATTGTTTCGTTATTTAGCTTTTCGGTGCCGGGAACTACGGGAATTCCATTTTTGCTCATAAGGTAGCGTGCTATGTTTTTATTGCCCATTTTGCGTATGACATCGGCATTTGGACCGATAAAAATAAGCCCTGCATCTTGAACTTCTTTTGCAAATTCGTAGTTTTCGCTTAAAAATCCATATCCCGGATGTATAGCGTCCGCTCCGCAGGCTTTGGCAACCTCTACGATACGTTTTGCGTCAAGATATCCTTTGATTGGATCTATGCCGATTTGATACGCCTCATCAGCTACTTTTACATGCAGACAATCTTGATCGGGCTTTGTGTATATGGCTACGTTTTTGATATGCAGGTCTTTGCAGGCGCGAATTATGCGAACCGCTATTTCGCCTCTGTTTGCGATTAAAATTTTATGTATCACTTTTTCCTCACTCTTAAGGCTTTTGGGAGTTTTTAAGAATTATACAAAATTTTATTTTGAAATTTTAAAATAATCCCAAAATACTTCGCCTTGTCTTTTTGATTATTTTTACTGACAAACTAAAATTTAAATTTCATAACGATAGCATAAAGATTTTTTATTGATGATTAAATTTGATAAATTTTAAGATTTTATGGTTAAATTTCATAAATTCCAAAGAGTTTTTAAAATTTATGAAAGATTTAAGAAAGGTTTGGTTATACTTCGAGCCTTACTTAATTATATAGTGCGCTCGTAGCTCAGCTGGATAGAGCATTTGATTGCGGTTCAAAAGGTCAGGGATTCGAATTCCTTCGAGCGCACCATTTTCTTAAAAATTTTATACAATCATTAAATATTTTATAAACATAATAGTAGCATTACGATATAATATCCTTGTATTTTAAATTTATCTTAAAGTTAAAGGAGATTTTATGAAAAGGCTTGTTTTTTCGGCTTTAGCGATATGCCTAGGTTTTTCTTTTGTGCAAGCGGGACAAGATTACGCCAATGGAGTTAATGCAAGAAATAAAGGCGATATGGTAAGTGCGATTCAGTTTTTTCACGCCAGTTGTTTTAATAAAAATAATGATTTGGCTTGCTACGAGGCAGGCAAAATTTATGAATTCGGCTTTGGCGGAAAAGTAAAAAAAGATCAGTCTTTAGCCCAACAAGCCTATCAAAAATGCTGCGACAAAACAGGCAGAAGCGATTGTTGCTCTAAAGTCGGAAAGGATAGTGGCGGAGGACAAGTTCAGGAGGGATCTGATTTTTCCAGATACGTAACCGCGTGTGAAGGCGGCGACTCCGTAGCATGCAATAAGGCTTACAAAATAAGCAAAGAGAAATTTTTTGCGCAAAAGTCTTGTGATCTTGGCGATTTAAACGGTTGTAGCGATCTTGCTAGTTTTTATTACGGCGCTAATGATTACAAAAAAAGCTTTGAACTATGGGAGCAAGGTTGCAAGAAAAATCACGGGCTATCTTGCCGAAATTTGGCATATTCTTATAGAGAGGGCAAAGGCGTGAGCCAAAATGTTGAAAAAGCCATTAAAGTTTTAGAACCGCTTTGTGAAGGAGAAAGACCTCAAGATTGCTTGGTTTTAGGGATTATATATAAAGACGATCAATACGGGAAAAAAGATATACTAAAAGCTTATAATTTCATTAGTAAAGCTTGCGCAAGCGGTAAATCCAAAGACGCTTGCAAGGTCATTAATAGTCCTGAATTTATGGCGGCGGCTTGCGATGGCGGAAGCGGCGAAGCATGCAGAAATTTAGGCTTTGCGTATGCAGCGCAAAAGGATCCTAAGGCTGTTGAGTATTTTGAAAAGTCTTGTGAATATAAACTTGCCGCAGGTTGTACGGGACTAGGGTTTTTGTATTTAAAAGGTGGTTTAATCGAAAAAAATGAGGCTGAAGCTAAAAAATACTTTAAGTTAGGTTGCGATTTGGGAAATAAAACAGGCTGCGATGAGTTGGCGAATTTTTAAAATCATTGGTAGCTCGCATTTGTAGTGTTTGTGAGTAAGTGAAGCAAAAGTAAAAATAAAATCACCAAGAAAGGTTTAAGATGAAAGGATTAGCAGGACTTTTAGTCGTAGTTGCGATTTTTGGAGGAATTTTCTTAAAGTATTACAATCAAGTTCCAACACTTGACGAGACAACCAAAGAGAAGTGGTCGCAAGTGCAAAACCAGTATAAAAGGCGTGCTGATCTGATACCGAATTTGGTTAGCACCGTGCAAGGATATGCGGCTCATGAAAAGAGCGTATTTGCAGAAGTTACCGAGGCTAGAAGCAAGGTTTCTCAGATAACCATCAATGCAAACGATGCTAGCGATCCTACGAAGATAAGAGAGTTTATGGAGGCTCAAAGACATCTTGGAGGCGCTTTATCAAGGCTTATGGCTGTGAGTGAAAATTATCCGCAATTAAAAGCCGATCAAAATTTTCTAGCTCTTCAGTCTCAGCTTGAAGGTACTGAAAATCGTATCTCCGTTGCAAGGAAGGATTATATAGCTTCGGTTAAGGAGTATAACCTAGCTCTTAGAACTTTCCCTGGAAAATTTGTGGCTCAAATTTTTCATCCCGAGGCTAAGCTGAAAGATACTTTTGAGGCTAGCGAGAGCGAACAAAACAGACCGGAAGTATCGTTTAAATAGCAACTAAAAGGAGCTATTGTGAAAAAGATATTATCTATCTTACTTCTTTTTGCGGCTATTTTTGCTGCCGATATCAAATTCCCCAACCTTACCGGCAGAGTAGTCGATGAAGCAAATATACTAAGTAGTTCGGCAAAAGAGAATTTAACTAAAATTCTTGCAAACCATGAAGCAAATACTACAAATCAAGTTGTAGTAGTTACTTTAAATTCACTTGAAGGACAAAGTATAGAAAGCTACTCCTTAGAACTTGCAAGAAAGTGGGCTATAGGTCAAAAAAATAAAGATAACGGAGTATTGTTAGTAGTAGCTCCAAACGAAAAAGAAATTCGCATAGAAGTAGGATACGGTTTAGAAGGATCATTAACGGATGCTATAAGCCATGAGATAATACAAAGAGTAATAGTTCCGAAATTTAAAGATGGAAATTTCGAACAAGGCATATTAGACGGTGTAGCTAAAATAATAGACTTCATAGACGAAGACAGCGGGAATGATTATGTGGGAGATCCTCTTGAGGATATCTTCTACACTCTTTCTTCGGGTGTTGTCGGAGGTTCGATTATCTTGGTTTTTGTTGGCGGGATGATTAAGAGGTTTAGGATAGTTAGCGATATCGCTACTTCTATGCTACTATCGGGCTTGATGGGATTTTTTATCGGCGTTCTTGTCATTACATTTACCGGCTCAGCTATGATCGCGATAGTCGTTGCTTTAGTTGTTACAATATTGATTTTTATATTTGCCTTTGACAAGATAAGAAAGATGCCAAGAGGGCTTTTGAAAAGCGGTGGCTTTGGTGGCAGTAGCAGCAGTGGAGGCTTTAGCGGTGGAAGTAGAGGAGGCGGCTTTAGCGGCGGAGGCGGAAGCTTTGGCGGTGGCGGAGCTAGCGGAAGGTGGTAAAGCTATAAAATTTATGAAATAAAGTTTAAATTTATAGAAAGCTAAATTTAGTGACTCTGTAAATTTAGCCCAAAAGGGAGGTTTTCATGAGAAATATACTGTTTATTTTACTTACTTTTATATCACTCTTTTCGGCTGAAATTTCACTTCCGGAGCTTACGGGTAGGGTTGTGGATGAGGCAAACATACTAACTAAAGGCACAAAAGATAGCCTAACTGCGACGCTTGAAGCCCACGAAAAAGCAACCGGCAGTCAAATCATAGTCGCAACTATAAAATCGCTTGATAAATACTCCATAGAAAGTTACTCTTTAGCTCTTGCAAGAAAATGGGCTATAGGTAAAAAAAATAAAGATAACGGAGTGTTGTTGTTAGTAGCTCCAAACGAAAAAGAAATTCGCATAGAGGTTGGATACGGATTTGAAGGAGTTCTAACCGACGCCATAAGCAAGAGTATAATTGAAAAGGTAATGGTTCCGAAATTTAAAAGCGGTGATTTTGAAGAGGGAATTTTAGGAGGCGTTGCTAGAATTTTGGATTTTACCGATGAAGATGCAAGTAACGATATAGTAAAAGAGCAGGTATTTGTCGATAATGTTTTGCTTGTCATTGCCTTTTTGATAGCGTCTTGTTCTGTTTTTATATTTATAGGTAGGCTAAGCGGACGTAGAGTTATAAGCGATGTAGGCTCTAGTATCTTTGGTTCGATTATAGTCGGAGGTTTTGCGGGAGCTATCATCAGTGCGCCTATAGATCCTATAATATATAAAACATTAGCCATTTTAGTCGGCATGGTAGCTGTTTTTCCTTATGTTTTTAAAGAGATTAGGCGTACGCCTGATGAGAAGTTGATATATGGCTGGAAAAAGGGAGTTGATAGCTATAAATACTTCGTTGAAAGCGAAGGTAGTAGCGGCAGTGGCGTTAGTGGAGGCGGCGGAAGCTTTGGCGGTGGCGGAGCTAGCGGAAGATGGTAGATTTAAGATAAAAGGAAGTTTTTATGAAGAAGTTTTTGATATCTTTAATGGTTGTTTTTAGCTTTGCTTTTAGTGAGGGAAATTTCCCTGAGCTTTCAGGTTCCGTCATAGATAAATCAGGTCTGTTGAGCGAATTTGCTAAAAGCGATCTTGATAGGATGATAAATGAGCACGAGAGTAAGTATGGCAACAAGCTTATAGTGATTGTGGTGCAGCTAAAGCAAGAAGAGGATCTTGCGCTCTATAGTCAAAATCTTGCAAAGCACTGGAATATCAATGACAAGACCGCTGTTTTAGTTGTGGATTATAGCTTGCAAAACTACGCAAATTCAAGGGCAGCTATCGTAACAAAGAGTGATTGGCTTAATGGTGGTTCGATAGCGTATGAGATTATAGAGACTAAGCTAAGAGAAGGAAGGATAGATGGCGCTTTAAAGCTTGGAGTTGTGAAGATTTTGGATTTTATGGATGATGACAAAAGTAATGACTACATAAATCATCCATATGAAGATGCTACTATGGCTATGCTTGGGATTTCGACAATTGGAGGGTTGATTTTATGGATTATAAGCCATAAGTCAAATCTTACTTTTTTTACCCAAGTCGGCATGTCTTCCGTGCTTGCAGGTATGCTAACCGTATTTTTGATGAAAGCCCTGCCTTACGGCTTGCCGTCTTTTATCTTTTTTGGCATTGTTTTTGTGTTTTCATTTTTAACTATGCGCGTAGAAATGAGAGATGATGGAAGCAGGTATGTAAATTTAGGCATTTTAAATTCTTTGTTTAGCTCAAAGAAAGCAAAAGATGGTTAAGAGATTACAAATGAAGAAAATTTTACTACTTTTAACTGCTTTTTTATCTTTGTTTGCAAGTGAAATTTCATTCCCCAACCTCACCGGCAGGGTAGTCGATGAAGCAAATATACTAAGTAATTCGGCAAAAGAGAATTTAACTAAAATTCTTGCAAACCATGAATCAAATACTACAAATCAAGTTGTTGTAGTAACTTTAAATTCTCTTCAAGGAAGAAGTCTAGAAGAGTACTCTCTTGAACTTGGTAGATACTGGGCTATAGGACAAAAAGATAAAGATAACGGAGTATTGTTAGTAGTAGCTCCAAACGAAAAAGAAATTCGCATAGAAGTAGGATACGGTTTAGAAGGATCATTAACGGATGCCATAAGCCATGAGATAATACAAAGAGTAATAGTTCCTAAATTTAAAGATGGAAATTTCGAACAAGGTATATTAGACGGTGTAGCTAAAATAATAGACTTCATAGACGAAGACAGCGGGAATGATTATGTGGGGGATCCTAGGATGGATGCTTTTTTTGACTTTACTAGCATTATGGTGGTTGGTGGATTTGTCTTGCTTTTTATAGGTGTTATCTTTAAATTTAAATTTTTAAAAGACTTTGGATTAACTTCTTTTATGTCTGCGTTTGCAGGTATTTTTTCATCTTCTTTTTTAGATATTTTTTTAAAAGGCGATGTGGTTTTAGTGTCTTTTTTATTGCTTGCAGCTTTTTTTATACTATTTTATCCTATGGTTAAAAAGATGAATAGCGCCAAAAAAAGAAGATCTAAAGGCGGTTTTGGAAGTGGTTTTTACAGCAGTTCAAGCGGGGGTGGATCAAGAGGCTCTTCGGGTGGTGGCTTTAGCGGCGGAGGCGGAAGCTTTGGCGGAGGCGGAGCTAGCGGAAGGTGGTAAAGCTATAAGTGGATTTTGTTTAAACAATATAACTTTGGCTATAAAATTTAATAAAAAATTTTAGTTTTTTAAAAGATTTTTAAATTTAACTTAAGAATCAAGCCACATTTAATCCATTCTGGCAAATCATATAATCTATATTTTTTGTAAAAATATAAACAAATTTTAAAAATATCCATAAAAATCTTAAAAATTATATCTATATTTTATTTTTTATATTCTACAATATATACATAGATATCGGCAACTGAATTTGTTTGAGAATTTACATTAAAATTACGCAAAACTGCTAAAGTTTGAAATTTTATATTATACGCTGATTATTAGATACGATTTTAAGGAGTTTTTGATAGCATGGGCGCAGAAAAACAGTACTTTGTAAAAGAGAATGAATTTATCGTTTCAAAGACTGACACAAAGGGTAAAATTACTTATTGCAATGAACCGTTTTTACGCATAGTCGGAGCAAAGGCAACAGATCTTCTTGGCAAACCTCACAATATAATACGTCATCCCGATATGCCAAGAGTGGTTTTTAAGCTTTTGTGGGATAGAATTAAGGCTAAACAAGAGATTTTCGCCTTTGTAAAAAACAAAAGTTTCGACGGCGGATTTTACTGGGTTTTTGCAAACGTTACAGCCTCTTTGGACGCCCAAGGCAATATCGTGGGATATCACTCGGTAAGAAGAAGACCGAATGAAAATGCCGTAAAATTTATAGAAGGCGTTTATAAGCAGCTTTTAGAGGCTGAAAGGAGCGGCGGAATGGATGCTTCAAGCAAGTTACTTGAAAAAATTTTAAAAGAAAACAATACGACTTATGACGAGTTGGTTCATAAGTTGCAACGTGGATAAAAGATGGATTATTCTTCAATTTTTAAAGATATAAAAGAGATAAAAAACGAGATTGAGGCGCTTTGTCAAACCAAGATAGAAGACGAGTCTATAAATATCAGTGTCGCTGAATTTAGCTCCTTGGTTGAGTCTATCAAGAAGCACGATATCTTGGATGAGCGCAAGGATAGTATGTATTTTAAAAATGTCTTTGACAACGAGGATTATTATAAAAACATAAGCATATATCTTGATCAGATAATTAGAAAAATTTCTATAAAAACCGAAAAAAAGGGCGTAAGCTTAGAGGTTAGTGATATGCTTGCAAAAGCTTGTAAAAATATAAAATTTATAATCGGCGTTTTAACGGTAGAGTATGGAAATTTGCTCAAAGAGGACTCAAAGCGTTGGATTTCAAGAAACGGTGGTCAAAGACGTAAGATCAAAACCGCTTTAGCCGAGCTTATAGAATTTCAAAAGAAGCTTGACGAGACTCTTAAGACTAGAGCCGTAGTGATATCCAATGTAATCTTAAAAGAATTTAAGATGCTTTATAAATTTTTTCTTTATAGTATCAAGCTTGCCAAAGAGCGACACGATGAGCTGCTTTTGGTTGAGATCGCAGGAATGACGGATAAGATTATATCCATGATAGAGCCGATATTTAGCGACGAGAGCTTAAAGACCGATGAGTTGATATATTATTATTTGACCTATGAGCTAAAAGAACTTAAGGTTGATTCTATCGGTGAGAAGTTATCTTAGCTAAAATTTCATCGACTATTTTTTGAGAGCCGTTAGGGCTTATTTGAGCGCCTAATCGGCTTGAGATTTCCTCTAAATTTATTGAACTTATAATATCTAAAATTTCATTTTTGTTGATTTTGCCATCTTTTTGAAAGCAAAATTTAGCCAAATTCTGATCTACCAAAAACTTAGCGTTGTAAAATTGATGATTTTTAGCCGCGTGAGGGTAGGGGATAAATATTGTCGGCAAACCGCTTGCGCAAAGCTCCCATAGAGTGCTCGCTCCGGCTCTGCTTACGGCAAGATCGGCAGCGCTCATTTTTGCCTCTATCTCTTTGCTAAATTCAAACAGATCAACTTCAACTTCTAGCTTTTGATACTCTTTTTGTAGCTCGTTAAATCCGTTTTTGCCGCATTGATGAATGATATTTACACCCATATTTTTTAAGTCCAAAGCCAAATTTAAAGCAAGCTCGTTTATAGCCGCCGCACCTTGCGAACCGCCTAGAAAGATTATGTTTTTAAGTTCGCTTCTAACTCTTGACTTTTCAAAAAATTTGCTTGCGACAGGGTAGTCAAATTTAACCTGCTCATAAGAGCTAAAAAATTCTTTGGCAAAAGGTTTTAAAATTTTATTAAGCTTGCCTGTTACGGCGTTTTGTTCATGGATAAAAAGCGGTAAATTTGAGATAATTGCTGCAAATGCCGCAGGAGCCGCACTATATCCACCTACGCTTATAACGGCTTTAGCGTCAACCTCTTTAAAAATTTTACTGCATTTAAAGGCTAGATTAAGTATATTTGCAAGCGAAGCAAGCTTGCTAAAACCTCTTTTGTTTACTACTCCTTTGCTTGGCAAGAAAATTTTATCTTCAAAATTCTCATCGTCTTTAAACCACATCATATCCTGTCCGCTGGATGAGCCGATAAACATAGTCTTTTCACCCCTTCTTACAAGCTCTTCGTTTAGACTTTTAGCAATCGCCAAATGCCCGCCGGTTCCGCCTCCGCTTATGATGATCATCCCTTTGCCCTTTTACTTACCATTAGCACCATGCCTATACCTATGCAAAGCGCAAGTATAGAGCTTCCTCCATAGCTTAAAAACGGCACTGCGATTCCTTTGATCGGCGTGATTGATGTGATGCCGTAGGAGTTCATTAGAAACGAAAGGGAGATAAGAAGCCCAATACCTAGGCTAAATAGGTGATATACTTTGTTTTCGCTTCTTGAAGAGACTCTAAAAATTCTATAAAGCAAAAAAACCACTATAAAAGTAATTGCCGATACGCCAAGCACTCCGATCTCTTCGGCTATGCCTGCTAGGACGAAGTCGGTATGAACTTCGCTTAAAAATCCAAGCTTAAATACTCCCGCGCCAAGCCCCTCGCCGAAAAATCCGCCGTGTTTTATAGCGTTTAGCGAGTGTGAAATTTGATAAGGCTCGGGAGCATCAGCCACCCTTAGAGCGTTTGCTAAATTCTCAGGAAGCATTGATAACACCATGTTTTGTATCGTGCCCCACCATGATTTGATACGTAAAATTCTATGCTCGGAGGTTGCTATGGCAAGAGTTGCAAGCGCTATTGCGGCTATCGCGCCAATTCCAAACAGTCTTAAACTTGTGCCTGCAAAAAACGCCATCATGATAAGAGTAAGGGCCAAAACCACCACTTGCCCAAGGTCGTTTTGCAACACGGCTATAAGATAAACCACGATCAAAAACAAAAAGGCGTAAGGCAGGATAAGCTTAAATTCCTCCTTTAGGCTCTTTTTGCTGTCATCTATCTTTCTTGCAAAGCTCCACGCTAAAAAATACACAAATCCGATCTTGAAAAACTCAACCGGAGCCAGTGAAAAACCGGGCAAGCGTATCCAGCGTTTAGCACCTCCGGCATCTGTTACCATCGAGCTTGGAAGTGCGTGCATAAGCCCCATGGATAGCCCGCAAACGATAAAAAGAGCAAACCCTATCCAAACAAGCGCTTTGTCAGGATTAAGTAGTGATATACTCCACATCAAAAATATGCCCAATACACCTACCGCAAGCTGTCTGATAAAAAAATGATATGTTTCGTAGTTGAAGTAAAGCACCGCAAAAACAGGCAAAGATAGCGAAAAGATAATGCCTATGGTAATAAGTGCTACACAGGCGTAAAATATCTGTCGATCTACTTGCAAAATCTCTCTCCGCTTTTTGAATTGGGCTTTGATTTTACTTAAAATTTACTTACAAAGATGTTAATTTGTATCAGAAATTTGAGATTATTAAGGTTAAATTTATAAAGCAAAATGGATATGTAAAATTTATAAAATTTAAAGTCGAAATTTGTTTTTGCGGTATTGTAAATTCGTGCTAATTTAAAATTTAGATTTACAAAAGCCTATTAAATTTATCAACTTCAAATTTAACTTATCGTATAATCACGTCTTTTTAAAAGAGAGATTTGTATGCCCCTTTCAAGACTAAATACCGAACAATACGCCGCCGCTACCGCTCCAGCCGGACACAATCTAGTAATAGCAAGCGCAGGCACAGGCAAGACATCTACCATTGTAGCGCGCATAGCTCACTTGCTAAATTTGGGCGTTAAGGCGGAAAAGATACTTTTGCTAACATTTACAAATAAAGCCTCAAGCGAGATGATAGAGCGTTTAAATAGGTATTTTGATAAAAAAATTACTTCTAAGATTACCGCAGGGACGTTTCACTCGGTATCTTATTCTCTTTTAAAATCGCTTGATAAGGGCGTAACTTTAAAGCAGCCAAGCGAACTAAAAACTCTTCTTAAAAGCCTTGTGGATAGGCGTAAATTTTATCATTTAAGCGATATTAAGGCTTACGGTGGAGCCTATCTTTACGATCTTTATTCGCTATTTCAAAATTCCGTCATAGACGGCAATTTTGCCGACTGGTTAAAAGAGCGAAGTGACGAACAAGCCGTATATGCTGAAATTTACGAAGATGTTTTAAGGGAATTTGAAGAAGAAAAGGCCAAATTTGGTTACGCGGACTTTAACGATCTGCTTATAAAGATGAGAAAAGAGCTTAAAAAGGGAGCCCCGTTAAGTTTTGATGAAATTTTAGTCGATGAGTATCAAGATACCAACACCTTACAAGGCTCGCTGATTGAAGCGTTTAACACCAAAAGCTTATTTTGCGTCGGTGATTTTGATCAAAGCATTTATGCTTTTAACGGAGCAAATATCGAGATAATCGGCTCTTTTAAGGATCGCTTCTTAAACGCTAAAATTTATGCGCTAAATACGAATTATCGAAGCAGTTCAAGCATACTTGCGCTTGCCAATAAAGTCATCTCAAACAACCCGCGTTTGTATGAAAAAAAGCTGATCGTAAGCAGGGATGATAAGAAATTTGCACCTCCGCGCCTGCTGGTTTATGAAGAGCTTTTTGATCAGTACTCAAATATCGCTGAAATAATATCAAACTCAAAATTTAAGCACGAGGAGATCGCTATCATTTTTCGCAACAACTCAAGCGCCGACGGGCTTGAGGTTGCGCTTAGAGAGCGTGGAATAAATTCCAAACGTAAAGGCGGGATAAGCTTTTTTGAAAGTAGAGAGATAAAAGCACTTATGGATCTTATGGGCATTATCATAAATCCAAAAGATATTATGGCGTTTATCCATATCTTTGAATACGCAAAAGGAGTCGGCGCCGCACTTAGCAAGGAAATTTTCGATGCTTTGGTTAAGCTTGGACACGGAAGTGCGGTTGAGGGATTGTTAAATCCTGACGATAGCGTGAATTTATTTGAAAAAAAGATGCGAAACTATCAGCTTGGTCTTTTTGATGAGATTGATGAGGTTGGCGAGATGTCAAGATTTTCTAAGCTTGGTTTTAGTGAGAAATTTTTTGCTCATCCGATACTTAAAATGCAAAAATTAAGCGAGAGCGGGGCGATGTTTTTGTATGAAATTTATAACTTTTTAATTAGAGCAAAAAGGTTTACCAGACCGAATTCTTTGATAAATGAGATAAAAACAAGCAAAATTTACGCTCTTGTGGTTGAAAATTTAGCAACTAAGCGTGCCACTATGAAAAACGGCAATGTAGATGAAGGTGTTAAGCAAGAGGCTAAAGAGCGGATAATGGCAAAGACCGAGGTGTTAAACGAACTGTCTAAAAACTACTCCGAAGCGCAGAATTTCTATAATTTCATCACACTAGGCAGTAACGAGATGAGTAGCGGCGAAGGGGTAAATCTTTTAAGCGTGCATGCGAGTAAAGGGCTTGAGTTTGAGCAAGTTTTTATCGTGGATCTTGCGCAAAATCGCTTTCCGAATTTAAAGCTTATGAGTATGGGCGGAAGCCTGGAAGAGGAGCGAAGGCTGTTTTATGTAGCTGTTACAAGAGCTAGAGATGAGCTTTTTTTAAGTTATGCAAAATACGATAAAATTAAAAAAATTAACTATCATCCAAGCTGTTTTTTGGTAGAAGCAGGGATGGCGAAGAGTGAAATTTAAGGAAATATTGTGCCAAAGATAAATTTTAACGAGATAAAAAACATAGAGATCACAAAGCAAAATGCCGAAAATTTTGAGCAGTTAATCGATATAAGAACTCCTTACGAGTGGTATGAAACAGGCGTTATCAAGGGAGCTAAGCTAGTATATTTTTACGATAACGACAGAGTCTTTAATCCAAAATTTTTAGAAGAAATTTTAGCCGTCGTGGATGTAAATAAACCCGTGGCGCTTATTTGTAGAAGAGGGGTGAGAAGTCTGATGGGGGCTGAAATTTTAGCTTCAAGCGGACTTTTTAAGGAGATTATAAATTTAAGCGGCGGTATGTCAAAGCTACTGTTTGAAGGTTATGAAACGCAAGAGATAAAAAATCAGTAAGTTTAAAACTAAATAAGTGCTTTTGAGTTGAATAATATAAGTTCATAAATTTGCTTTTTAAAAGCTAAATTTATGAACATTTGTCTTGATAGACATATAAAATTTTAATTAGCGATCAAGTAATAACTATTGTAAATTTAACTACATGGATTACAAAATTAGGTGTTAAATTTAGATAGCTTGTTATTTAGCGTTTCGGTCATTTTGCTTAAATGCTCGGTTGCGCTTGCGATCTCTTCAACGCTTTTTGCATTTTGAGCAGAGCATTCGGCTATATCGGACATGCCTTGCAAGATTGCATTTACGTCTTGACCTGTTTTGATATAGTCCTCAACCGCTTTATCTGACATTAAAACGGCCTTTTTGATGCTTTCGTTCATCAAAACTATCTTGCCTTTAACTTCATCGACAACCGAAGTTAGCTCGCTGATCTGCTTTGAGTTTAAATTCATCTGCGCGCTTGAATCAGATATCGCTCCTACTATGACGTTTATGGTTGAATTTATCTCAATGAGTGAATTTTGAGTTCTTTCAGCAAGAGTTCTTACTTCATCGGCAACTACGGCAAATCCTCTTCCGTGCTCTCCTGCGCGAGCGGCCTCAATGGCGGCATTAAGGGCGAGCAAATTCGTCTGATCGGCAATTTCGTCTATAACCGATAGTATATTTCTAACCTGCTCGGCATCTTTGTTTAGCTCTGAAATTTTATTTGCCAGTGCAAGTTCTGTTTGAACGCTTGAACTTATTTTATCGCTTAGGCGAGAGATGGCTTCGTTTGCCGTATCGATCTGGTTTATGGCGTTTTGCATATCGCCTTTGCTCTGTTTTGCCTCTTCTATCGAGGTTTTTATCTGATCTTTGATTAAAGAAGCCTTTGCGGTAGTTTCATTTGTTGTTATCAAGGATTTTTCTACATTGTGTCCTGTTTGCAAAGATGTCGCCGATAGCTCGTAGGCGACTGATGAATTTTCAGTTGATAAATTTTTGGCTTCAGATATCAGGCTTTTTAAGTTGCTCGTGGCTATTTTTAAAAGTCCTAATGCGCTATTTTTAAAATCGGTACTGATTTCTACAGCTAAATTTCCGCTTGAAATTTCTTTCATAATACTTTCGATGCGAGCAGGCTTTGCACCCAAAATTCCTTCGGTAACCTTTGTGCTAAGGTATGCAAAGAAAAATATCGTTAGAATTACCACCGCAGAAAGGACTAAAAATATATTTTGCATATTATCAAGTTTATGCTTGTATATGCTAAATTCGTTTGCAGTTCTATTTTCAACCATGGTAAAAAATTCATTTATGGGCTGCATAATGTTTGCTTTGTAGCTATTATAGCTGTCGCCAAAGACTAAATTCATCGCTTTTTCTTTTATTTCGCTTAGATTATAGTGAAGCGAGGAAGCGGACCTCATCATATCCATAGCTTCAAATTCAAGCTTTGCCAGATCAAGGGATCTATTTTCGGCGTCTTCTAGTTTTTTAAACTCACTATCGCTAAAACCCTCTTTTTTCATAAGTTCTTTTAGCGGTATTTTTTCATTTGTGCCTGCGCGAGGGACTTTGCCGTTTCTGATATCTAGGACTTTATTATATTCTTTTTCATATATTTCGTTACCGTTTGTAGCGACGAATAATCTAACAAATTTGGTTAAATCATCCGAGCTTTGACGCAGTTCATCGGCCAGCTTGTATGAAATAAGCTGTTTGTTTGAAGAATTTGTAAGCTTGGCTGATGTCTCTTGCATTTTCAAAAAGACAAAGCCAAGCGCAACTATAAAACCTATGCAAAAAAGAGTAACAACTCTCTGAAAATTTTTCGAATAAATTATCTTCGTCATTGAGCGTAATATCCTTACTCCGCGTCAAAATTTAAGTTTTATAATTATATTTTTTTTAATTTTAAAGTATTATAAAATTATAACTTTTTATAAAGCCTTTAATATTATTTTAATCAAACTCTTACTAAATTCGGACGGATTTTCTAGGCTCATTCCCTCATTTAGTTTTGCCATATTAAGCAACAAATTTGAAATATCATGCACCATTAATTCATTTTTGGATAGTTTTTCAAAAATTTCATGCTCGGGATTTATTTCAAGGATAGGCTTTGCATTTGGTATATTTGACTGCCCCATCTGCTTTAAGATAGTCTGCATAGCAAAATCAGGATCGTTCTTGTCATAGACTAAAACGGCTGCCGACTCGCTAAGGCGCGAACTAAGTTTTACGTCTTTTACATCATCTTTTAAAATTTCGCGCATCTTGGCTAAAATTCCCGCGTGCTTACTCTCGTCCACAGCTTTGCTATCATCTTTTATCTCGCTATCTACGTCAGAGTGAGTGATGGATTTTATAGCGGTTTTGTCAAATTCATTTACCATAGGCATAACGATAGTGTCGATCTCTTCGTCCATTATAAGTACTTCTATGCCTTTTTTCTTAAAGCTCTCTAGTAAAGGAGAATTTTTAAGCATAGATTCGTTGTTGCCGCTTATGTAGTAAATGCTTTTTTGATCTGCTCTCATCGCCTCTTTATACTCTTTAAGGCTAATTAGACCATCGCGTTTGCTTGATTTAAACAGGCACAGATCTAAAATTTGCTCTTTGTCGTTGCCAAAGCCGTATAGCCCTTCTTTGATCACTTTGCCAAACATTGCGTAAAATTTTATGTATTTTTCTCTATCTTTATCTTTGAGTTTGGAAAGCTCGCTTAAAATTTTCTTTATGCTTTGCTCTTTTACGTTTCTCATTATCGCATTTTCTTGTAAAATTTCACGGCTTACGTTTAGCGGCAGATCCTCTACATCGATAATTCCGCGCACAAATCTCAAGTAAGGAGGCAGAAGTTCTTTGGCGTCATCGCTTATAAAAACGCACTTAACGTATAGCTTCACGCCGCTTTGATAATCAACGCGAAACAGATCAAACGGCTCAGTCGCAGGGATGTAAAATAGTGTGCTGTATTCGATTTTGCCCTCTGCTTTAGTGTGTATATGAAGCAGCGGATCCGTCTCGTCGTGGCTGATTTGTTTGTAAAAGTCATTGTATTCACCAGCTTTTATGCTAGTTTTATTCATTCTCCAAAGAGCAGAAGCCTTGTTTATCTGCGTGTTTTTGCTTTCATAGCTTCCTTCTTTTTCTCCCTCTTTTGGCGGTATATACTCTTCTTTATCGGCAAATATCGGATAAGGGATGTGGTTTGAATACTTCTTGATGATATTTTCTATTCTATAGATATTGCTAAATTCATCATCTTTAAGATGTAGAGTTATGGTTGTGCCGTGACTTTCTTTTTTAGCCTCTTTTATCTCGTAGCTTTTTGCATCAGAACTCCATAAAAACGCTTCATCTTCAAGCGCCTTCTTGCTTAAAACTTCTATCTTATCCGCAACCATAAATGCCGAGTAAAAGCCCACTCCAAACTGACCTATAAGAGAGCTATCCTTTTTCGCTTTATCGCTAAGCTCTTTTAAAAAGCTCTTTGTGCCGCTTCTTGCGATGGTGCCTAGATTATTGATTAGATCTTCCTTGTTCATTCCGATACCGTTATCGCTGATGGTTAGCGTCTTTTTATCTTTATCAAAGCTTATATCAATCCTTGGCGTGTAACTTAGGGCTTTGTATTTTTCATCGGTTAAAGATAGATAATTTAGCTTATCAAGCGCGTCTGAAGCGTTTGATACAAGCTCTCTTAAGAAGATTTCTTTGTTCGAGTATAGCGAGTGAATCATAAGATCAAGGAGCTGGCTTACTTCTGTTTGAAATTCAAATTTGTCTGCTTTTTTTGGCATATTTTTCCTTTTGTTTTAAAATTTTTAGCAGATTATACTACAAATTGCTAATATTTTCAAGATAAATATAATAAACTTGATATAGATAGTATCAAGTTTGAGTAAAAATTTAAAAACCAAGAGGAGTAAAAATCAAATTCGCATACAAATGATATCATTTAAAAGTATATAAAATTTGGCTAATTTGTTTTTAGCAGATTTAATATTTCTTTACTGCCATAGATTTTTGCTTGCTCTTTTAAAAATTTGCAGCTATTTTCAAGCTCGCAAAGTCCGTGTCGTAGTAAAAGTTCAATCGCTCTATCGTTATCCAAGATTGTATTTACAAGAATAAAAAACTCTATCTCTTTTGAGTCTATTTCTTTTAACTCTTTAAATTTTAGAATTTTTTCTAAAAACCTAATCCTCTCTTTATAAAATTTATCAAATTTTTGTGTTTTTGCAAACTCTCTTTCTCTGCTGTTTTCTAATTTGTCTCTATGGATACTAAGGTTGTTTTGCCCTATAAATAAGCCTATATCGGCAGCTATAGAAAGTATAATTCTAGTAGTATCTCTTGCGCCGTTATCGATAAGGTATCTAAAAATTTCAAATTTATTAACTGAGTAAGCCGTCGCTAAAAGCTCTTTGGCGTTTATATCGGCTCCATGTTTAACTAAGACTTTAACTAGCTTTAAAATTTCATCCTCGCTTATACCGCTTTTGATCTCATGATCAAAACCTAAAGCAATAACCATATGAAGCGGAAAAGAATTGTTTATGCCGTACATATTGTAGTTTAAGTCAGGCTTAAATTTAAGAACTTTTTCTATGCGCTCAAAGTCAAATTTGCCTGTATTTCCGACTTTGCTATTTATAATGAAAAATGAAAAAAATCGTTCGTTATATTCATTTGTTTCTTTATTTATCAAATTTGGATTTTTATCTAAGGCTGCAAGCATATCATCAAGATACTTATCTACCTGCTCATTTGTGATGTTTTCATCATAAAATTTTTCAAAATTTAACTCATAACCAAAAGAGAGTGTAAAAATAAAGGCTAAAACGGCAAAAATCTTTTTCATGTTTTTCCTTTTTAAGCTGGGCTCAAATTTGACATCTGAAATTTAAGGCATTAGATCAGGATAGTAAGCCGCTTGAGCAGATTAAAACGTAAAATGGGCATAGCGCCAATGATAAATAAGCTTATTTTTTGGCGTTTTGTCTTGATTTAAGCTCGGCATCATAAACCTCTTGCATCTTTTCTCTGGCGTTTTCAAGCCAGTTTTTATCGCTTGTATCTATTAAATCAAGGCAGATGATCTTCACTTCGCCATTTTTAAAGCTGAAGTTTGTAACGTCAAGGATATCCGTGCCTACAAGTACGATAGGTTGTATCTTTAAATTTAGCTTGTCGGCGATAATTTTTGCTCCGCCTTTAAACGGCAAAAGTTTGTTTGTGCGAGAGCGAGTACCTTCGGGAAATATCGCCAAGACTCGTCCGTTTTGGACTCTATCTTCCGCCTCTTTTACGATCTTTACAAGCGCATGTTTGCTCTCGCGATCTACCGCAATCATCTTTGGGATGTCGATTATCTTACCTATGATAGGGATTTTTTTGATCTCTTTTTTTGCAAGCCAGCAGATATTTTTAGGATGAACCTCTTCTAAAACGATGATATCAAGCATGCTTTGGTGATTCATTATTATCATATTGGCTTCATCGTTAAATTCGCCTTCTATCTTTAGCGAGTATCCTCCGCAGAGCCTTTGAAATCTTCCCCAAATTCGTCTGATAGGGCGGTTGTGTTTATTAAAAGCCCACATAAAAAAGACTACCCAAAAGACAGATAGGATAAAAGTAACGGTGAAAAATGCTGCTTTAATTCTTGAAAAGATCATCTTTTAGCACCCATCCTATCTTGCCATCTTGCATAAGCACCTTTTTATACTCCTCTCTCTCGCCTAAAATTTCAACTTTTTGCTGCTCTTTGGTAGTGTGAAAAACGGTTGAATTTTGAGTAGGCAAAATTTTTACATTGATATTTTCTTTTAGAGTCGCACTTCCAAACGGATTGTAGGTGTATAGTCCGTAAGAGCCAAAAATTAGAGTCGCGATTAGGTATATGTAGCTTTTTTTGATTAAAAACATCACAAAAGAAACCGCAAGCAGGGTGTAGCCTGCTATGTTTTTATAGTTTTCAAACTTGCTTTGTTTCGGATTTAGTCCTATTTGAGTGCTAATCTCGTCATCTTCAACTATAATAGGAAGCGAAAAGCTGATAAATTTTTTCTCTTTAAGGCTAAAGTAATTAAAATCAAAATTTTCTCTTGTCGGCTCAAATACGGCAAAATAATATCCGTTTTGAGAGGTTAAATTTCCACTTATCGAATCAACTCCTTGTTTGATAATGCTCTTATCATCCATATAAAAGTCGGCTATATTGCCGTTTTTAGAGCTTATCTCTACGACCATTATGAGGTTTTTATCGTCAAATTTACTCGTTTTATGCTTTTTTACTTCAAGAAGATCGGCTACCACATGGCTAAATTTCTCATCGCCCTTTACCTCTTTAAATTTAGGCAGAGTAACGACGGCGCTTGCGGTTTGAAAAAACTCACCGTTTCTTTTTAGATTAAGAGTTATTTTTGGGTTTTTAGGTTTTGAGGAGTTTGCTTCGAGATAAATTTCACTCTTATATACTCCGTTTCCACTATGCTCCCACTGCAAATTCGGATTTAGCCATTTGATGTTTTCGCTCTCTTCTATTACGGTTTGGATATCAACGGTTATATTATCTTGAGTATCGGCAGTAAGAGTAAATTTAAAAATCTCGCCTTCATAGGCCTGCTTTGGCATACCTGAAGGTTTTAAAATGAGCTTATTTGGCTCTACATGCTGATAAATTTGCGTATCTTTTAGGTTAAATTCAGGCTCATTGGTAGGAGCGATGTTTTCAGGAATTTTTGGGCGCTTTATAACCTTATCGCTTCGCTCCTCTTTCATCATATCAAAGACGCTTGGCTCTTGAGCTAAAGCAAAAAGAGCCACAAAAAGAGCGGTAAAAAGCCTTAGCAAACTAGCCCTTTAAGCATCTTAAGCCCGTCATCCGTGCCTAAAATTTTCTCGCAAGCTCGCTCAGGATGAGGCATGAGTCCGAAAATTCTTTTGCTTTTATCACAAATTCCCGCTATCGCATCAACCGAGCCGTTTGGATTTAGCTCTTTGCCGTCTTTATCGCAGTATTTTAAAAGCACTTGTTCGTTGTCATACATGCTTTTTAGAGTATCTTCATCGGTGTAGAAGTTTCCCTCTCCATGAGCTAACGGGACATTTACTATCTCGCCGACTTTTAAATTTGAAAGAAATTTATTTGAGTTGGCTATAACTTTAAGATGATGATACTTCGATATAAAGCTTAAATTTTCGTTTCTTCTCATTGCTCCTGGAAGCAGTTTTAGCTCGCAAAGCATTTGAAAGCCGTTGCAAATTCCTAAGATATATCCGCCTTTTTGAGCGTGCTTTAAGACGGCTTTCATGGCAGGAGAAAATTTAGCTATCGCTGCCGTTCTAAGATAGTCTCCGTAGCTAAAGCCGCCCGGAAGCACTATAAGATCGGCATTTATCTCATCTTGCTTGTGCCAAATTATCTCCGTTTGACATCCTAAAATTTCAAAAGCATACTCGGTATCCGTTTCGCAGTTTGTTCCGGGAAATAAGACTATGGCGACTTTCATACTATGATCTCGTAATCTTCTATCACGGTATTTGCCAGCAACTCCTCACACATCTTTTCAAGCTCTTTTTTTGCCGATTGCGATGATGAGGCGTTAATATCAAGTACAATTTGTTTGCCGATACGAACGTTTGAAATCCCGCTAAAACCTAGTGATTCTAGCGCGTGTTCTACCGCTTTTCCTTGAGGATCCAAGACACCGTTTTTAAGCGATACATTTACTACTGCTTTCATTTTTGCCCTTAAGATAAAATTCTTTTTAATACTTCTTCGTAAGCCAATTTTACGCTTCCTAAATCCTGTCTAAATCTATCTTTATCTAATTTTTCATTTGTGGTTGCGTCCCAAAATCTGCAACTATCAGGACTTATTTCATCGGCAAGCAAGATATTTCCGTCCTTATCTACACCAAATTCGACTTTAAAATCAACCAGCTTTAAATTTCTATCCGCAAAGAATTTAAACAGAGTGGAATTTATCTCTCTGCCGATATGTTTAAGTCTGTCAAGATCGTTTTCGCTCTTTACAAGTCCCATAGCAAGGCAGTGTTCGTCATTTACTAAAGGATCTCCCAGCGCGTCGTCTTTGTAATATAGCTCAACCAAAGCAAAAGGCAAAACAGTCCCCTCAGGGATGGCTAGTCTTTTAGTAAGAGAGCCTGTCGCGATGTTTCTTACTACAACTTCAAGCGGTATTATTTGGCATTTTTTGACAAGTTGCTCCGTGTCGCTTATGGTTCTTACAAGGTGGGTGGCTATGCCTTTTTCTTTAAGAAGTCCAAAAATTTGCGTAGAAATTTTGTTGTTTAGCGCTCCTTTGCCTGCTTCGTTGCCTTTTTTTTCTGCATTAAAAGCTGTCAGATCGTCTTTAAATTCGGCAATCAAAAGATCAGGATCATCGGTTGCGTACATCCTTTTGCCTTTTCCTTCATAAATCAACTCTCGTTTTTCCATAAGCTTGTCTCCTTATTTGAATTTTAGAACTTTTATAGCGTCAATTGCTGATTTTAATTGCAAGTCTTCATTTACTTTTTCTTGTGATAGTGTCGTTTTATCCTCTTTGCTTTCGTCTTTTTTGGCGGTTGAATTTGTATCTTTTTTGCCGTCATCTAGCTTGCTAAGCTCATTTGTAAGGTGCTTTTTAAGCTCGTTTTCTTTGATGGCAAATGCATGAGTATCCTCAAGCGGAACTTTGCCCGGATGAACGATAAGATCAGGCGTTACGCCTACGGCTTGTATAGTGCGACCGCTTGGTAGATAGTATCTTGCGATAGTTAGACGGATGGCTTCTTTGTCATCTACCGGAAGGATTATCTGCACGCTTCCTTTACCGAATGTTTTTTCGCCGATAACTACACCGCGCTTATGATCTTGCAAGGAACCGCTTACGATCTCGCTTGCGCTCGCACTTCCGCCGTTTACTAAGATAGCTAGCGGAAGGTTTGTTATTTTGTTGCTTTTAGAGGCTTTGTATTCTGAATTTTCACTGGCGTTTCTGCCTTTTTGAGATACTATCACGCCGTTATCTATAAATAAATTTGTAAGACCTACGGCTTGGTTTAAAAGTCCGCCCGGATTATTTCTAAGATCAAGAATTATACCTTGCGCTTTTGGATATTTTTTGATAAATTCTTCGGCTTTTTGAGTTACGTGCTTGTCGAAATTTGTAACGCGAAGATATAAGATATTTTCATTTTCTATCATCTTAGCATAGACCGATTCTACCGATATTATATCCCTAATCAGCTTTACGTCAAACGGCTTTGGCTCGCCTTTTCGCACTATCGTTATGGTAATTGGCGTCTTTGGTTTGCCGCGCATTTTATTAACGGCTTCTTCTATCGTTGTTCCAAGTGTCGCGTTTCCGTCTATCCTTAAGATGATGTCGCCGCTTTTTATCCCTGCTTTATCCGCAGGAGTTCCTTCGATAGGTGATATAACCGTAAGTGCGCCGTCTCTTATGCCAACCGTTATGCCAAGTCCGCCAAATTCGCCGTTTGTCTGAACTTGCATATCTTTAAAGGCTTTTTCGTTTAAGAATCCAGAATGTGCATCAAGGTTGTTTAAAAGTCCTTCGATCGCCTTATCTACGATCTCTTTGAATTTCATATCATCTACATAGTATTTTTCAACGGTTGATATTGTTTTTGTAAATTTTGATAAAGCTTCAAGTCTAGCGCTTGCGTCATCTTCGTTGTTTTTTGCGTTTAAATTTATGGTTATTAAGCCGGCTGCAAGAACTGTCGAGATAAAGCCTGAAGCAAAAAAAAGTTTTTTCTTGTTCAAAAAATTCTCCTATACATTATTAAGTGGGATTAATTTTAATGAAATTTGGCTAAAAATCGGCTAAATTTAAAAGAAATTGTATTAAGTAAAATAAGAAAATACACACCAAATTTAGCTTTTAGCGATTTTAAAAAATTATCTTAAAAGCCAAAAATAAATCTTTTATGATTTATTAGAATTTGAGCATAATAGCTCTTAAAATTTGACATATTAAAAGATTAAACTTAGTAAAATCACTAATGAAACTTGACAATACTTCACTAAAGTTATATAATATAAATAATATAAAACTAAATAAGGAGATAATATGGCAAACATAGGCGAAAGCTTAACTGCACAGATGCAAGAAACCCTTGAAAACGGTATAAGTTTAGCTTTGCACGCTAAAAATCCGCAAGTTGTGCCTTTGCACGTTTTTTGGGGTTTAGTTACGGACTCAGCTTCCATACTAAATCAAGTCTTTAATCAGATGTCAATCTCAAAAAATGCTGTTGATTTAGAGGTCAAAAGCAAAATTTCAAGCCTTGCAACAAGCTCAAATGTAAGCAAAGAAAATATCCAAATTTCTCGCGAGCTTTTAAATTCGCTTGAGAGCGCAAAGGCTCTTATGGTAAGTATGGGCGATAGCTTTATAGCCGTTGATACTTGGATAATTTCCGCTTTAGAGCTTAAAGAGATAAGAGAAATTTTAGCTAAATTTACCGATGTCCTTGAGATCAAAAAGAGTTTAGAAGCCATTAGGGCAGGGCGCAAGATAGACACTCAAACAAGCGACGAAACTCTTGATAGCTTGGAAAAATTCGGTATCGATCTAACCAAAAAGGCTATAAACGCCGAGCTTGATCCGGTTATCGGACGAGATGAAGAGATAACTAGGATGATGCAAATTTTAATAAGAAAGAGCAAAAATAATCCTATCTTGCTTGGCGAACCGGGCGTGGGAAAAACGGCTATCGTCGAAGGCCTAGCACAAAAGATAGTTTCAAAAGACGTTCCCGTAAGTCTTATGAACAAGCGAGTTATCGCGCTTGATATGAGCGCTCTTATTGCGGGCGCAAAGTATAGGGGTGAATTTGAAGATAGATTAAAAGCCGTCATAAACGAGGTAAAAAGTGCGGGTAATATCATACTTTTTATCGATGAAATTCATACTATCGTCGGTGCGGGAGCGAGCGAGGGAAGTATGGATGCGGCAAACATACTAAAGCCTGCGCTTGCAAGAGGAGAGTTGCATGCCGTGGGTGCAACGACGTTAAAAGAGTATAGGAAATATTTTGAAAAAGACGCCGCACTTCAGCGCCGATTTCAGCCTATTGACGTAAAAGAGCCAAGCGTAAATGAGGCCTTGCAAATTTTGCGCGGTATAAAGGAGCGTTTAGAGGTTCACCATAGCGTAAGCATAACCGACAGCGCTTTGGTAGCGGCTGCAAAGCTAAGCGACCGCTATATCTCAAACCGCTTTTTGCCCGATAAGGCGATAGATTTAATCGATGAGGCAGCTGCCGAGCTTAAGATGCAGATAGAAAGCGAGCCTTATGAGCTGGCTAAGATTAAGCGCGAGATAGTGACATTGCAGGTTGAAAAAGAGGCGCTTAAGATGGAAGATGAGGCTAAAAACGAAGAGCGTCTTAAAGAGATAGAGAAAGAAATTGCCGATTTAAACGAGAAAAAGCAAGCTCTTGAAGTGAAATTTGAAAATGAAAAGAGCGTATTTAACGGAATTTCAAATGCAAAAAAAGAGATAGAAACTCTTAAAAACGAGGCCGAGATAGCTCGTAGAAACGGTGATCTTCAAAAGGCCGCCGAGATAGAATACGGCAAAATTTTAGACGCTTCAAATCGCCAAAAAGAGCTTGAAATAAAGTGGGAAGAGATGAAAAAGGCGGGCGTTCTGCTTAAAAATCAAGTTGATGAAGAGCTTGTTGCGGGAATTTTAAGCAAGTGGACGGGAATTTCGGTTTCAAAGATGCTAACGAGCGAGAAGCAAAAATACCTGATGATAGAGGATCATTTAAGAGATAGCGTGGTGGGGCAAGATCCTGCGCTTCACGCTTTAGCAAGAGCTATTAAACGAAATAAAGCAGGGCTTAATGAAGGCTCTCGTCCGATAGGATCGTTTCTTTTTCTTGGTCCAACAGGCGTTGGCAAGACCCAGTCGGCTAAGGCTCTGGCTAAATTTTTGTTTGATGACGAAAGAGCACTTATCCGCTTTGATATGAGCGAATATATGGAAAAGCACAGTGTGAGCCGCCTGCTTGGAGCGCCTCCGGGATATGTAGGATATGATGAGGGAGGACAGCTAACCGAGGCCGTTAGAAGGCGTCCTTATAGCGTGATACTATTTGACGAGATAGAAAAGGCGCATAAAGATGTGTTTAATATTCTGCTTGGCATTATGGATGACGGGCGAGCGACGGATAATAAGGGCGTAACCGTTGATTTTAAAAATACGATCATTATCCTAACCTCAAACATCGCTTCAAATTTTATTATGGATTTAAAGGGCGAAGAGAGGGAAGAGGCTGTTAAAAATGAGCTAAAAAGCTACTTTAAGCCTGAATTTTTAAACAGACTTGATGATACTATCATCTTTAATCCGCTAAGCGAAGAGGGGCTTGTTCAAATCGTAGCAATTATGTTTAAAGAGCTTGAAAAAACGCTTCTAAATCGCGGTATAAAGGCTAGTATGGATGAAGAGGCTAAGAAATTTATAGCAAAGGCCGGATTTGATATAGTCTATGGAGCTAGACCGCTTAGACGCGCACTTTATGAGCTGGTAGAAGACCGCCTAGCCGATATGATACTAAAAGACGAGCTTGAAAGCGGCAATGAGATCGTGATAAGCTCAAGCGGTGAAGATATATCCATAGAAGTTTTAAGATAGTTTAAAGAGCCTATTTAAGGCTCTTTACTTACTCTTTATTATTTTGATTAGTCGCGATAATTTGCAGTAAAATTTGCGACACAAACAGCTTTTCTAATGAAACTTAAGTCAAATATTTATATACCTCAAAGCTGTTTTAAGCTTTAGCTTATCTTAGTTTTTTGAATTCATATCCTCTGCGATTTGGGCTGCTAGCTTTAGCTTCTCGCTATCAAAATGCGTATAAATTCGCGATGTATTTAAGCTTGCATGCCCGAGTGCTTCCTGGACTAAAACGAGATCTTTTTGCTTTTTATATAACATTGTCGCAAAGGTGTGGCGAAGCATGTGAGCGCCGTTTTTTTCCTTGCGAATTCCTGCTTTAAACAAAATTTGCTCCACTATCCTACTTACGTAAGCTTGCGTTAGGCGCGTACCTTTTTTGTTTATAAAGAGATAGCCTTCTTTGTTTATATAGTTTATCGCTATCGCGTCAAGATGAGCTTCTATGAGGTGGCGCTTTATCATTACTATTCTGTATTTGTTGCCTTTACCGCGAATTCGTATAGTGTATAAATCGCCATCTTCCGTTATATCCTTACGCTTTAAATTCAGAGCCTCGCTTACGCGAATTCCCGTAAATATTATCGTTTTTATGATGAGCTTGTTTCTGTTTGTATTTACCTTAAAGTCGCTATTTTCGATAGCCTCTAAAAACCTCTTAACTTCCTCTTCGCTCATAAATTCAGGCAGTTTTTGTCCCCGCGTTCCGCTTATGCCGCCCCAGTTTTTAAGCGAGATATCGTATATGTGTGCTCTGCCGTCCTCTTCGTTTTGCTTATCTAAAAACGAAAAGAAATTTATAACAGAAATTCTGTAGTTTTTCTTACTTGCATCGCTTAGTCCACCAGTCGTGCTAGCTAAAATTTCGCTTAAAAGCTCTTCGTCTATCTGTTTTAAGCTCTCAAGCTCGTAAAAGCAAAGCGTCTCATAAATTTTTTTAAGCGGGTTAAAATAAGTATTTATGCCTGTAAGCCCCGCGTTTCTGGCTGATTTTACAAGTCCGTCAAGCTCGTTTATGCTCCTTACGCTACGACTTAAGGAATAATTTACGCTAGCAAGAGCTTTTGGATCTCTTAGCTCTTTGTTTGAAAGCGAACTTAGCTTAAATTTAACGTATCTCGTTAGCCAAAAAAGAAATGACTTTTCAAAACTATCTTTACAATCAAGCGGGTATTTCAAATGTTTTCCTTACTAAATTTTAAATAATGGAAATTATATCAAATTTATACACCTGAAAATATAATTAAAATAAAAAGTTAAATTTAACAATAACTTTAAGTTAATTTATGTTAAATTTCTCAAGTTTTAAACTTTTTGATAAAGGGGAAAAGAATGCAATCAACCTGTAATTCGCGTCGCAGTTTTATGGCTGCTGCGGGACTGTTTGTTGCGGCTACCGCTTTAAAAGCCGCACCGACTAAGTTTGAAGAGGGTAAAGGGGAGCGCTTTGGTATGGTGATAGACCTTACGCGCTGTATCGGATGTCAATCCTGTACTATGAACTGTGCTATGGAAAATGACGTTCCCGCAGGGATGTTTAGAACTATAGTTTCAGAATATGAAGCTTACGCAAAAGACGGCAAAAGAGCTGCTATGGCTTCACTTCCAAGGCTTTGTAATCACTGTGAAAGCCCTGCTTGTATCGATATGTGTCCAACCGGCGCAAGCCATCAAAGAAGCAACGGTATCGTTAAGATAAACAGCAGCGAGTGTATAGGCTGCGCGCTTTGTGTTGAGGCCTGTCCGTATCACGCAAGATATTTTAATCCAACTACTCTAAAAGCCGATAAATGCACATTCTGTGATCATAGACTTCGTGCGGGACTTCTTCCAAGCTGTGTGGAAACCTGTGTAGGCGGAAGTCGTATAATGGGCGATTTAAACGATCCGAATTCAAATATCAGAAAATTTTTAGCAACTCACGAGACTATGGTTATAGATAGTCCGAAAAATACAAATCCGCAAGTGTTTTACTACGGAGTTAGCGAGGTTTTAACCAAAAACGACGTAGAAGCGGAGAAGGAAGCAGGCTATAAACGAGTCGTTCACTGGAACGAAGAGATAACGCTTTAAGAGGAGCTAAAGATGCAAAGACGAGATTTTATTAAAAAAGCTATGATTGCCTCGGCTCTTCCTGTAGCTGCCGTTGCAAGTAAAGATGAAAAAGTAGATGATTATAAGGTGCAAGGCAACTCTCATGAGCCTGAATTTAGAGTAGTTGACGGCAAGGTTGTGATGAATGAAGGGCACTCCATAGTATTTTCTATGTGTCACGGGTGTACTACAAAATGCGGTCTTAGGCTTCATATAGACGATAAAAATGATCGCGTTCTTCGCTCGGTGGGAAATCCATTCCATCCGCTTGCAAATTTCCATTGGATGCCTTATAACACCTCTATAAACGATGCGCTAATAGCTACGACCAGAAGCGGCAATGACGATCAGCGAGCTACCGTTTGCGTTAGGGGCGCTATGCTTCCTGAGATGCTTTATTCGCCGATTAGAATTCTCTCTCCGCTTAAAAGAGTCGGTAAAAGAGGCGAGGGCAAGTGGCAGACTATCAGCTTTGAGCAGCTCATAGAAGAGGTTGTCGAGGGTGGAGATCTATTTGGAGAAGGACACGTAGACGGACTTCGCGCTATCTACTCCGATGAGCTAATCGATCCCGAAAATCCCGAATACGGCACCAAACGCAACCAGCTTTTAAGCTTTTATCTATATGACGGCAGAAGCGATATTGTCGATAGATTTATGAAAAAGTCATTTGGCACCGTTAATCACTACTCGCACGGCGGAATTTGCGGCGGCGGATTTAGAGCGGGCGGCAAGATAGCTCACAATGCGGGCGGATTTGCTCATACTAAGCCTGATTATGAGCACTCTAAATTTAGCATTTACTGGGGAACAGCACCCGGCAATGGCGGAAACCCATTCCAAAAGCAAGCTAAGATGGTATCTTACGCAAGAAGCGAAGATAACGGATTTACTTACGCGGTTATCGATCCGACGGTTTCAAATTCTATCAAATACGCCACAAGCGATAAGGCTCGCTGGATAGGCATAAAGCCCGGCATGGATTCAGCGCTTGCTATGGCGATGATAAGATGGATAATCGAAAATGAAAAATACGCTACAAACTACCTCATCCAGCCGAATTTAGAGCAAGCCAAGCTGGCGGGTGAAATTCACTGGTGCAACGCAACTCACTTAGTCATAACTCAAAAAGGACATAAAGACTACGGCAAATTTGCGCGAGTTAATGATGAGTGGCAAGTATGCTCGCAAAGCGGTAAAATCCAAAGCTACAAAGTAAACGAGCCTGCCAAACTCTACTACAAAGGCAAGATAGAGATAGAGGGCAAAAAAGTAGCTGTAAAAAGCTCTATGCAGCTTCTTAAAGAGTCAGCCTTCAAGCACACGATGAAAGAGTATTCAGAGCTTTGCGGCGTGAGTATGGATGATATCCTCTGGCTTTGTGAAAATTTCACAAAAAACGGTCGCCAAGTAAGCACGAACGTGCACGGCGGCATGATGCACACGCAAGCGGCGATGAGTACATACGCGATACTTTGCTTAAATACACTCATGGGCACTTACGGCTACAAGGGCGGAAACGTAAACGCAAGCGCAGGCACGCATAAATTTATGAGCGGTAGATATGAGCTTGAGAAATTTGACGGCGCTTATAAAGCAGGCGGAGTAAATCTATCTCGCTCGGGTAAATACTACGAGACAAGCTCGGAATTTAAGCGCAAAGTAGCAGCCGGAGGCACGGGCTATCCTGCACAGCAACCTTGGTATCCTATCTCTATGCCGCTTATAAATGAAACTCTTACAAGCCATGCGGTGGGATATCCTTATAAGGCTAAAATTTTCATCAACTACATGACAAACGTCATCTACGGACAAGCGGGGCTTGAAACGGCGGTGAAAGACTCTCTAAAAGATAGCAGAGATCTGCCTCTTTTCATCGGTATAGACGCATTTATGAACGAAACAAATGCCTATGCCGACTACATCGTGCCTGACGGGTTAAATTTAGAAAACTGGGGTATGCCAAACGCACTTTGGGGAACTATAACCAAAACTTCAGTCGTGCGCTATCCTGCGGTAACTCCAAGACAAGATAAGGATAAAAACGGCACGCCGATAGATGTGGAGCTATTTTATATCACCATCGCTAAAAAGCTTGGGCTAAAAGGCTTTGGCAAGGGTGCCTTTAAGGATAAAGACGGCAACGCCATGGATTTAGACACTAAAGAGCAGTTTTATGCCGCCGCACTTGCGAATTTAGCCTTTGACGGCGAAGCGGTAAGCGACATTAGCAAAGAAGATGCCGAGCTTAGTAAAATTCACAGAGTTATGCCAAAGATAGAAAAATATCTCAAAAAAGAAGAGGTGGCAAAGGTCGCTCACGTGCTTGCAAAAGGCGGAAGATACGATGATTATACGACCGCATATAAGAGCGATAAGGCGACTGTAAAAGTACCTGCGCCAAATCCCGCCTCGATATACTATGAGCCGCTTGGCGGACATCGCCACTCTATCACGGGCGAATACATGCCTGGCACGCCTACGCTGATGAAGCCTGTGGCAAGCGACGGAACTCCGCTTGAAAAATTCTTCCCGAAATCCGAGTGGAAATATCTAGTAAGCTCGAAAAAATCAAACGCACAGCACTACTACACTATCATGAGCGATAGGATGAGAAGCATACATCCCGTAAATTTCGTGCGTATCAGCGAAGATATAGCAAAAGAGCAGGATATCAAAACGGGCGATGAGGTCAAAGTCGTAACTCCATACGCAAGCGCAAAAGGCACGGCGTTTGTAACAAGCGGCGTTGCAAAAGGCGTTATAAGCCTTGAACACGGCTTTGGACATACTGAATTTGGTGCCAGAACTCACTACATAGACGGCAAACCGGCACTCAGGATAGAAGGAACCGAAGTGGGTATAAATCACAACCTACTTGGTCTGCTTGATCCAAAACGCAAAGGCAAATTTAGCCTTAACGACTGGCTTGTAGGCACTTGCGCCAGACAAGCGTTGCCCGCAAATATCTATAAAATTTAGCCTTTGAGGCACTAGGCTAGCTATCTTGGCTAGCCTAAATTTCTCAAATACATAGTAAAATACCTCTTTTAAAAAGCAAATAGGAATAATCTTGGAAAAACTTAAAGAAAAAATCATATCTTCATATCCGTTTATAATCTTTATACAAAGACCTTTTAAAGGCAACGGCTCATTTTTAAGAACTCTTACATCTGCTTTTTTGATGGCTATGGTTGCTTTGTGTTTGGCATTATCATCAGAAGCATTGAAATATATATTTTTTTATAGCGACACCAAGCCCTTAAATGAGCTTACTAAAACAACAGGCTTAGTAGAGGCGGCAAATTACGAGATAAAAGGTGAAGGAAAGCTTGTAGTAAAATCCGATAAGGGTGGCTATATGCGTTACTACATAGATAGGATAGATAAGAAAATTTATGAACCAGTTATAGGCAAAAGGGTAACTATATATAGCAAGACTATGCCTTTAGGAGAAGATATCCTTCAGCTAGAAGATGGAAACGGCAAAATTCATATAGAGTATGACTATGAAAAAGAATTAAAGATGCCTGAAAGAGATAAATACTTATTATTTACTTATTTGAAAATAGCCGTCTTTTTACTGCTTATAGTATGGTTTTTAAACCGCAGAGATTTTACAAAACCTAAAACTAAAAATATAAAAAATAAAATTCTCAAGGAGAGATAATGGCAAAGAGGAAATTATGAATTTACTCTATTTTAAATGCACAAACTGCAGCAATAAGATAAAGAAAATATCTAAATTTAAAGATCTATTCGTAAAAAAGAATTTAGTTTGCGAAAACTGCAAAAGCGAATTTAAGCCATCAGGGTTTTTTACTTTTTTAGTGGACAGTTTTACAACATTATCGATCATTATTGTGGTAATTTTTGCTTACTTTGCTAATGAAGTGATATTTCCAAATTCAGATAAGATGTATTTAGTTTCCTATATCATAGGAACTGTCCTATACCTAATAGCTTCAGCTTTTTTAACTTATTTAATACCATATAAGAAAAAATAATGCTTAAATTTGCGCATTATTTTAACTGTTTTCTATCACTCTTTTCGTCTCAAGCGCTATTTCTAGCTCCTCGTTCGTCGGTATTATCAGTGTTTTTATGACCGCTTCTTTATCATCCACACATCTTGCGCCGCTTGATCTGGCGAAATTTAGCTCGTGATCTATCTTGATACCAAGGTGCGGTAACTCGCTACAAATTTTACTTCTTGTATTTGGTGCGTTTTCACCGATACCGCCTGTAAATATAAGCGCATCAACGCGCCCAAGCACGGCATAGTAAGCTCCTATGTATTTTTTGATACGGTAGCAAAACATCTCAAAAGCAAGATGAGCTCTCTCGTCGTGCTCCATTTTAGCAACCACTTCGCGCATATCGTTTGAACCGCAAATTCCAAGAAGCCCGCTCTTTTTGTTTAAAAAAGTATCGATCTCATTAGCCTTTAGTTCGCCTAAATTTAGCAGATAAGTGATGATCGCAGGATCCATATCCCCGCTTCTTGTGCCCATTATAAGACCTTCAAGCGGACTAAGCCCCATCGAAGTATCTACGCTTTTACCCTCTTTGACTGCACAAACCGAAGCGCCGTTGCCAAGATGAAGCGATATGGCGTTAAAATTCTCATACTCTATGCCAAGCATTTTGGCTGCGGTTTTGGTAACGTAGTGATGAGAGGTGCCGTGAAAGCCGTATTTGCGTATATGCAAGCGTTTGGCTAGATCATAAGGCAGTGCGTATTTGTAAGCAAATTCCGGCATGCTTTGATGAAATACCGTATCAAAAACCGCCACATGAGGGACGTTTTCGCCGCTTTCTTTCATGGCATTTCTTATGCCTGCTAGGTGTCCCGGGTTATGAAGCGGAGCTAGGGCTGAATTTTGCTCGATTTTAGCGATCACTTCGCTATCAATTCTAGCCGAAGCGCTAAAACTCTCTCCGCCGTGAACTATCCTGTGTCCTATGCCGTCAAGCTCGCTTAGGTTGTGCAAAATATTTGATACCGCAAATAGCCTATTCATGATCTCAAGACCCTCGTGGTGATCTTTGATCGCCAGCTTTTCTTCGTAAACGTTGTCTGTTTTTGTATCTTTTAATTTGGCATAAGAGTTGCTTTCTCCTATGCGCTCGATAAGTCCTGTCGCGATTGCGTTGTTGTTGCTCATATCAAAAAGCTGAAATTTTATAGATGAGCTACCGGAGTTTAAAACTAAAATTTTCACTATTTGCCTCCTGCTTGTATGGCTGTGATTAAAACCGTATTTACTATATCTTCTACCGAACACCCTCTGCTTAGGTCGTTTACGGGTTTTTTAAGTCCTTGCAAAAGCGGTCCTATGGCGATGCAGTTTGCGCTGCGTTGAGCTATCTTATATCCGATGTTGCCGCAGCTTAAATTTGGAAATACAAATACATTTGCTCTGCCGGCTACGTCGCTATTTGGCAGCTTCTTTTTGGCTACTTGCATGTCGATGGCTGCATCATATTGCATAGGTCCGTCGATGACTAAATTTGGCTCAAGCTCTTTTGCTATCTTAAGTGCCGCATGAACCAAATCCACATCTTCGCCGTATCCGCTATCTCCCGTAGAGTATGAAAGTAGGGCGACTCTAGGCTCAAGCCCGAAGTAGCTAGCGGTATTAGCCGAATCAATCGCTATCCTAGCCAGAGTTTGCGCGTCGGGCTTTGGATTTATCGCACAATCTGCGTAGATTAAAATTTCTTCATCCATACACATCACAAAAGAGCTTGATACAAGCGGTGTTTGCGGTTTTGTCTTTATGATTTCAAATGCGGGGCGTATGGTATCGGCGGTAGTGGTTATGGCTCCGCTTACCATGGCGTCGGCTAAGCCTGTTTGAACCATCATGGTGCCAAAGTAAGTTTTATCTAAAATCATCTCTTTTGCTTTTTCAAGCGTTACGCCCTTGTGTTTTCTAAGCTCATAAAGCTTGCTTGCGAAGCCGTCTTGATACTCGTTTTTGTCTAAATTTATGAATTTTATTCCTTCTAAATTTACGCCAAGACTCTTTGCCTCGGTTTTAATCCCGCTCTCATCTCCAAGTAGGATTAAATTTACCGCTTGCGTTTTTATTAAAAGCTCGCTAGCCTTTAATATCCGCTCATCGGCGCTTTCAGGCAAAACTATGGTTTTTTTATCTGATTTTGCCTTATCTACAAGCTCTTTTTCGAATTTGTAAGGAGTGATAATGTCTTGTTTATAAGCTAAAATTTCATCCAAATTTGAGCTTATAAAGAGCTTTGAGTTTTTATTTATCGCTTTTAAATTCTCGGTGCAATAAACAGGAGCGTTAAGGTGCTTGGCAAGCATTAAATTTAGCTCGAATTTGCCGATATTTCCAAATGCTTCACATCCTCTAATCGCGATAAATTCGTAGTCTTTTTTAAGTCTATCAAATTCTTTTATGATATCTTTTATCAGCTCTTTTTCTCTATCTTCTCTAAAAGCCAAAATCGCTTCTTCAATGCTTACAAATCCGCCGATAGGCTCAAAAATCGTTATATTTTTAAATTTTGCTGATATAATTTCATAAATTTTTGAAAAATTAGCAGTTAGCAGATAAATCCTATCGGTTTTCATCTTTTTTCCTTAATTAGTGGAACTTTAATTGCTTAATTTTATCATAAATATCTATACTAAGGTTAAATTTTATGAAAGCTAAATTTTATTTATCTATGGCTTGCGTCGGACTGATTTTTAGCGGATGTGTGCCGAGCGCCGATCCTAAAATAGACATGAAGCCGCCTGTATATGTAGAGCAGCTTCCCGCCAAGCAGATAAATAATCAGCCAAATACGGGTAGTCTTTTTGGACGAGGGGATAATCCTTTGTTCTCAGATAGAAAGGCTATGAACGTAAATGATATCGTAACCGTAGTGATAAGCGAGAGTGCAAATCAAAGCTCCACAGGCAAACGAAACACTAATAAAGACAGCACTATAGGGCTTGGAGGAGGAGTATTTACCGCAGGATCTTCGCCTCTTTCTCACGCGGCGGATCAGTTAAACAAATTCGGCGATATAGGCTTTAAAGCGGGCACGAAAAACGAATTTAGCGGAGGAGCTTTGAGTTCTCGCACCGAAAGCTTTAAGACAACCATATCGGCTCGCATTATTAAAGTGCTTGAAAACGGCAACTACTTCATCGAAGGCTCGCGCGAGCTACTGCTTAACGGCGAAAAGCAGATAGTGCAACTAAGCGGCGTAATAAGACCTTATGATATATCAAATTCAAACGAAATCGATTCAAAATACATAGCTGATGCGAAAATTTTATATAAGACCGAAGGGGATGTGGATAAATCTACCAGAAAACCTTGGGGAACGAAGCTCATGGAGGCCATCTGGCCGTTTTGATTCTTCTTTAGTTGGTGAAATTTTATTTGATTTTAATTGTGCCACTTGGTTGTGTATTGTTGTATAAACTTTCATAATACTCACTAAAAAATCAAATAACTTTCATACGATTTGTTTTTAATATAAATTTCTATAAAAATAATAGATAAATTTGTTGAAATAATAATAAAGCTCTTGCAATATCGTAACAAGACAAGAGCTAAAATTTGAAATCAAAATTTCATTTTACGCCTTTTTAAAGCGAATAGATTTATAATATATCTTAAATTTTCACAAGGGATTTTTATGGTAAAAGGCATTTCAGGCTCGCAGATGATTAGCGAAGCGCTATATAAAGAGGATGTTGATATAGTTTTCGGATATCCTGGCGGTGCGGCTCTTAATATCTACGATGAGACTTATAAGCAAAGATACTTTAAGCATATTTTAGTTCGCCACGAGCAGGCCGCCGTCCATGCCGCAGATGGATACGCAAGAGCAAGCGGAAAAGTCGGAGTAGCTTTCGTTACCAGCGGTCCGGGATTTACAAATGCCGTTACAGGCCTTGCTACGGCGTATTCTGATAGCATTCCTATAGTGCTTATAAGCGGGCAGGTTGCAAGCTCTCTTATCGGTACGGACGCCTTTCAAGAGATAGACGCGGTAGGAATTTCTCGCCCCTGTGTGAAGCATAACTATTTGGTAAATAGTATTGACGAGCTTCCAAGAATTTTAAAAGAGGCGTTTTACATCGCTCGCTCAGGTCGTCCGGGCCCCGTTCATATCGACATACCAAAGGATATAACCGCAGCAATGGGAAATTTTGATTATCCCGAGGAGATAAAGATGCTTACTTATAAGCCTACTTATAAGGGCAATGCAAAGCAGATTAAAAAGGCTGCCGAAGCCATATCTGCGGCAAAAAGACCGCTTCTTTACCTTGGAGGAGGAGTTGTAGCTTCTGGTGCCAGCGAGCTTGTAAGAAAATTTGCTAAAAAGACGGGAATTCCTGCCATAGAGACTCTAATGGGGCTTGGAATTTTATCTCATGATGATGAAAATTTGCTTGCGATGGCGGGCATGCACGGAAGCTATGCTGCAAATATGGCTTTAAGCGAGGCCGATTTGCTTATCGCACTTGGAGCTAGGTTTGATGATCGTATCACCGGCAAGTTAAGCGAATTTGCAAGATACGCGAAAATCATTCACGTAGATATCGACCCAAGCTCTATATCAAAGATAGTAAATGCCCATTTTCCGATAGTGGGCGACCTTAAATCCGTGCTTGAAGAGCTCATACAAAGAGTTGAAGTAAATCCTGAAAACATCAAAGACTGGAAAGATATCCTCTCTCGCTACGACAAGCTAAACCCGCTTGCTTACAGCGACAGCGATGAAATTTTAAAGCCGCAGTGGGTCATAGAAGAGACCGCTAAGATAGCTGGCGATGATACGATCATATCAACTGACGTCGGACAGCACCAGATGTGGGCGGCGCAGTTTTATCCGTTTTCGCGCCCAAGACAGTTGATTACCAGCGGAGGTCTTGGTACGATGGGTTACGGACTACCTGCAGCAATGGGCGCAAAGTGCGCAGATCCTAGTAAAACGGTTATAAATTTTACAGGCGACGGCTCGATACTAATGAACATCCAAGAGCTAATGACAGCCTCAGAAAACGGCATAGCGGTTATAAACATCATATTAAACAATAACTTTTTAGGCATGGTGCGCCAGTGGCAGACGTTTTTTTACGAGAAACGCTACTCTTCAACTGATCTTAGCGTGCAGCCTGATTTCGTAAAGATAGTAGAGGGCTTTGGCGGAGTGGGGTTTGTCTGCAAAACCAAAGATGAGTTTAGAAATGCGCTAAAAGAAGCGATCAAGCTTGGCAAAGTAGCTATGCTTGACGTTAGGGTCGATCGCTTTGAAGATGTGCTTCCTATGGTGCCTGCGGGAGCCGCGATATACAATATGATACTAAAAAGCAAGGAATAAATGATGAGCATAAGAAGAGTAATTTCAGTCATCGTTCTTAACGAACACGGAGTGCTTTCGCGTATCTCAGGGCTTTTTGCAGGACGCGGATACAATATCGATACTCTTACGGTCGCTCCGATACCGGAGACAAATTTATCTCGCCTTAGTATCGTAACGGTGGGCGATGAAAGAGTGTTAGAGCAGATCGTAAAGCAGCTGCATAAGCTAATACCGACATATAAAGTAATAGAAACAGGAGAATTTGTCGAAAAAGAGATGGCGCTCGTAAAAATTCCGCTAAGCGAAAATTTCGGCGGACTTGACGCTATACTTAAGGCATATAACGGAATAGTTGCGAACACAAATGAAAATTTTATCGTTGTTATGGTGGCTGACGATACGATTAGGGTTAATAATTTCTTAAAAGCTATCAAAAAATACAATCCTGCCGATATCGTTCGCGGCGGGTCGGTTTTAATGGATATGTGATGAAACTAAGTGAAATTTATAAGATTTTAGAGATTGAATTTAAAGGTAGTGATTTTGAGGTAACTGCACTAAATTCGCTTGCTAATGCAAAAAGTAGCGAATTAAGCTATTGCGACGGCGAAAAAAACGCCAAATTTATTTCAAATTCTAAGGCAGGAGCCATACTGATAGGTGGAAGTTTAAAGGAATTTGTGCCTAGCGATACGCATGCTATAGTCGTTGAAAACGCGCATTTGGCATTTGCGATTTTAAGCAAATTTTTTGTAAAAGAGCTTTTTGCAAGCTCTCCAAAAGAGACTCAAATTTCACCCAGTGCCAAAGTAATGCAAAACGTTTATATAGGCTCAGGCGTAACGGTGGGCGAGGGCAGTGTGCTAATGCCGGGAGTATTTTTGGGTGATAATGTAAAGATCGGTAAAAACTGCATCTTGCATCCAAATGTAGTTGTATATAACGACTGCGTAATCGGCGATGAGTGCCATATAAACGCAAATGCCGTTATCGGCTCTGACGGCTACGGCTACGCACATACCAAAACGGGCGAGCATATCAAAATTTACCACAACGGAAACGTGATTTTAGAAGACTTTGTCGAGATCGGAGCATGCACTACGATAGATCGCGGAGTATTTGAGCCGACCATCATCAAGCGCCACACAAAGATAGATAACCTTGTGCAGATAGGTCATAACTGCGAGCTGGGTCAGGGCTGCTTAATAGTAGCTCAAACAGGACTTGCAGGCTCAACTAAGCTTGGTAGAAACGTCGTGATGGGTGGGCAAAGCGGCACGGCAGGACATCTTAAAGTTGGGGATTTTGCTCAGATTGCCGCACGTGGAGGAGTTGGCAAGAATATTGAAGGCGGCAAGAAATACGCAGGAGCTTATCCGATAATGGAGCTTGGCGAGTTTTTCAAACTGCAAGCTAAAATTTTGAGATTTTTTAAGAAAAATTAGATTTTAAACGCTCGTATATTGCCTTAAATTTACTCTTTATACGAGCAAATTTTTATTTGTTTATGTAAATTTAGATATTTGATCTATTTAAATTTTCTTTTTGTGTTTTGCAAATTTAGTATAAATAAAAAGAAGAAATTTAAACAGAGACAAACGATAAATTTGCCTCTGTTTGTATATATTAACTAGATAAAAGAAGTTAAAAAGCTCCTTTATCTAAACTCAAAACCTCCACTGCACCCCGATACCGCCATTAACACCTCTTTTTTTGCCTGTCATACCTTGTAGGTTAAAGTCTAGCGTTAGGTTATTTGCACTATTTAGCTTAGCACCTATCTCTGCATTATAAGTGCTTCCTTTGATACTTGGACTATCTATATCTACATTATGAGTTAGGTTATATCCTTTGGCTTCACCTTTAAACTCTCTTTCATAGCTAGCACCTGTATAAAGATCAAATCTTTCGTTTATAGTGTGATTGTATCTAGCTCCTATCTTAGCCGATAAGGATTTAGCAGGTTTTAAAAGAATTCTATCTCCTACTATATCTACCTCTATCTCTTTTTCTCCTAGCTTGTTAAAGAGCACTTTAGAGTATATATCTATATTTGATATATCACTTATATCTATCGTCTTGCCTAAGCCTAAATGCATTCCATAGTAGCTTCTTTTAGCTTCATATTTAGGAGTGGTTGCAGCAGGTATATCGCTTTCATAATCACTCTTTATCTTGCCTGCTTTAAAGCTTGAGCTTAGATAAAAGCTATTTGGAAGGCTAAACTTAGTAGCTATACCAAGACCTATGTATTTAAACTTACCGTCACCTCTTACATCTATCGTGTCAAAGTCGTTAAAGCTATCATACTTACCTCCACCAAATTCTACAAACATTCCTACACTGTTTCCTTCAAATTCTTTAGCGACTCCCGCTGCTGCGTTAAAGCTCTTTAGATCTACGTGCGAGCCTGACTTAAGCCTAGTGTTTGATGCGCTTGTAGAGGCGAATGCTCCGTTTGAATCTGTTTGAAGAGACATGGACGATATCATATCAGAGCTAGATAGTAGCATACCTAGCTCTCCTATGGTTGTTTCTACTACGTTTTTAGGGTAGGGAAGGAGATGTGGTGTATTTGTTTCAGGTATATTTTCTTTTGGTTCCTCTATGTTTGGTTTGCTATCTTCTTGTTTACCGGCTTCAGGTTTGCCCGCTTCCGGTTTATTTATTTCAGGTTTGGTTGTTTCTGGTTTGCTGTTTTCGGGCTTATCCGCTTCTGGTATGTTTTCTTTTGGTTTTTCTATGTCCGGTTTGCTATCTTCTTGTTTACCAGATTCAGGTTTGTTTTCCGGCGGAGTTTCTTCATTGACTACTTTGGCTAGCAGTCTTTTCTTTTCACTATCTTCTTTTAAAGTGAAATCATATTTTGCTGAAATTCCTGCTTGAATTTGATTTTTGTGATTTTTCATATTTTCTTTTGCTGGATAAATTATGCCGGCATCGGAATATATCAAAGTTACTTCATCACCGCTATTTAAAACCCCGCCTTTCATCATACCTACGCCTATTTTAGAATTTGTTAGATCGGGAGCTTCGGTTAATATAAGCATCTTGTCATTTGCTACACTAAACCCAACAGGTATGTAGAAATTTAAAAACTCAAAGTTCTTTACATCGCTTGCATTTATATTTTTATTTTTTATATTTAGGGCGTTGCCGGTAAATGCATCGGCTTGGCTTGAGCCACCGTATATATAAGGGAAATTCAGATTATCTGAATTTAATAAATTTATAGTGTTGTTTATAGCAGGACCATTTATTGAGCGTCCGCCGTAAATTTTAACAGTCTTAGCAAATTTCCCGCCGGTTATATTTATGGTGTTGTTTGAAACATCTCCCAACTCGGAGTATCCGCCGTAAATTTCAACCTGATCAACAAAAGACCCGCCACTTATCGTTAAAGAATTTTGTTCAACGCTGCCATTTTTAGAATAACCGGAATAAATCTTAACTCTATCGGAAAAAGATCCATCTTTTATATTCAAATAATTCTTTATAGCATTTGACACAACGGCATTTGCATGGGTATATCCTGCATAAATTTCAACTTCTTGCGTAAAAGTGCCGTTTTCTATCTCGATACCATTGTTTATAACATCCATTATTTCAGAAGAGCCTGCATAAATTTTCGTAAATCCAATAAAATCGCCTGCTGAAATTTTTATAGTGTTGTCTAAAGCCCCTTTACTACCTCTTCCCGATATGGCGCTAATACCTATATTTCCATTAGAAATATGTAGCTTATTGCCTACAGCAACACCGTCATAAGCAAAACCTGCACGTATCTCTTTTATGTGGTTTGTATTGTTTTGATTAAAATTAAGAGTATTATCTGATACATTGCCGTAAAATTTATATCCGGCAAAGATATCTATGTCAAATGTTATATCTAAAGGGGTTCCGTTCCATGTTAGCGTATTACCGCTTTCTAAAAGACGGAAATTATTATCTTGCAAATAGCGCTTATATTCACTTTTGGCGGTTGTCTTTTCTACGGCAAAATTTTTTAATACAAGAGGAGATGGTGAGCCTAATGTGGCGTATAAATTTTCTCCATTAGGATCTTTTTCAAGATTAAATCTATAATCAGCTGAAATTCCAGCTTGTATATCTATAGAGTGGTTTGTTATGTCGGTCGGATATGTTATGAACGGCGCGTTTATAAGAGTTAGTCTGACGTCGTTTTGCATAGAGGCGCCTATAGCCATTCTTGCTGCGATTTTGGAATTTTTTAAATCGATATCATTGTTTAAGATTAGCATCTTATCGGTATCGGGATCAAATCCATTCGGTATATAGAAATTTAGTTTTTCAAAGTTATAGATATAATCTGCTCTGATATTTTTGCCTCTTATATTTAACTCGTTGCCCGTAAAATGATCTCTTGCGCTATTTTTTGTATACCCGCCAAAAATTTTGCCTAAAGAAAGGGAATCTTTATTTAAATTTACGGTGTTATTTATGGCGCTACCTTGTTCTGAGTTGCCGCCATAGATAATGCTATCGCTTTTAAATGTTGCTTGATTGATACTAACTATATTGCCTGACGCATCGCCTTTAATAGAATATCCGCCATGTATATAGTTACTATTTCCAAATTTGGCTTGTGCTATTGCAACGCTATTGTTTGTGGCATTAGCTTTATTTGAATATCCTCCGGAGATATGGATATTGTCTTCAAAATTTGCTTGATTTATTGTAACGCTATTACTTGTAGCGTCTTCTAAGGCGTTATTTACTTGACCGCCATATATAAGAGTATTGTTTTGTACGGTAGCTGAATTTTCTATGATAACATTATTGCCTTGAGCCTTTCCGCCTTCAGAGTATCCGCCGTACAAAATAGGCTTATCGATAGTAAAATTTCCACCCGAAATTCTTAATGTGTTATTTAAAGATCCTGTTTTACCGTAACCTCCATAGACATATCCTGCGACATTTCCGCCTGATATATTTAGAGTGTTATTTTGAGCTTTGCCGTTGTCGGCTTCTCCTCCATATAAGTTTTTGATGAGATCGGTAGTATTTGCATTGAAATTTAAAGTATTTTGGTTTGCGTTGCCTGTATTGCTATATCCTGCTTTTAGATTTATATTTGAAGCAAGATCGGTAGGCGTGCCATTCCAAATTAGCGTATTATCGCTTCCCTCAAGGCTAAAATTATCTCCGGATAGATACTCTTCATATTTTGCTTCAGAGGTTGTAGTGTCTATAATAAGCTTTTTGATAAGTTCTACTACCGCAAGTAGCTTTCTTTTTGTCTCATCTGCTTTTAGAGTAAATTTGTATTTGGCTGAAATTCCCGTTTGAAGTTCGGCTGTATTGTTTTCCATTTTGTCCGGATATGTTATTTGATCGCCTAAAGATTCTATAAGAGTAACTTTATCTCCATTGTTTAAAACCCCGCCTTTCATCATGGCTACGCCTATTTTAGAATTTGTTAGATCAGGAGCTTCGGTTAATCTAAGCATTTTATCAGTAGCAGGCATAAAGCCGACAGGTATGTAGAAATTTAGCTTTTCAAAATTTTCAATAGTAGCGACAGTTATATTTTTGCCTCTTACGTTTAGTGTGTTGCCTATTAAATTTTCTTCCATACTTCCAGGGGGTACTTCTCCTCCATAAATGCCTCCCAAGATAATACCGTCAGCCTTTAAATTTACTGTATTATTTATAGCTTTACCGTTTTCAGAATATCCTCCAACAATATCCACATTTTTACTGTTATTGCTAGATTCCCAACCTGCTATAGTTATACTGTTTGCACTAGCTTCTCCGTTATTGCTAGAGTATCCACCGTATATAGTAGAACGACTATTATCAAATTCTCCTCCTGTTATATAAACATGGTTGTTTTTAGCATCTAGGTCTGCAAGTGCTCCATATGCTCCAGCTAGTATTTTCCCGCCGGTTATATACAGCTTATTATTGATTGCATTTCTTTTATTTGAATGCCCAGCGTATATATGTGTTATGTGTGTACTATCGTTGCCATTAAAATTAAAAGTATTTTCGTTTACATCCTCGGTATCGCTATATCCTGCCTTTATATCGGTATTTTCATTTACATAATTAGGTGTTCCGTTCCAAGTAAGAGAATTTTTGCTTCCATTAAGACCAAATTCTCTTCCTCCTGTAGTGGATGTATCGTATATTTCATATTCTGCTTGCGGCGTGTCAGTATTTACGGTTAGGTTTTTTAACTTTGTAGGTACACCCACTATGGCAAATAGCTTTTTCTTTGTATCATCTGCCTTTAGAGTGAATTTGTATTTAGCTGAAATTCCCGTTTGAAGCTGTCCCGTTTGGTTGGTCATGTCGGTTAGATAAAGTATCGGATCTTGTGAAGAAGACGCATCTATAAGAGTTATATTGTCTCCATTGTTTAAAACTCCTCCGTGCATCATAGCTACGCCTACTTTAGATCTGGATAGATCGGGAGCAGTATTTAATGTAAGCATCTTATCAGTAGCAGGCATAAAGCCAACAGGTATGTAGAAATTTAAAAATTCAAAGTTCTTAACTCTACTTGCAGTTATGTTTTTACCTCTTATGTTTAGCGTGTTGCCTGTAAAAGCGTCTCTTGAGGCTGAAGATGATATATTTCCACCTATAATACTAGATAAAACAAGGTTATTAACATTTAAATTTACTGTGTTGTGTGTAGCTGAGTTACTAAAAGATTCTCCTCCGTAGATAACGGATCCTTCAAAATTTCCACCGTCTATATTTACAGTGTTGCTTACAACTTTACCTGTTTCTGAATATCCGCCGTGTATAGAACCAGATTGCTTAAATTCTCCGCCATATATGGTTACCGTGTTGTTACCAGCTTCTCCTTGTTTTGAATGTCCTCCGTATATAGAATGATTTTCTCCAAACAAGCCTCCGGTTATAGTTACTGTGTTGTTGCTGGCTTTGCCCGGTAATGATTTTCCTCCTTGTATATAACTGCCGTTTGCAAGATTTCCTCCGGAGATTGCTACAAGGTTATCAATAGCCCCAAATCTTCCGTTTCCTCCTGCAATATTTCCTGGTATACCTCCACGTTTTATATTTAGAGTATTGTTCTTGGCTACACCAGTTTTTGAATCTCCTCCGTATATATATGAAATAAGCAAAGTAGAGTCGCCGTTAAAATTTAGAGTGTTTCCGCTTACATCCGCTGTAGTGCTATAGCCTGCAATGATATCTATAGATCTTCTAATATCTTTTGGAATCCCATTCCATGTTATAATATTGTTGTTTCCGTTTACTCTAAAACTACTACCTGAAATATATTTGCCGTAAAAAGATTTTGGAGAGTCTTTATCTATGGTGATTTCTTCACCGTAAAGCAGGCTTATGGCAACAAAAGAGAGAAAAAGAGTAGTGCCGCTTTTCATACAGGCTTTCATACAAATTCCTTTATTAACGTATTTTAAACAATTATACAATCAATAGTGTAAATATGAGCAAAATTTTGATTAAGTTAGAAATAAATAATAAAAAAGTGAGTATTTAAGGACGAATTTCGTCCTTAAATTTTTAGTAGTTTTTCACAAATTCGGCTATGCGATCTATGCCTTTTATGATATTTTCCATACTTGTAGCAAAGCTTAGTCTAAAGTATCCGTCCATACCAAATCCAACTCCAGGTACGCAAGCTACTTTCGCCTCTTCAAGCAAGCGACGGCAAAATTTCATCGAGTCAGGCTCGACCTTAGAGCAGTTTACAAATAGATAAAACGCACCTTCGGGTTTAAGCACGCTAAGTCCGTTTATGGAGTTTATCATCTCGCACGCTTTATCTCTGCGCTTGATAAATTCCGCTCTCATCATAGCCATATCTTCATCGGCTTTTCCGGAAAGCCCTGCTATCGCTCCTTCTTGGACGATCGAGCTTATGTTGCTTGTGCTTTGGCTTTGAAGCCTTTTAACCGCGGCGTTTAGCTCAGGTATCATGCTTGCCATATAGCCAAATCTCCAGCCGGGCATAGCTCCGCATTTGCTCAGTCCGTTTATGGTAATGGTGCGCTTAAACATATCTTCACTCACACTTGCAACTGCGGTAAAAGGAGTGTCGTAGCTAAGTTTTTCGTAAATTTCATCGCTTGCTACGATGATTTTCGTATCTTTTAAAACTTCGCCAAGAGCAAGCAGCTCTTTACGGCTATATATCGCACCTGTCGGATTGCAAGGGCTATTTAATACTAAAATTTTGCTCTTTGGCGTGATTGCCTCTTTTAGTTGCTCAGGCGTTATCTTAAATCCGCTCTTTTCGCAAGTATCTATATAAACAGGCACACCGCCGCTAAATTTCACCATCTCGGGATAGCTTACCCAGTAAGGGCTTGGGATTATAACCTCGTCGCCGTCATCGATCAGCGCTTGAAAGATATTAAAAAGCGAGTGCTTGGCTCCTACGTTTGTTATGATCTGGCTTGTCTCGTATTTTAGCCCGTTTTCACGCTCCAGCTTTGAAGCGATAGCTTTTAAGACATCAGGAGAGCCCGGAACCGCAGTGTATTTGCCACATCCCTTATCAAGGGCTTTTACGACTGCGTCCTTTATCGCTTTTGGAGTGTCAAAGTCCGGCTCGCCCGCCGAAAAACTCACGACATCTTCGCCTTTTGCTTTCATCTCTTTAGCAAGTGAGCTGATAGCTATGGTAAGCGATTCGCTTAATACTTGAACTCTATTTGACAGCATGTTTTTCCTTTTTGTGAAATTTAAGATATAGTTTTTAGATAACCGTTATCGTTTAAAAAGAGATACATCTCGCCTAAAATTTGCTTTTTTTGAGTCTCATTTACTAGTTTTGATTTCTCGATTCGTTCGTTTAGAGTGTCTTGAATTTCATATATATCGTAGTCAAGATCTTCCATGATATCAAGGATCGATTGGCTTTCAAGCAGGTGAGCCACTTTATAACCGTTTTCGTCTATATCTATCGTCGCTTCGGTAGGATGAGTGAAGAGATTGTGCTTCATTCCAAGCACTTCCTGATATGCTCCTACCATGAAAAATCCTAAGAAATACTCCTCTTTTTCCACGTCGATATCGTGTAAAAACAGCGGATTAAATTCATCGTCAAAGCCTATCTCGCCGTCGCTATCGCAAGTGATATCCCAAAGCGAAGCCGAGCGGGTAGGGCGGATATCAAGCCTATCAAGCGGCATGACCGGGAAATTTTGCTTAAGTCCCCAAAAATCAGGCAGCGACTGAAAGAGTGAGAAATTTATCAAGTATCTTTCTTGAACCTCTTCTTGAAGTTTTAAAAGCTCGGGATTGTTTTGTTTAGCTCCAAGCATTTTAACCGCTTTTTTAATGATGAGATGAGTTAAAATTTCAGCGTTTGAGCGGTCAACCAGATCAACATATCCTAAATCAAACAGCGTAAGTATGCTTTCCATATGATCCATGCTATCGTGCAGATACTCCATCGCATTTGACGGTTTTATGGTGTTTAGTAGATCAACCAGCTCGGTTATGAGCTGAGGATTTTTCTTTTTAAGTGCTAGCTTTTCCTCGGTGTAGTCTTGGCTAAAGAGCTCAAGCACAGGCGCAACGAGCACCGCATGAGAGGCAGCTACGAAGCGACCGCTTTCTATAAAGATATCAGGCTCAAGCTCCTTTTTTTGATTGGCTATGGTTTTAAGCAGATAAACGACGTCATTTGCGTATTCGCTTAGGGTATAGTTGCGGCTTGAGTTTTCCTTAAACTGTGAGTATTCTATCGCCAGACCGCCGCCTAAATTTATCGCTTTGAGGTTTTTTGCTCCCATTTTTCGAAGCTCTGCGTATATATTGCCCGCTTCTATTAGCGCCTTTTTAAGCGGATGGATTTCGGTTATCTGAGAGCCGATATGAAAGTGAATCATGTTAAAGCAATCAAGCAAATTCGCCTCTTTTAGCAAATTTACGGCTTCAATCAGCTCGGTTGCGGTTAGTCCGAATTTAGAGTTTATGCCACCGCTCTTTGCCCAAATCCCAGAACCCGAGCTATGCAGCCTGATACGAAGTCCGATGTTTGGTTTTGGCGCAAAGCGCTCTTTTGCCGTGGCTATGATAGCTTCAAGCTCGTTTAACCCCTCTATCGTAAGAGTGATATTGTGACCCATTTCAGCAGCGATAAAGCCGATATTTATCATCTCTTTATCTTTAAAGCCGTTTACCGTTATCGGAGCGTTTTCGTTATTGTAAGCCATTACTAGTAAGAGTTCCGCTTTAGAGCCCGCTTCAAGCCCGTATCCATAGCTTTTGCCGTGCTTAACCAGGTTTTTTACAAAGCCAGGGTATTGATTTACCTTAAGCGGATAGACGGCGTTAAAGTCGCCTTTGTAGTCAAATTCTTTAATCGCCGATTTGAAATTTGAATAAATTTGCTGAATTTGTTTTTTGATTAGATGCGGGAAGCGAAGTAGCAATGGCCCTCTATAGCCTTCGCTTCTAATGTCTTTTACGATATCTATGATGGCGGGCTTTGAGCCGTTATTTATGCATACCTTGCCGTTTTCGATGATAAAATTTGAATCACCCCATAAATTTAAACCGTAGTTATTCACCTAGCACTCCTTCAAGCTCATTTAAATTTATTGTCTTTTCAACTTTATTTTTTAGATTTTTATACCAAATTTTACCCTCTTTAAGCTCGTTTTCGCCCATGCAAAGAAAAATTTCGGCATTTAGATTGTCTGCATTTTTAAGATGTTTTTGTAAATTTTTAGCCTCATAAGATATGTTTGTCTTGTGTTTTTTTCTTAAATTTATACCGGCTTGATGGATGATATCAAGACCTTCTTTATCAAGCGCGCAGATGTAAATTCCCTCTCTGTCGCTGCTATTTTCTCTTGAGCTTAAAATTTCCATTATGCGCTCAACTCCCATAGCAAAGCCGACCCCGTAGCTTGATTTGCCGCCAAGATACTCAACCAGCTTATCGTATCTGCCGCCACCTGCAACCGCGCTTTGGCTTCCTATCTCATTGCTGATAAACTCAAAAGCCGTCTTGCAGTAGTAGTCAAGCCCCCGCACAAGCCTTGGATCTACTTCGAATTGAACTCCGTTTGTCGTTAAAATTTCTTGTAGCTTTTTAAAGTCATCTTTGCATTCATCGTTTAAATTATCTATGATTAAAGGCGCGTTTTTGTAGATTATTTGACATTTTTGCTCTTTGCAGTCAAGCACGCGTATAGGATTTGTAAGTTTGCGTCTTTTACAATCCTCGCAAATTTCAGCTTCATGCTCATCTAAAAATTTAACCAGTTTTTCGCGGTAAGCCGGCATACACTCGCTATCTCCTAGCGAATTTATCTTAAGAGCGGTTTTTATGTTTAGTCTGGCGAAAATTTCATCTATCATCAAAATAATGCTCGCATCTTCATAGACGCTTGGCTCGTTAAAGCACTCACAGCCAAACTGATGAAACTCCCTTAAGCGTCCCTTTTGCGGGCGCTCGTAACGAAACATTGAGCCGTGATAAAAGTATCTTCTCGCACCTCCCGCCTTATCGAATTTCGCTTCGATAAAAGCCCGCACGACTCCGGCAGTTCCTTCGGGTCGCAAACAGACGTCATTTTCGCCTTTATCGATAAACTGATACATCTCTTTTCCTACGATATCGCTACTTTCTCCGACACTTCTTCTAAAAAGCGCGGTTTGCTCAAGGTGCGGCGTTAATACAAATTCATACCCGTAGTTTTTGGCTACCTCTTCGCAAATTTTGATAATGTATTCGTAAGTTTGCCCGCTTGGCGGCAGGTGATCTTTCATACCCCTTAATGCGCTAATCATCTATAAATTCCTTTATCAAATTTGTTATTTTGCCCATTTCGTCGCTTGCATTTATGGCTAGAAATTTTATATCAAGTGAGTTTAAAACGCGCTTCATACACTCTTGAACCTTTAGCAGATACTCCGCTCCGCGACTTTCTATATGATCAAGCCCGCGAGAAAAAACTCGAGAATTTAAAAGCTCTAAATCCGCTTCAAAAAACACTATCTTATCAGGCAGATTTCCTTGCAGGGCGAATTTGTTAAACTCAAGAAGCTTTTTCATATAGTTTTCATCACACGCCTTGACGGCTCGGTTTTCATTTGCCATCGCATAAGCCATGCCTGAGATAAATCCTCTGTCGCTTAGAATTATCTTATCTTTATTCTTGCTTATAACCTTATCAAAATGCTCGGCACGATCAGCTAAAAACAGCAAAATTTCAGCCTCTTTGCTAAGTGAGTTTTTGCCAAGCAAAATTTCTCTTAGTTTTTTACCAAGCTCTGTTCCGCCCGGTTCATAAGTGATAACGGCGTTTTCATAAAATTTCGCCACTTTTTTTATCTGAGTACTTTTACCTACTCCATCAACCCCTTCAAACAGGATATACATCTAATTTTTTTCCTTTAAAATTTCTAAAATTTCATTTGGCACCAGCTTGCTTACATCGCCGTTATGTCTTAAAACAGAACGCACGATAGAGCTTGATATAAAAGCGTTTTTAAGGCTTGGCATGAGATAAACCGTCTCAAACTCATCCCAAAGAGTAGCGTTTGCGTAGCCGATTTGAAGTTCGTATTCAAAGTCGCTAACCGCACGAAGCCCGCGTATAACGATGTTTATATCATGGCTTTTTGCAAAATCCACAAGCAAGTTATCAAAGCTAATCACGCTTACATTTTTTAAATTTGCCGTCGCGATTTTAGCCATCTCAACGCGCTTTTTGATACTAAAATAAGGCTGTTTGCTCTCGCTTTTAGCAACGCCCACGATCACCTTGTCAAAAATTTTCGTAGCGCGCTTGATAACGTCTATATGTCCGTTTGTGATAGGATCAAAGGTTCCCGGATATATGCAAGATTTTTTCACTCTTTACCCCATCTTTTATAAATTTGATTTTCTATGCCAAGTGCGTCAAGCCACTTGCCGATGATGAAATTCTCCATATCTTTTACGCTTTTGATATCTGCGTAATATCCCAAAACAGGAGCAGCGATGATAACGCCCATACTTGATAGCCTTGCCATCTGCTCAAGCGCGATGGTAGAAAAAGGCATTTCGCGAACCCCAAGTATTAGCTTTCTTCGCTCTTTAAGAGCAACCGCTGCGGCACGAGTTATAAGCGTATCGGCAAAGCCTGCGTGAATTTTTGCTAACGTGTTGATAGAGCAGGGTGCTATGATGGAAGCTTTTATGCCAAAAGAGCCTGAAGCAAGCGAGGCTGAGATATCGCTATCATCATAAATTTTAGCCGTATTTTTAAGATTTTTGTAAATCTGATAAAGTTCACTAGATTTATTATTATCTTCAAGTAAAATTTCCTCTTCTTTGCTTAGCACAAGCTTTGCGTTATGACTTATGATGACGTGACACTCGCTTGTTTTAGCTATCTCGTTAGCAAGCTTAACGCCTAAATTTACCCCACTTGCACCGCTGATAGCCACTAGAATTTTGCTCATCTGATTAGTACCTGTTTTTTTGAAATTATTGTAGCATAAAATACCTTTTTATCCCTTCCTCTAACCTTTATCACATCGCCTAAATTTCCATCTTCCAAAGCTCTTACTTCTATGCTTACATTTAGCGAGCCGTCGTTAAAAACGGCTTGAATGCTGTCTCCTTTTTTGATCATCGAAAGCATTTGAAACTGCCTTTTTGCAAGGATTTCGCCTGCTTTTATGTTTTGTTTTGATATCATTTTTGAAACTGGAATTTCAGTAAGATAATCCTTTGAAAAATCGCCAAAATCAATTTCGTCAAGACTATAATCAAGCACGCTTAAAATATGTTTGGCTGAAATTTGCTTGCTAGATCTTAAGATTGGCATTTTAGCTTTAAATTCGTATCTGAAAAATATGCTTTTAACGCTACTATCAGGCAGGATAAAAGTAGCCCTAAAGCTTCCTTTTTGACTGTTTAGAGAGTTTATGAAAAGTTTTTCAAATTTATATGTAGAAAAATCTTTTGGAAGTTCGCTTTGCGAAGAAATAGTTGGAATTTGGCTGAATTTAATGCGTGGATATTCATTTGTAACGGTTGCTAAAAAATCTCTTTGAAGCTTTAAAATTTCATCGCAATGTTTTACGAAGATTATCTCTCCACCGCTTTTGTCGGTGAAATTTATGAGATGAAATTTTAAAATTTCAGCCATTTTGTTTGAATTTATCTTGGCGGCTTTTTGCTGGTTTAGATTTAAAATTTCTTCATTTTTGCCGTTAAATCCTAATGTCTTAAGAGTTATGGCATCATCATTTATACAATACATCGGATTTATAGTGATGGAGTTTGCAAATAAAAAAATCGGAAAAAATAGAGTAAAAAAAATGGAGCGGGAAACGAGATTCGAACTCGCGACCCCAACCTTGGCAAGGTTGTGCTCTACCCCTGAGCTATTCCCGCGGATAAGAAGTCGCAATTTTAGCAAAATCATATCCGTTTGTCAAGAAAATTTATAGACCAAAACTTCATCGTTTTGCCTAAATTCGCTTTGATTAAAATTTGAAAGACAGATCGCATTACTTTTTACAAGCGGCATGATCATGCCTGAGCCGTATTTGTTATCATCCGTTACGTAAAATTTATCCTCTTCAAGCCTGCCTAGGACTACATTTTCACGACCTGATTTTACTTTAAGATCTTGCATTATGTAAGCTTTAGTTGCTTCAAGGGGTCTTTTTAACAAAAACGGAACTATCAGCAAAAACGCACTTAAAAATGCCGACATCGGGTTTCCAGGCATTATAAAAACTATCTTACTATCTTTTACATAAGCCTTGCTTGGACGAGCGGGACGAGCATCTATGTGGCTAAACAGCTCGGTAAATCCAAGTGAAAGCAGGGCGGTTTTCATGAAGTCAGCCTCTCCTTTGCTGGCTCCTCCTGAGCAGATAAGCACGTCCATATCGGCAGAATTTATAGCGTTTATAGTATCATTTAAGTCATCTTTTATGATTCCTAAGTAGCTAGATTTAAAGCCGAATTTGGACAAAAGAGCTTGCATGCCGATTGCGTTTGCGTTATAAATTTGATCTTCGCTTGCGCTTTGCCAAGGCTCTACTATCTCGTCTCCGCTTGAAAAAATTCCTATTTTTGGCTCGCAAAATACCCTTACAAACGAAATTCCTTGCGCGGCTAGCATCATCACGTGAGCGGCACTTAGTCTTGTGCCCTTGCCAAACAGCACATCACCTGATTTTATCTCCTCGCCTTTGTGCCTAAACGCGCTAAACTGCTTTGTTCGATCATCCACTATCAGCTTGCCACTCTCTATGATCGCATCTTCAAAACGAACCACCGTATCGGCACCCTTTGGCATCTTAGCACCCGTCATTATCTTTACGCATTCGCCGCTTTTTATGCTTATTTCTCTACCGTCTCCCGCAAATACCGTATCCGTAATGCTAATAGGAGCTTTTCTATCGGCAAAATTTATGGCATAACCGTCAAGTGCGGAGTTGTCAAACGATGGCAGATTTTTAACGGCAACGATGTCCTCTGCTACTATTTTATTAACCGCATTATCTATACTTATAAATTCGCTTGAGTTTTTTAAATTTATGTTTTCAAATATCTTTTTTAGAGCCTCTTGTATCAGCATCTATTCCTCCAGTCTTCTTATCTTAGCGCCCAAATTTGCAAGTTTAACTTCTAAATTTTCATAGCCTCTATCAAGGTGATAAATTCTATGCACTCTGCTGGTGCCGTCGGCTACAAGTGCGGCTAAGATAAGAGCCGAGCTTGCTCTAAGATCAGTCGCCATAACGTCTGCGGCGTTTAGTTTAATCCCGCCATAAACGCTTGCGATATGCCCGTTTAGCCTGATATCCGCACCCATTCTGGTTAGCTCGCTAACGTGCATGAAGCGGTTTTCAAAGAGCCTTTCGTCTATAGTGCTAACTCCCTCGGCCATGAGCGCTAAAGCCATAAACTGCGCTTGCATGTCGGTAGGAAAGCCAGGATATTCGGTAGTAACTATCTCAGTAGGCAGAATTTTATCCGCAGGAAGTATGGTTATGGCGTCATCTTGAACCTCTATACCAAAGCCCATTTGCTTAAATTTGGTTAAGACGGCTTTTAAGTGGTTTGCATTTGCTTTTTTTATCGTGATTTTTGAGTTGGTTATGGCTCCTGCGCATAGATAGGTGCCTGCCTCTATGCGATCGGGAATAATTTCTATGGATTTTACGTTTATCAAATTTTGACCTGTGCCTTTTATGCTTAACTCATCGGTTCCGATGCCTTCTATCTGCACTCCGGCACTTGCCAAAATCTCACACAGTTGCACTACTTCAGGCTCTTTTGCCACGTTTGTAAGCTTTGTTACTCCGTGAGCGAGGGCTGCCGCCATGATGATATTTTCACTACCGGTTACGGTTATCTTATCAAATACTATCTCGGCTGCTTTTAGCCCATCAGGAGCACTTGCTACTACATATCCTTGCTTGATATCTATCTTTGCACCCATCTTTTCAAGTGCGCTTAAATGTAGATCTATTGGACGCTGACCTATAGCGCAACCTCCCGGTAAGCTTACTTCGCAGTGCCCAAAGCGCGCAAGAAGCGGTCCAAGAGTAAGGATTGAGGCACGCATTTTGCGAACGATATCGTAGTTGGCTTTAGTGGAATTTATCTCGTTTGTATTGATTTTAATAGTATTATGATCTGCAAATTCGCATTTTGAGCCTAAATTTTCAAGCAGTTTAGCTAGCGTCTTGATATCTGCTACATTTGGAACGTTTGATATAGTAACTTCATCTTTCATTATGAGTGTTGCGGCTATTAATGGTAACGCAGCGTTTTTTGCTCCGCTTATGGCAACTTCTCCGCTTAGTTTGGCATTGCCTTCAATCTCTAAATAGTGCATAATAAATCCTTATATAAAAAAGATATTGTAATGAAATTTAGCTTATAAAAAGAAATTTTAGCCTAAATTTCGGCTCATATTTACCCATTTGCGTATATAATTGAGTTTATTAAATTTTAGGGATAGAGAGTGAAATTTAAAAAACATATAACTTTTTTACTATTTGCCGTTTTTTTACTGACGGGATGTTCTATTGTGTCGCCCGAGATAAAACCAAAAGAGAGGTTTGATTTTGACTTCGTTATGCAAGGAGGCGCAAATGAAGCTTTAAGCAAGATTGTGATGCAATCTAGACTAAAAAAATCAAACGAGATATCAAATTTAATGAGTAGATATCTAAACAAAAGAGACGGCAGAGACTGCTCGGGTTTTGTCTCTTTAATCAATAAAAAAAGCGAAAATATTTATTTTAAAGAGCGAAATTTGGATAAATTTTATACCAAAAGAGGGCTTAAGTCAGAAGCGATATTTAATCTTTATCAAAGCCAAAATTTAATTATCCAAAACGAACCAAAAGTAGGGGATTTGATATTTTTTAACAACACCACTGATAAGACAAAAAACTACAAAAAAACTAAAGTGATAACTCATATCGGAATCGTGGATAAAATTTATGAAGACGGAACTATTAGATTTACTCACCATAGCGGCAAAAAAAGCAAGCATGGCTTTATGAATTTCAGTGAAAAAAATAAACATAAAAGCAAAGATAAAGTTCTAAATTCTTACATCGTAAATTGCAAGAAGAAGACAAGTTCTTGCCTTGCTTCAAATAGATTCGCAGGCTTTGGTAGCGTGAAATTTTAGCTAATTTTAGGGAGAAATTTTATATCATAGCGCTTTTTAAGGAGCCTAATTGAACGTAACCGCACCTATTATAGCGCTAAATTGCCTGATATATTTTTTGGTTAATTATGCAAATTTTAGTAACGATCTTGTGCTTGGATTAAATTTATATTTTATCGATGCTCTTTTGATCTGGCAACCTTTAACTTCGATGTTTATGCACGCAAATTTAACTCACCTGCTTATGAATATGGCGGTTCTTTTTCAGTTTGGTTCTATGCTAGAGTATAGATTTGGAGCTTTAAAATTTAGTGCTGTTTATCTACTTGGAGGCGTTGCGACTTCGCTTTTAAGCTTTGTTTATATCTATTTTGCTTATAAACTTAACGGCTCTTTTATAAATTTAGTAGGAGCAAGCGGGGCTATAAGTGTGCTGCTTGGTATAGTTGCGTTTCTTGATAGAAGTAGCGCCAAAGGGCTTTTGATAGCTATCTTGCTTATGAGTTTTGTGCCTTTGATGATGGGAGTAAATATAGCTTGGTATGCTCACATAATCGGCTTTGGCGTTGGGTATTTGATAATGAAAGCGAGAGTTTTATGAGGTTTTTTAAAAAGCTTAGCGAAATTTTAAGATGTGGCGACAAGGATAAGAAATTTGCTGCATTTAAAAATTTTTACGACAGCTACAAGGCGGGACGTTACGATATAGTTGATGATGGTGAAATTTTACCTCTCAAGGAGCCTAGTTACGCTAAATTTTGCGATGTCGTGGAGATGAAAAATTTAGATAAAAAATCCCAAAAACAAAACAAAGAAGCCGCTTTTCTTCACTCAATCGCCCATATAGAATATAGCGCGATAGATATCGCACTTGATGCCGCTTATCGCTTCAGAGGACTTCCTAAGCAGTATTATGACGATTGGCTTGAAGTAGCTGAAGATGAGATAAGGCACTTTAAGATGATAGAAAAATATATGCAAAATTTTGGCGTAAAATACGGCGATATACAAGTTCACAACGGACTTTTTGTAGCGCTTAAGATGACTGAAAACTCACTGCTTGAGCGTATGGCTGTGCTTCCAAGATATATGGAGGCAAACGGACTTGACGCAAACGCTTTTATGCTTAAAAAACTTGAAAATGACGATACGAAAGCCGATTTAAAAGAGATTTTGCAGGTTATTTTAGACGAGGAAATTTCACACGTAAGCAAAGGCGATAGGTGGTTTAAATTCGAATGCGAACGCAAAGGGGTTGATCCAAGCGAATATATCTCTATTGTTCAGAGAATTTATCCAAATTCCTTTTTGCAAACCAGAGAGCTAAACGAAGAAGCAAGGCTAAAATCAGGCTTTAGCGCAAGTGAGCTCGAGCGTATCAAGCAGATATCTAAAAGCAGGGCGAATATATAGGAAATTCAGATGAAAAAGATTTACTTCATAAGACATGCAAAGGCTACGCAAAAAGAGTGCGAAAACGACTTTGAGCGTGATTTGAACGAGCGAGGCAAGAAAGATTTGGCTTTGATGTGCGATAGGCTCAAAAAGCATAAGGTGAGGGTAGATACGATCTTCTCAAGCCCTGCCAAACGCTGCGTAAAAACTGCCAATAAGATGGCTGACGCCGTTAAATTTAAAGGTAAAATAGAGTTTGTAGATACGTTTTACGAGGCTACTGTGAGCGATATACTTAAGTTTATAAGAGGGCTTGATGATAGGCTAAATAGCGTATTTATAGTTTCGCACAATGATACAATAACTGAAATTTGCGAGCTTTTAAGCGATGCTGTGATAGGCAATATCCCTACTTGCGGGATATTTTGTATAGAATTTGAATGCCAATTTTTTGAAATTTCAGAGCATAGTGGCAAAGCGTTATTTTTTGACTACCCAAAGAAACATAAAAACAAAGACTAAGCTGGCTCAAACATATTATTTCTGACCATCTTTTCAATGAGTCCGACTATATAGATGTCTACTGCTTCATTTTTATCTACTATTTCAAGCTCTCCTTTTTCATTTCTTCTTTGCATCTGTATATTTTTTTCTTTCAGTAGTCTTTTGATATCTTTTATGCTGTTTTGTCCGTCAAAGGCTAGCATTATCTCAAATTCTTCTTTGGCAAATTTTCCTATTATTTCGTTTAGATAGTTGGAAAATGATATTATTCGCTCATCGTTATTCAAAAAATATTTAATGTATCTTTTATAGATATCTTTTATTTTGCTTTTTCCGGGGTTGTATTTAACGCAAACTATGGGATTTGGTAGTATATCCACGCTATCGTTAATGATCAGCGATACAATATCTGCATAAACTTGATTTTTATTATTTTCATCAAACATCTCCACAAGATCTTTGATAGGGATTGTAGAAGGGAAGGATGAGTTTAAAATATTTACTATTTTTATCACTCTACTATTTATCTCTTTATTTTTCGAATCAAATATTTTATTGTCCTTAATCATAAATGATCCGAGTAAATTTAGCTCATCTAAAACTTTTTTACTAAATGTTTTATCAAGTCTTGCTTTCGCTAAATTTTCCTTATGTGTTATGATACTTCTTCTAAAGGACATCCCTGTCGTAAAATCAAAGAATTGCTCTATGGCTATTCTTGGCTCCATATTATTAAAATTTTTAACTATGCCTGATAGCTGCTGATCATGTGTGTTATTTAAGGAAAATATTAGATTAGAATCAACAAGATAGCCAAGCTCATATTTTTCTATATGTTCTATAAATTCATAAAAAAAGCAAGGATCATTGAAAATTTCAAAATACTCGTGAAATATATAACTGTCATCATTCGTATCTAAGCTGTCTATGGTGCTTATGAGGTTTTTTTGTTTGTCAGAAAAACCTATAGCGCTCATATAACTTTTTAGAAATTTCAGATTTTCTCTTAAAAATTTAACTTGTTCTTGCGGGGAAAATTTATTTTTTGGCATAAAAATATCAATAAAATCTCTTATAATCGACTTGTTTTTCCACCCAGGGTAGGTATTGTAAGATACGTAAGCGATTCCATTTGTGGATAGTAAATTTTTTATAGTCTTTAAAATAGCGTCTTGCACTTCTTTTGGAACCCAGCTGTATACACCGTGAGCTATTATGTAATCAAACTTTCCTAGTTCATCGCTCATTTCGCATATATCTTTTTGATATAGTTTTAAATTTTCTATTCCAAGTTCGCTAATTATATTATTTCCTTTTTCTATCTGGGTGCCGGATAAATCAACTCCAACCAATGTTGCTTCTTGATTATTCAGGGCAAAAGGTATCAAATTTCCACCAAAAGAACATCCTATCTCTAAAATTTTTGCCTTTGAAGCATTAAGTGGATCAAGCAACAAAAGTTTTGCTATAGCTTCTAATTTATGAGGGTGAGAGTATTTAAAAGACTGTGATGTATAAGGTATGCTATCGTAGCTCTCTTCGATATTTTTTATTTCCATTTTAATAATCTCCTTAATTTTACAAAAGTTTATTTTATCATTAGTTGTATAAATTTAATTTTTAGGAATTTTATAAAAGAGAAGGTTTTTGCTAATACATAGAAAAATATATGAAATCAAGCATAAAATATCGCATTAAATTTAATGGATAAATTTAAATCACTCAAAACGTAAATTAGTTTAAATATCGTATTTATCGATATTTAAGGATAGTACTTATATGTTATTTCAAAGCTATAAATAAAAAATTGAAAATTATAGTTTTCAATATAAAATAGTAAAAATAGTTTGCATTTAACCTTTTTGTAGCTTTTTTAGGTATAGAAAAAGTTCTTGTATGGGTTTTTGATGTCGGCTATATTTTTTATAGCAGCTAAGTAGTTAAAAAACATACTAAAAGTGCAATTAACAAAAAGATAACTTACAGGAATCTCTATGAGTAAATATTGAAGATAGATGTTAATAACGCTATTGAATTTAGCTACAAGTTGGTTCTAGCAAAATACGGTAAATAATCAAATAAGCTAGAGTCAAAAACACTAAAAAGAGACAAATTGTGTAGTTTGCCTTGCGCTTTGACTGCAAAAATTTACCACCCTGATACTTGATAATAGTATAAATTTAATTCCTATATTAAATTATTCTAAATATAGCAATAATTTTAATCTACAAAGCCCATTTTAAAGTAAGAGCCTTGCAGATTAGTTTTCATCAAAGTCCAAATTTCTACATAAAACTAGGCGCATCATTTGAAAATAGTATGAGATCTCCTGCTCTTGTGTTTTGAGCAAGCATCTCTTGCATTTTAGCCTTATCTTTTATGATGATTATTTTTGGTTTTGTTAGGTATTTTAGCAAGGAAGCCGCATTTAAAGAGCTTGATATCATTACTACATCAAAAATTTCATTTATGATCTTGCTTAGTTTTTCATTGTCTTCCGCGGTACTCTCTACTATTCCAGGCGTTATAAGCACTTTTCTGCCCTCATAGCTTGCAACAAGCTCATAAGATGCACTCATACCGTTAAAATTTCCATTAAAGCTATCATCTATGATGATTTTACCGCCGGCATCAATGCGCTGCAGTCTATGCTCGACGTTTTTAAGCTTGGATATTAGGTTTTGTACTTTGTCCGCTTTAAGCCCTAGATAAAGAGCGGTTTTTATACATGCTGCTAAATTTGCGCAGTTAAATTTACCAAGTAGCGGCGAGCTGAATTTAAACTCGTCAAGGCTAAATTTTACGCCTTCTAAATTTGCTTCTATCTCGTTTAAATTCTTATCAAAAATTTCTATTTTCTCGCTCTCTTTTGCCAGTGTTGAGCTATGCACGAAGGCTTTTTCAAGTCGATTTGATCCAAGCGCTTCAAGCTTGGTTGCGCGGATATTTTCAAGCGTTTTGAAATACTCTATGTGCTGAGCCCCTATTTCGCCTACGATTACGATTTGAGGACGTAAAAATGCGGTAATTTCAGCTATATCGCCCTTCAGTCTTGCCCCTGCTTCGGCGATATAAATTTGCGTGTCGCTAGCAAGATTTGAATTCACGTCTTGAATTAAGCCTGCTAGAGTATTTACGCTGCGAGGAGTTTTGTGGCACTTAAAATCATCTTTTAAAATTTCAAACAAGAAATTTTTAATGCTTGTCTTGCCAAAACTTGCCGTTATCAGAACGATTTTAAGCTCTTTCATGTTTTCAAGCTTTTTTAAAGCCGCTTTTTCATACATCTTAAAATTCATCTTCTCAAGCATAAAGCTAAGTATAAATGAAATTGCAAGCGGAAGTATAACGCCTAAATTTTGACACTTAACCGAGATGTAGCAAAATATATTTTCAAGCACCAAGGCGATTATAAGTATGATGAAAAATCGCTTAACTCTTGGGGTAAAAACTAGCTTCTTATCAAGCCTTTTATGCCAAAGATATAGGCTTGGCACCATCGCAAAGTAAAAATATATCCAAAAAAACTTGCCCGTCGTATAGTAAAGCACAACAGGAACTATCGCAAAAAATACATGCCAAGCAGGCTTTGTGAAGTGAAACAGCACCCGCTCGAATTTGTACGAAAACCACTGCAAGCAGGTGATAAGATAAAATCCAATCGCAAGAGTAAATAAAGAGTGAGTAATAATCAATCCGCCGCTTGTTAAAATTTGAGTTAAATTCTCGCTCATTTTAGCTCCTCTTTCTCATTTAAATTTAGCTCAAAGTCGATAACTCCGCTGATGTATCTTGCATGAAGCAAAAAGAAGAAGTGATCGCCCTTAAGCGGATGAAAATCGCTGTTTGATATGAGACTATGTATCCTCTCGCCGCTTTTTAACGGAGTTGCACTATCGTCTTCTCCCCAGAATATAAGCGCCCTGCCCTTGTATTCTTTAAATTTATTCGTAAAATCTTCATTAACTACGTTTTTAAGTGTTTCATACATCTGCTTGCTCATGCCTTTTACGTCTTTTGTGGCAAAAAATTTATACAAAAAGCCAAATCCAAGAGCTTTTAAAATTTTAAAAACGGCGATTTTAAACCTTACGAAAAACGGCTTTTTGGTAACTATGCCCGCACTGCTTAAAAGAGCTAAATTTGCAGGCTTAAGCAAGGTTGCAACCTTTCCGCCAAACGAGTGTCCTACGATAAGAGTTGGAGTGATATTTATCTCCTTCAAAAACAGCCTCATAATCTCGGCATAATCTTTCGTATAAAGATCTTCGTGCATATTTGACGCGCCAAAGCCCGGCATATCGATATAAACGTGTTTAAAATCGTTTAGAAATTTACCGAAAGCCTTTTTCATTATCTCTTTATTCGCTCCCCAGCCGTGTAAAAATACTATAGCAGGACTAGATGATAAATTTAAAATTTCATAGCTTATGGTATAAATTTTACCGCCGAATTTGATATCCTTACTCGCCATTTTCACCCTTTTTTCTTGATGAGTAAATAGCTTGTAAAACCTCCACGGCCTCGCATAATCGCTCATATTCCGCCATATTAAGTAAGACCGCTTCAAATTTATTATTTTTTACGATCACGGCTCGCTTTATCTGAGCCGAGCCTACTTTGGTAAGCACGGCGCTAAAATTTCTAACGACTTCGGTTGCGGTATAAATTTCATCTTTGCTAAATGTAGTCATTTTTGCTCTTTTATGTAAAATTTTACATAAAATATAACACATAAGCCTTTAAATTCGGCTAAATCAGGCTACTAAATTTAGCGATTTAATAGCCTGATGATATTTTATTTGTGTTTTATAGTTTGCCTTTTGCGGAGGTGATTGAGTTGATAAATTGATAATCTATCCTTATATCCCGCTCTCTAGGAAGGTTTTTAGCCAGTGCATTTATCGTTGCTTCAAAGTCGTCAAACAGATAGTTTGCAAGGCTTCCAGGATTTGGATTGATCTCGTTTAGATAGACTTCATCATCTATCACAAAAAAATCACACCTTATAAGCGCGCCGTCAAACCCACAGTTGTAAATTTTCTCAAAACTACCTTTGAGTTTGGCTTTTAACTCCTCGCTTATATCAGCCTCTTTTGCCCTACTTTCGCTTGAAAAGCTCATATATTTTTGCTCGTAGTCAAGAAATTCTTTCTTTTTTGGCTCTTCGATGATTGAGAATTTTATCTTGCCGTCTATCTTGCAGCCTGCTAGGTTATACTCCTTTACGCCTTCTATAAAGGGCTCAGCCAAAATTTCACTATCAAATTCAAATGCCACGTCTAAAGCGTATTCAAGCTCGCTTTCATCTTTTACCACGCTTACTCCGATGGAGCTGCCCAGCCTACAAGGCTTTAAGATCGTAGGAAGCGATAAATTTATCATATCCTCTCTTCTTAATACGTCGTATTTTAGCGATTTTACACTCGCTTTTGCTGCTAGAAGTTTGGTTAATTCTTTGTTGTAGCTCATTGCGCTTGCTTCAAGACGAGGACCGATATATCTGATACCGAAAAAATCTAGCAAAGCAGCTATCTTACCGTCTTCGCCGTCCATTCCGTGGATTAAATTTATATAGACATCGGCATCTATTTTTTTCTCGCCAAACATCCCGCCTATAAAAAATCCGCCGTTTTTAAGAAGCAACTTTTTGCTTTTTTTATAGTTTCCAGAGCTGAAGAAATTTGCCTTCATATTATTAGCTTCGATTAGATAAAATTCTCTAAATTTATCGCAAAATACAAATACAAGTTCGCTTTTAAGCACGTTTTTTAAAGCTATTGCGCTTACTATGCTGATCTCGTGTTCGTAGCTTTTGGCTCCAAATAAAATTCCAAATTTCATACCTATCCTTTATCCTAGTTTTTTAAGAGCTTCTTTGATAAGCTCGCTTACGTTTGTTGCCGTGCAAGTTGAGAGCACCTTAGATATCTTATCTCGCTTAAACCCAAGACTCTCAAGTGCTAAAATCGCCTCATGATGATGGCTTGGCATGGCATCATCGATTACTAGCTTAGCATCGCTTAACTCGGCTATGATACGCCTTGCGGTCTTTACGCCTATGCCCGGAACCGATTTAAGAGCGTCGGCATCGCCGTTTAAGATAGCGTTTGTAAAAGCGTTTGGATTTAAACTCGAGCACACCGCCATAGCCGTGCTTGCGCCTATGCCGTTTAGTTTGATAAGCATCTCAAACATTCTTTGCTCGCTTGCATCTAAAAATCCGTAAAGTAAATTCGCATCTTCTCTGATGATTTGAGTTATGCTGAGTTCTACTTTTTCACCTTTTTCAAGCTTTGCCGAGCAAAAAAGAGATATAACTATACCGTATGTAACGCCGCTTGAGGTTTTAAGTAGCAGGTATGCGGGCTCTTTTTTGGTTATTATTCCTTCAATTGCTTTTATCATTTTACTTCCTTAATCCTTTTTAAAATTTCATCCACAGCCTCATCAAGAGCCAAATTTAGCCCGTTTACTACATCTTTGTCTAAATTTGAATTAATCGGCTTGCTTGCAGAAATTATCTCGCTTTTTAAAATTTGACCATTTTTTACAAGCGAAAAAGCAAGCGTTATTTTAGCGTTTTTGATGCCGGCTTCAAGGCTTATTAGAGTAATTTGCAAATTTAAATTCGTCTTATCAAAACTAGGTTGCAAAAGGCAACTAGCGTGCATAGTGTTGAGAATTCTCTCATAAATCATCTCGCTTGGAAGACTTATCCATTTGGCGCTTTTAAGAGGATAAATTGCTCCGTCATTGCCGCTTACTAGGATATCTCTACTTTCGGATGCGGCTTGGGATTTTACAGTAGCGATATAAATTTGCTTTTTATCCGCCTGCTCTTTACAAATTTTAAAATCCCCTTTTGCAAGGGTGAAATATCTTATCTCGGGCGCGCTTTTTGCTATGATTCCACACCCGCTAAAACCTAGAGCCAAAACGGCGGCTAAGATTAAATTTCTCATCTTTTATCCTTATCTTCTTTTGGGTCCTTGAAGAAAAATTCATAAGGTCTGTCTTCTAGTCTAAAAAGCGTCTGCCTAAATTCTTTTAAGGCTTTTTGAAACTCTATTATCGTTTCGCTAACCTCGCTTGATAGTGAATTTAAGGTTGTTTTAAAATCAAATTCTCCGCTTTTTATCCTATCTTGTATGAGCACTTGAAGATTTTTAAATTCCCCTACCCCGCTACCTATCTTATCGGGAATGAAATTTATCGCTTCAACTGTCTTACTAGAAGCCTTTACAAGACGCCTAAAGTCTAAAATAGCTTCATTTGCAAGCTTTATGGTTTCGTTTATATCGATATTTTGCTCATCAATCTCTTTTGTGATACTATCGATCGAATTTAGGATGGAGCTTACTTTGTCGATATTTTCTTCGTTTAGAACTCTATTTACTTTTGAAAGAGTATCTTCAATACGCTGGGTTAAATCATTTGCTTTTCCGCCTATTTTTTCAAGCAGACTTGCCTCAAGCTTGATATAGGCTTTTTCATTTTCGCTAAAAATTTCGCTTTGGTGCGAGCCTCTTTGGATATTTAAGTAGCTTATACCCGTAATCCCTTGACTCTCCGCTATGGCGGTGCTGTCCTTTTTGATCGGCAGTTCCTTTCGCACTAGCAACTCAACCTCTATCATCGCCTCTTTAGGATCTGCAAATTTGATATTTTTTACTATTCCCGCATCAACGCCTATAAATTTTACTTGCGAGTCTTTTTTGATCCCGTTTGGAAGATCGGTCGTAAGGATATAATAAGACCTATAAGCGTCTTTTGACTCCCCATAGCTTCCCATCCACCACATAAATCCGCCTATGGCCGTTACTACCGCTACGAAAAATAGCCCTACTAGCGTATAATTCACCCTATTTCCCATTATCGTTTCCTTGTCTTAAACAGCTCTTCAAGAGGGTTGTTTTTAAGTCCGTCAAGCTCGGTCAAATTTCCTTCAAAAAGCACTTTTTTATCTTCAAGTATCAAAAATCTATCAAGTATATCGCATATGCTGTCTATGTCGTGAGTTACCATTACTACGGTAAGTCCAAGCGTATCTCTTAGTTCTACAACCAGCTCGTCAAGCGCTCTGGCGCTAATTGGATCAAGCCCGCTGTTTGGCTCGTCTAAAAAAAGAATTTTTGGACTTAGCACAAGTGATCTTGCCATAGCGACACGCTTTTTCATACCGCCGCTTAGCTCGCTTGGATACTGAAGCGCCGCACTTGGACTTAGACCTACTTTTTCAAGCCAAAACATCGCTATCTCTTTCATCGATTTTTCGCTCATGTTGCTATATTCTTTTAGAAGTATGTAGATATTTTCAAGCACGTTCATCGATGTATAAAGCGCTCCAAATTGAAACATAACTCCGCATTTTAGCCTTATCTCTTGCCTTTTATCCTCATTTGCAGCCCATAAATCTTCTCCAAGCATGTTTATATGCCCGCCGCTTGGCTCTTTTAGATATATCATTGTTTTCATCAGGGTTGATTTACCGGTTCCGCTTCCGCCTAGAAGTCCGTAAATTTCAGCCTCATTTACATGAAAATTTACTCCGTCATGTATAACTTTGTTGCCAAATTTCGTGGTTATTTGAGTCGCTTTTATGATACTCATATGCCAACTTGTGTGAAGATGATTGAAAATAGCGCATCAAGCATAATTACGCCAAATATAGCATTGACAACGCTTATAGTCGTATATATCCCGACACTTTGTGTACTGCCGCTTATCTGAAATCCTCTCATACAACCTATAAAAGCGATAGCCGCTCCAAAAAAAGGCGCTTTTATAAGTCCCACGTAAAGATGTCTAAGCTCAACTTCTTGATGAAAACGACTTAGATAGTCGCCAAAACTTATATCAAGATAGGAATTTAGCACGACCATTTCGCCAAAAATCCCTGCCGCATCGGCTAAAAACACAACCAAAGGCATAGCGATTATAAGGGCTACAACTCTAGGAAGCACTAGAAATTTAAACGGATCAAACCCCATCGTCTTCATAGCATCAACCTCTTCGGTTATCTTCATAACGCCAATTTGCGCGGTAAAACTTGAAGCAAGCCTTCCTGCAACGACGATAGCGGCTATTAGCGGAGCTACCTCTCTAAGTGTAAGCATACCCATCATCTCGACTATGATTATACTTGCTCCGAATTTTTCTAGCAAATTTGAGCCTTGATAAGCAAGCACGATACCGACTAGAAAAGAGGTGAGACAGACTATAAAAACGGAATTTATGCCCGCATCTTGAAAATACGTAAAAATTTCTTTGATCCTAATGCTTTTTGGCACAAATACCGATCTTAAAAGCTTCATCAAAAGCTCTCCTAAAAAGGCTAAAAACATCATAGAATCAGAGTAAAATTTAGCTATCTTTTCGCCTATAACGGCAAATATATTTTCATCTTCTTTGGTTTGCAAAATCGCTTTTATATCAGGACTTATCTCTTTATTTATAGAGTTAAAAATTCTCTGCTGACTTTCGTTTAAATTTATAAATTCGTATTGTTTTTGACTTTTTGCAAGGCAGTTTCTTAAAAATATCGCAACCGCATAATCAAGCTCTTTTACCTCTTTAAAATCAAGCACTATTTTTTTGTATTTTCGCGAGGATATAAGCGATGAAATAGAGTTTAAAACAGCTCTTTTAAGTTTGAAATTCCACTCGTTTTTTAAATTTATAACCAAGATGCCTTTTTGCAGATCATAGCTATAAAATTTGTCATTTGACGCCTTGAACAATTTAGCCCTCTAAACTTTTCTTACGTTGTTGCTTTTTTTGATCGCATAATCAACTTCGCCGTCTTCGTTTTCGATCTTTTTGATCATCAAAACCCTTGCGATCTCGTTTTCTCTAGTATTATAAACTATCTCTTTAGGAGGATCGACAAGCTTAAATTTTATCTCGTTGAACTCTCGCCAGTTGCTGTGATTTATCACTTTTGAGCTAAAAATTCCGTCTTGGATATCCTTTATCTCCTCTTTTAACTCGGCTATACGCGCTCTTTTTTCCTGAAAATCTTTCAAGATAGTGTTGTACTCGTGCACAAGCTGCTGGTACTCTTTAAGCTTTTTTATGAATGTTACGGGCGGTGTTTTTTGACTTGCTCTAAATTCTTGCATCTTTTCTTTGATGATATTCATCGGTCCTCTATTTTCTTCGATGACGCATTTTTTGGACTCAAGTTGCTTTGGAGTCTTTGCTATCTGCTCTTTTATCTCTTTTATTTGAGCCATGTATTCATTTATCTTGTCTCCGCTATTTTTCACCATGCTAAAATCGACTAAAATTTTATTATTTACTCCGCGAAGCTGCTTTATCTCAAGCATATCGGCAACTATGATGGTCGAATTTGACGCTAAGACGCCAACCTCTAGTCGCTCGGCGATAACTTCGCCTCCAAGCATTGATTTTATTACCGCCGTTTTCGCCTTAACTTTGCCGTTTTCCAAGCGATCTATCTCGACATAATCTCCGTCAAAGCTTCCTATATGCACGGCTATTTTAGCCTCTTTTGCTTCTATATACGATTTGGCGTGGGTTTGTCCGCCTATGGTTATTTTATTTGCTTTTACGGTTGCGTTTTGAGCTACGTTACCTTGGACGTTTATCTCGTTTGCCTCAACGCTCATTCCAGCACCTATAGCATCTTTTGTAACGTCGCTTTCTTTCACGTTTAAAGTTACGTTATTATCAAGCCCTGTATCTATTGAGCCTGTGGTTTTAAACGAAATTTCATTTACGTCAAGTTGCTCTTTGATATCAAAAACACCTTTTTCTTCGCATACGTAGCCTGCTTTTTTAGAGTAGTACTTAATACCCTTTTCATCCTCTATAGCCTCTATATTTTCGCTATGTTCAAGCATTTTTGAAACGCTTGTTCTAGGCTGAGCCACGGATAAAAGATTTCCTCTTACATCACGACCCGATTCGCCAACGGCTGATTTTACGTATTCGGCTACGAGCTCATTTTCGGCAACTCCTAGCAAATATCCTCTGTTAGCGTAGTTTATCTTGCCTTGATTATCCGCTCCTTGAACCTTATTTTTATAGTGATAAATGAGCCCGTCATCAATAGCCTCTATAGGATCGATGCCCGAAGTTACTACAAATGTGTAGTCTTTGTCTATGATCTCATTTATACGAAGCATGGATGAGATTTTACTAAGCTCGGCTTGCATGGCTTTATTTCTGATACCGATTAAAATTCCTACTTTGATGAGCTTTTTATATATAAATTCGCGCATCTTGGCTTCAAAATCTTTAAAATACACCACATCGTTGCTTCTTGAAACGGTAGCTACTATCTTGGTCAAATTTTTATTTACGTTTAAAGCGATATTTGGAAGCGGTTTTGGCTTGTTTTTTCTAATGTCAAAAAACTCCACCTTATAAGTTTGTTTGATACTTTCAACCTGATTTACGTAAAATTTATCATCGTCAAAGATACCCAGTTTATCCTCTTCAACGGACTTTATCTCACTATCTCCGAGCAATTTATACTCGGTAAAAAAAGTTATGATATTAAAATCTATAAATTTAACTTCTACGTTAAAATTACTTACTAAATTCGGGATTTCTCCATACGGATTTGGCGTTTGCATTATTATCGGATCAAGATAAGTCGGTTGATTATTTTGACTGTTTTCCACTTTAAATTACTCTCATAAATCACATAAATTTGCCTATTATCTCTAAAATTTGATTAAAACAAAGTTATGGCTCGGTTTTACGTCTTTTAAAACTAAATTTGCGTATCATTTCGTATCTTAAATTTATATATGGAAATTTATGTTTATAAAAGGTTTTTTTTCAAACAGCGTAGGCATACTTACTTCAAGGGTTCTTGGGCTTTTTAGAGATCTGCTTACGGCTTCGACTTTGGGTGCGGGAATTTATAGCGATATATTTTTTATAGCCTTTAAGATACCCAATCTGCTTCGCCGAGTATTTGGCGAAGGAGCGTTTTCGCAAGCTTTTTTGCCAAATTTTACGAAAGCGCAAAAAAAAGGAATTTTCGCGGCTGAAATTTTTTTCAAATTTCTATTTTTTATTGCGATTTTAACTCTACTTGTAAATATCTTCGCTCCTCAATTTACTAAAATAATCGCAACGGGACTTAGTGCGGAGGACATTGCTAACGCAGTGCCTTTAGTAAAGATAAATTTTTACTATCTGGCGCTTATTTATATAGTTACATTTTTAGCATCCTTGCTTCAGTATCGTCAGCACTTCGTTACCACGGCATTTTCGACAGCGCTTTTAAATTTAGCCATGATTGCTTCGCTTTTTTTATCACAAGGCAAAGAGCCCAAGATAGTGGCTTACTATCTTAGTTTTGGCGTGGTGGCGGGTGGAATTTTGCAAGTCATAGCCCATCTTATAGCGCTTTATATGACATCTATGTCAAGGCTGTTTTTTGGCGGAATTTTAAGATTTATAAAAGGCAAAAGAGCAAATTCCAAAGGATTTTTTACAAATTTTTATCACGGGCTTTTAGGCTCTTCGGCTATGCAGATAAGCTCGTTTATGGATACTTGGCTGGCTAGCTTTTTAGCCGCCGGAAGTATAAGCTATCTATTTTATGCAAACAGAATTTTTCAGCTTCCGCTTGCGATATTTGCCATCGCGCTTTCGACCGCACTTTTTCCAAAGATTACAAAGCAAATCAAGGCTAAAAACGAAGCAGAAGCTTTAAAATGGATGAATAAAAGCTTTGAGTTTTTGTTTTTCTTACTTGTTGCGGCTATGCTGGGCGGGATTATTTTGGCTCATCCTATCATAAAGCTGCTATTTGAAAGAGGAAGTTTTGACGCGACAAGCACTTATGAGACCGCTAGAGTTTTGCAAGCTTACATGATAGGACTTCTGCCTTTTGGTTTAAGTAAGCTCTTTTCGCTTTGGCTTTATGCAAAGCTTCAGCAAAAAATCGCTTCTAAAATCGCGATGATATGCTTAGGTGTAAATTTAATCATTGCAGTGATCTTGATGCGTCCTTATGGAGCTTTTGGGCTTGCACTTGCCAGCTCGCTTGGAGGCTTTGTGCTGCTTGCTTTAAACATCAAAGCTTTTGGTGCAAGGGAATTTTTAGCTATAATCAGCTTTAAAAGACTAAGCGTTATAGTCGTTGCTTTGAGCGTTTTTGCTCTGATTTTAATATTTTTAAGGAATTTTATAGATGCAAATTTTTGATAGCGTAAAAAAAGAAAAAGTTAAATTTGAGCCGATTAATGAAGGCGTAGTTAGAATTTACGTCTGCGGGCCTACGGTCTATGACGATTCGCATTTAGGACATGCCAAAAGCGCGATTAGCTTTGATCTGCTTAGGCGTGTTTTTATCGAGCTTGGATATGATGTCAGATTTGTAAAGAATTTTACCGATATAGACGACAAAATTTTAAAAAAGATGAGCGAAACGGGCGAGAGTTTAGAGGCTATAACGAGCCGTTATATAAAAAGCTATAAAGACGATATGAGAGCTCTTAACGTGCTTGAAGCCGATATTGAGCCAAAGGCTACGCAAACACTTGAAGAGATGATAGAGTATATAAGAAATTTGCTTATCGGAGGGTTTGCTTACGAGATTTCCGGTGACGGGATTTACTTTGATACCTCAAAAGATAGCGAGTATCTAAGCTTAAGCGGCAAGAGCGAAACAAATGAAAATATAGCCCGCGTGGAGAGTAACGAGCTTAAACGCAATGAAAAAGACTTCGTGCTTTGGAAATTTGACGAAGCATGGTATGAAAGTCCGTTTGGCAGAGGTCGTCCGGGGTGGCACACCGAGTGCGTGGCAATGATAAAAAAGCACCTTTCAAGCGGCAGCAAATATGAGATAGATATACACGCAGGAGGTATCGACCTGCTCTTTCCGCATCATGAAAACGAAGCGGCACAATGCAGATGTGGCGAGAGAAAAACACTTGCTAAATACTGGATGCATAACGGATTTATCAAAGTAAATGATGAAAAGATGAGCAAGAGCCTTGGAAACAGCTTTTTTGTAAAGTCGGCACTTAAAGAAAATTTAGGCGAAGCGCTTAGGTTTTATCTGCTTAGTTCGCACTATAGGGCGCATTTTAATTATTCCGATGAGGATTTAGTTGCGAGCAAAAAGCGACTTGATAAAATTTACCGCCTTAAAAAGCGCGTAGGCGAAGAGAATTTAAGCGAAGAGAATTTGGAGTTTAAATCCGAGCTTTTATACGCGCTTGAAGACGATCTAAACACTTCAAAAGCTCTTGCCGTGATAGATGAATTTGTAAAGGTTGCAAACGAAAAACTCGATCAAAATCCAAAAGATAAAGCTTACAAGGGCGAAATTCTAGCAAATTTAAGGCTGATAGCGCGAGTGTTTGGGATATTGCAAGTTGATGTTTATGAATATTTTCAATTTGGCGTAAGCGATGAGCAAAAAGCGCTTATAAACGAGCTTATAGCCCAAAGAAACGAGGCGAAAGCCGCTAAGGACTATGCAAAAGCGGACGCCATTAGAACCAAGCTTTCGGATATGCAAATAGCTATTATGGATACTCCTAACGGTACGATGTGGGAGAAATTATGAGCCTAAAGATGAATCTAAAAGATGTCTTAAGGCGTTTTAGCCCATACTTTAAGGACTATATACCGCAGTTTGCGCTGGCTATCCTTGGAATGCTGCTTGCAAGCGGCGGCACGGCAGCGTCTGCATGGGTAATCGAACCTGTGTTAAATAAAATTTTTATCGATAAAAATAAAGAGCTTTTATATCTGCTTCCTTACGCGATAGTCGTGATTTACTTCCTAAAAGGGCTTGGGACTTTTTTGCAAGCCTATTTTACAGCCTTCATCGGACAAGATGTAGTAAGGAGATTTCGCGAGAAGTTGCTTGCAAATTTGCTAAATTTGGATATGAAATTCTTTAACGACTTTCGAACTGGCGAGTTAATAAGCCGAAATATCAACGATATAGAGCGCATTAGAAGTATAGTTTCATCAATGATTCCTGAGATGATAAGAGAAAGCATAACGATACTTGGGCTTCTTTGCGTGGTGATATATCAAAGTGCCCAGCTTGCGTTTTTTGCTCTTATTGTTTTGCCTGTAGCGATATATCCGCTATCTTTGCTTGCTAAAAGGATGAAAAAGCTTTCAAAAGCGGCTCAAGAAAAGACATCCGACATTAGCTCGCGCCTTAGTGAAATTTTTACAAATATCGAGATAATCAAAGCAAACAACGCGCAAGATTATGAGCATACAAGATTTGTCGAAGAGAATAATAAATTTTTCAAACTGAATTTAAAAAGCGTAAAGATAGACGAATCGGTAAGCCCTATCATGGAAGTTATCGGCAGTATCGGGGTCGCAGCCGTTGTCATCATTGGCGGCAAGGAGGTTATCGACGGACAGATTACCATGGGAAGCTTCTTTTCGTTTTTAACCGCTCTTTTTATGCTCTATACGCCGGTAAAGCGAATTTCAAGGCTTTATAATAGAATTCAAGACGCAGTTGCGGCAGCCGAGAGGACATTTGAACTGCTTGATAAAAAGCCTATGATAACAAGCGGCACAAAGCAAATTCCAAGCGTGATAGAATCTATAAAATTTCAAGATGTCAGGCTAAAATACGATGATAAAGAGGTCTTAAAAGGCATAAATTTAAGCGCTTTAAAGTCTCAAATGATAGCGCTTGTCGGCTCAAGCGGTGGAGGCAAAAGCTCTATCGTAAATCTACTCATGCGATTTTACGACACTCAAAGCGGGCAAATTTTAATAAACGGTATCGATATACGCGAATTTGATCTAGCTTCGCTTAGAGATAACGTGGGACTTGTTAGCCAGCGCGTTTATATATTTAACGACACGATAGCTAAAAATGTAGCTTACGGGCGAGAATTTGACGAAGAGGCAGTAAAAGACGCGCTTAAAATGGCAAACGCTTATGAATTTGTTATTTCGCTTGAGGATGGCATCAACACCGTCTTAAACGAATTTGGCACCAATCTTTCAGGCGGACAACGCCAAAGAATAGCAATCGCAAGAGCGCTTTATAAAAACCCTCAAATTTTGATATTTGACGAGGCGACATCGGCTCTTGATAACGAAAGCGAGAGACAAATTTCAAATGCGATCGCAAATTTACAGCACGAAAAAATCATTTTTGTCATAGCTCACCGCTTAAGCACTGTTGAAAATGCCGATAAAATCGCCGTTGTAAGCGACGGAACGGTAGTTGGATTTGGTAGCGATAAAGAGCTTAGCGATAGCTGCGAGATATATCAAAAACTAAAAGGAAAATCGCTAATTTAAGTTCAAATTTGCTAAAATTCGCGAAAATTGAAGGATAAATTTTGGATTATAATACCCTAAAATCTATTTTTTTTAAATTTCAGCCGGAAACTGCACACAAGATCGCAGAGTTTGGGCTAACTTCGCTTTCATCGGTATTTCCTGGCTCTCTTAGCTTCCTTGCAAATAAGTGCGTGGTAAATGACGCAAGGCTTCAGCAAAATTTATTTAACATAGTTTTTAATAATCCGGTAGGAATCGCAGGCGGGTTTGACAAAAACGCAGTAATGATAAAGCCTTTAACCGCACTTGGGTTTGGGCATATCGAATTTGGCACCATTACTCCAAAAGCGCAAAAGGGAAACGACAAGCCAAGACTTTTTAGACTTGTGGAAGAAGAAAGCATCCAAAACGCGATGGGATTTAATAACGAAGGCGCAAAAAGCGTATCAAAAAGAGTAAAAAAACTATATCCTTTCGTTATCCCTCTTTTTGCAAATATCGGCAAAAACAAAGTTACTCCAAATGAAAAAGCCATAGATGACTATGAAAATTTAGTGCGGGAATTTAATGAAATTTGCGACGCTTTCGTGATAAACGTCTCTTCACCAAATACTCCAAATTTGCGTGCTTTACAAGAAGAAGATTTTATAAAAGAGCTGTTTTCTCGTATCCGTCCGCTTACTTCTAAGCCGATTATCTTTAAAATAGCTCCCGATATGAGTTATGAAAAAGCTGTAGAAATTTGCTCCTGTGCCGTTATTAACGGAGCGGATGCGCTTATAGTAAACAACACGAGCGTTGATTATTCGCTTTCAAATTCGCCTAATCTGCAAAATTTCGGAGGGCTCAGTGGCAAAGTTATAACCGAAAAATCGGCAATGCTTTTTAAGGCTGTTGCAGATGAGCTGTTTGGCAAGACCATACTCATAGCAAGCGGTGGCATAGATAGCGGTGCAGAGGCGTATAGACGCATAAAAATGGGTGCAAATTTGGTTCAAATTTATACGGCTTTTATATTTAAAGGACCTTTTGTTTGCCAAATGATAAACTCAGAAATTTTAAGACTGCTTGAAGCTGATGGATTTGCCCATATAAGCGAAGCTGTCGGAGTAGATGTAAGAAAATAAATAAAAAATTTAAGGTAAAAAATGCTTTTAAAATATTCAAAAACTAAGTTAAAAAACGGCTTTGAGATCTATCATATCCCCCTAAACAAAGGCTCGGGCGTGATAAGCGTGGATCTTTTTTATAAAGTTGGCTCCAGAAATGAAGTGATGGGCAAAAGCGGCATCGCGCATATGCTTGAGCATCTAAATTTCAAATCGACTAAAAACCTAAAAGCTGGCGAATTTGACGAGATAGTAAAGGGCTTTGGCGGTATGAATAACGCAAGCACCGGATTTGATTATACGCACTATTTTGTAAAATGCTCAAAGCAAAATTTAGATAAATCGCTTGAACTATATGCCGATATCATGTCAAATTTGAGCCTAAAAGACAAGGAATTTCAGCCTGAGCGCGACGTTGTTCTTGAAGAGCGCAGATGGAGAACTGACAACTCACCTATCGGGTTTTTGTATTTTACGCTTTTTAATAGCGCATTTATCTATCATCCATACCACTGGACGCCGATAGGGTTTATCGAGGATATTAAAAACTGGAGCATTGAGGATATAAGAGAATTTCATGCGACTTACTATCAACCTAAAAACGCGATACTTCTAATAAGCGGCGATATAGATAAAAAATCAGCCTTTGAGCTTGCTAAAAAGCACTTTGAGGGCATTAAAAACTCACGCGAGATACCAAAACTGCATTGCATAGAGCCCGAGCAAAACGGTGCAAGAAGGGTTGAAATTTATAAAGATAGCGAGGTCGAAATGCTTGCTATGGCGTTTAAAGTGCCTTCTTTTACTCACGAGGATCAAGTCGGTCTAAATGCTCTAAGCGAGTATCTAAGTAGCGGAAAAAGCTCGCTTTTGCATAGAATTTTAGTCGATGAAAAATGCCTTGCAAATCAAATTTACGCTTACAATATGGACAATATCGACGAGAGCTTGTTTATCATCATGGCCGTTTGCAATCCTGACGTCAAAGCCGAAGTCTTAGAGCAGGAGATAAAGGCTATTTTAGAGGGCGTTAAGACGGGTAAAGTTGATAAAGACGAGATAACTAAGATAAAAAATAGCATAAAGTCTGATTTTGTATATTCGTTTGATAGCGCTTCAAGAGTGGCGAATTTATACGGAAGCTTCCTAGCTCGCGGAGACATCAAGCCTCTTTTTGAACTTGAGAGCAAGATAGAAAATTTAAAAGCTAAAGATATAAATGAAATTTGCAAAAGATATTTCACCGAAAAGACCTCCACAACGGTAATCTTAAGAAAGGATACAAAGTGAATAAAAGAGTCATACAAGGCGCTATGACGGCGCTTATCACGCCTTTTAAAAACGGTAAATTAGACGAGCAGGCTTACGAAAAGCTCATAAAACGCCAGATAAAAAACGGCATAGACGCCGTAGTGCCTGTAGGAACGACCGGAGAGAGCGCTACGCTAACTCATGATGAACATAGAATTTGTATCGAGATAGCCGTTAGCGCTTGTAAGGATACGGGGGTAAAGGTTCTTGCTGGCGCCGGCAGTAACGCGACCCACGAAGCTGTCGGGCTTGCGCAATTTGCTCAATCGCACGGAGCCGACGGTATCCTTTCGGTCGCGCCATACTACAACAAGCCTACTCAAGAGGGGCTTTATCAGCACTACAAAACCATAGCAAGCAGCGTTGAAATTCCCGTGCTTTTATATAACGTACCGGGTCGCGTTGGAGTTGATATCCTGCCTTGCACTATTTTTAGGCTGTTTAAGGATTGCGAAAATATATTTGGCGTAAAAGAGGCTAGCGGAAGTATCGATAGGTGCGTGGATCTGCTTGCCCACGAGCCAAATTTGGTCGTCATAAGCGGTGAAGATGCGATAAACTACCCTATCCTTTCAAACGGCGGTAAAGGTGTCATATCTGTAACTTCAAATTTGCTTCCGGATAAAATTTCAGAGCTTACGCACTTAGCGCTTGATGAGGAGTATATCAAGGCAAAAGCGATAAACGATAAGCTTTACAATATCAATAAAATGCTATTTTGCGAGAGCAATCCGATCCCTATAAAAGCGGCTATGTATATCGCGGGACTTCTTGAAACGCTTGAGTATCGACTGCCGCTTTGTGCGCCAAGTAGTGAAAATTTAAAAAACATAGAAGAGACTATGAAACAATACGAGATAAAAGGATTTTGATAGTGGATAAATTTGCAGATGAATTTAGAGGAAAAACGCTAGTTATAAGCGGAGGCACAAGAGGTATAGGACGAGCAATCGTAGAGGAATTTGCCAAAATCGGAGCAAATATAGCTTTTACTTACAACTCAAACGAAGAGCTTGCAAACACGCAAGCTAAGGAGCTTGAAGAAAATTTCGGCATAAAAGCAAAAGCTTACGGACTAAACATACTTGAACCTGAAACTTATAAAGATCTCTTTGAGCAGATTGATAATGACTTTGATCGTGTTGATTTTTTTATATCAAACGCTATCATTTCAGGGCGCGCGGTTGCGGGCGGATACACGAAATTTATGAAGCTTCGCCCAAGAGGGATAAATAATATCTTCACGGCCACCGTAAATGCCTTCGTAGTAGGCGCTCAAGAGGCTGCAAAAAGGATGGAAAAAACTGGCGGCGGAAGCATAATATCTCTTAGCTCAACGGGAAATTTGGTCTATATCGAAAACTATGCGGGGCACGGAGCTTCAAAAGCGGCCGTTGAAGCTATGGCAAGATATGCCGCAACCGAGCTTGGAGAAAAAAACATCCGAGTAAATGTGGTAAGCGGAGGACCTATCGAAACGGACGCGCTAAGAGCTTTTACCAACTACGAAGAAGTGCGCGATATGACGGCTAAGCTTAGCCCGCTAAATCGCATGGGACAGCCGACAGACCTGGCCGGAGCATGCTTATTTCTTTGCTCAAGCAAGGCTAGTTGGATAACTGGACATACATTTATAATAGACGGCGGAACGACATTTAAATGAGCTTAAATTTACCGAATTTACTTGCGTTTTTACGCATTTTACTAGCGCCTGCGATGTTTTATATCCTCGTAAATGCAAACACGCATTTTGAAGATGTGCATATCAGCTGGATAAATTATTTTGCGGGACTTATTTTTGTTATCGCTAGTGTAACCGATTTTTTTGACGGCTATATCGCAAGAGCGTGGGATCAAAAGACCAAGCTTGGCGCTATAATTGATCCCTTGGCTGATAAGATGCTGACTTTAGCTGCATTTTTGGGGCTTATGATGATGGATAGAGCAAGTCCTTGGGCGATATACCTCATCTTGATTCGTGAATTTTTCATAACCGGCTTTCGTGTGGTTATAGCGGCCGAAGGGCTAAATTTGGCAGCTTCAATGGCGGGAAAAGTAAAAACAGTATTTCAAATGATAGCCATAGGATTTTTGATAATGCAGTGGCCGTTTGCAAATTTACTACTCTGGATAGCGGTTGGATTAACGCTATATTCGGGATTTGAGTATATTTTTGCTTATATTAAATCGGATAAGTAAATTTGGTTTTATCACCCGAACCTATTTAAAATTTTAAATTATAATTTCCTAAATTTTAAAGGAATTTTTTGAAAAGCAATGTATTTATAGTATATTTGGCAAGCTTTGTTGTGGTTGCTGCAGGCCTTAAGGCTGCAGGCACGATAGTTTTGCCGTTTTTGATAGCTGTTTTTATAGCTATCGTTATCTCTCCTGCGATCAATCAGCTTCAGAAGCTAAAGCTACCAAGAATAGTCGCGTTTATCTTGGTTGTGGGGGTTATTTTTGTATCTTTGGGCTTTGTTACAAATACCGTTATAAGTACCATAAATGGGCTTTTAGGACATCTTCCGGAGCTTCAAGCTAAATTTAAGATTTTCAACGATCAGGTGATAAGCATTTTGGCTAAATACGGGATTGAAGATGTTCAAAAGATCATCCCAAGCGATTATGACCCGAATAAAATTTTCGCAAACCTCGGCACGCTTTTAAGAAGCAGCACGGAGCTTGCTTCAAAGAGTTTTTTTATATTTTTGCTGGTTACGTTCATGCTTTTTGAAACGCACATATTTAGGCAAAAGGTTGATTATTTTGCCAGTAAAAACCCGCAAGCCGAGATGATCGTAGATACCTTTATCTCAAATTTAAAGCGCTATCTTGAGATAAAGACCATAGCTTCTTTCGCGACGGGAGTTTTTATATTTGCAGGGCTTGAGATGCTTGGCGTACCTTACGCTCCGCTTTGGGGGATTGTCGCTTTTGTTTTAAACTTTATCCCGACTATCGGCTCTATCATAGCGGCTTTTCCTGCGATACTTGTTTCGCTTCTTATAAACGATATTAGCACGACGTTTTGGACCGTGATACTATATCTTGTCGTGAATTTAGCTATCGGAAATTTTATTGAGCCGAGATTTCTTGGCAAAGGGCTTGGCATAAGCACTCTTGTTGTGCTGCTTAGCCTTCTTTTTTGGGGATTTTTATTCGGTATCGGCGGTATGTTTTTGGCAGTTCCGCTTACTATGAGCCTTAAATTGGCTCTTGATGCCAACCCTAACACGAAATTTATCGCTGTTTTACTTAGCGATAAGATTGAAAGGTAGAATTTGAAAAGCATAATATTTGTTATTTTACTCTTAATTGCAGGCGTTTATGCCTACTCTTGGTATTTTTTTATAACGGTTTTTGCCATCTCGTTTTTGGTATTTTTTCATGAGCTTGGGCACTTTACGGCTGCTAGGATACTTAAGGTCGGCGTTCTTAAATTCAGCGTCGGATTTGGCGAGAGCCTATACTCAAAGAAGATCGGACAGACCGAATACGCCATATCAGCCATCCCGCTTGGAGGCTATGTAAGTCTAAAGGGGCAAGACGACTCAAACCCTGCGGCAAAAAGTATGGATGATGACAGCTACAATAAACTCACTCCTCTTGGGCGTATCTTTATCCTCTTTGCAGGACCGTTTTTTAACTTCGCTTTGGCGTTTTTGCTTTTTATCGCACTTGGATATATCGGCGTAGATAGACTTGCTCCCGTTGTGGGAAGCGTTATGCCTGATTCGGCAGCTTTACAAGCAGGCATTATGAAAAACGATAAAATTTTAAGCATCGATGGAGTTACTATCCGCGAGTGGGACCAGATAACTAAGCAAATTTTACCAAAGCCTACAACGATAGAGATAGAGCGGGAAAGCAAAATTTTAACCATAAATTTAACTCCAAAGATAGGCGATAGCCTAAATCTATTTCGAGAGAAAATCCAAAAACCGCTCATCGGCATATCTCCAAGCGGAGAGATAATAAATTTAAAAAACACAGGTCTTGACTCGATCAAATTTGCATACAAAGAGACGCTTGAGGCTTCAAAGCTCATATTTGTAGGTATAGGCAAACTGATCGAAGGTGTCGTGCCGATGAAGGATATGGGTGGGATAATCCAAATAGCCGATATCACATCAAAAGCAGCTAAAATCGGTATCTCAACACTGCTCATCATCACGGCTTTGATATCGGTAAATTTAGGTGTGCTAAACCTGCTGCCCATCCCTGCACTTGACGGCGGACATATACTTTTTAACCTTTATGAGCTGATTTTTCGCCGCGAGATGAATGAAAAAGTCTATATCGGACTTACTTACTGCGGCTGGGCTTTGCTGCTAACGCTTATGATATTTGCAACGTTTAATGATATTTTAAGATTAAGCGGTAGCGGACAATGAACAACTTAGAAGAAATTTTAAAACGTATTGATAGCGCCGGTCTAAATGAAGTCGTAAATCTAGTTGCCGTTAGTAAAAACGTAACTACAAAAGAGGTTTTAGAGCTTTTTAATGAGGGGCAAGTTGATTTTGGCGAAAATAGAGTTCAAGAACTTAAAAACAAACAGCAAATTTTAGCTGAAATTTTGCCACAAAATCCTATAAAATGGCACTTTATCGGTCGCCTTCAAAGCAACAAGATAAATCAACTCATATCTTTGCGCCCTACTCTTTGGCAAAGTTGCGAAAGTCTTAAGACTGCACTTGAAGTAGATAAAAGGCTAGACTTTGAGCTTGAGTGTCTGCTTCAGATAAACTCAGCCGAGGAGGAGAGTAAACAGGGTGTGGAAACCAAAATGGCGGTGGAGACGTTTTTATCTATCAAAGAGAGCTGTAAATTCTTGCGTCCCGTGGGTGTGATGAGTATCGGCGCGCACGTAGATGATATAAAGACTATCCAAAAAAGCTTTGAAACTACGCGCAAAATTTATGAAGAGCTTAAGCAGTATGGAGCTAAAATTTGCTCTATGGGGATGAGTAGCGACTTTGAACTAGCTATAAAATGCGGCTCAAATATGGTGAGATTGGGATCTGTTTTGTATAAATAAGGACAGAAGCATGAAAAATGAAGATGAATTAAAAATCAAGATCAAATCAGATAAAAAAGCTTTTTTAACGGGATTAGATACTACTATTCTTGTAATAGCAGTTGCTTTAACATTTTTATTTGGAGAAGGATTTCCTATAATATATTTGATGATCATAAATTTAGTAATATGCTTTATATATGCCAATATTTCGATATTTAAGAAACTCCACCACTCTATACTCTTTACAGTGCTTATTATATTGCATCTTTTACTATTATTTAATGTTCAAGGTTGGAATGAAGGAAGTATGTCGGGGAGCTATTACTATATAGAATTATTAAAGCCGGCCAGTGATTTACTTTATGGTTTATTGCTTGTATCTGCTTTTACGTTTTGTCTTCCTTTGATTTTTTATATACTGTTTTTAAATTCTCTAGCTAAACTTACGCACTATCTATCAAATCCGGATAAATTTAAACCAAAAGAAGAGCTCAATAAAAAGCAATAAATTTCCGCTTGGCAAGTGATGACACAAACCAAGCGGATTTGAAAGTTAAATTTGAGCTTTTATCTCGCTTGCCCATTTATCTATACGTTTTTCGTATTCTTTGTCGCCCTTCGTATCAAGTACTAGTCCGATAAATTTACCGTTTATAAATGCAGATGAGTAATCAAATTTATATCCGCCCCTATCTCTTGTGCCAAGCAATGTGGACCCCTTTACAAAAGGCAAAAACTCAACTATCCCACCGCAGAAATTATCGCCGTGGCGCTCTTGATTGCCAACTCCTATTAAGGCTACCTTTTTGCCTTTTAAATTTGTCTCTTTTAGCAAATTTAGCTTTGCTTTCCAGTCATCGTGAAGCTCGCCAAATCCATAACTTGAGCTAGCCAGTATCAAAAGATCAAAGCCTTCAAATTCGCTTGATTGCACTACATCTTTAACCGCTTTTATTACTTTAACTTCGTCACCCAACTTAGCTGCCGCATATTCGCACGCTTTTTGCGTGTCGCCCTTGCCTGTTGCGTAAAATATTCCTATCATTTTCGTATCTCCTTTGCGTATTTTATACCTAACTCATAAGCTTTTGCGTTTGCCTCATGCACCTTTTGCGGCACCTTTGAGAGCATAACTTCGCGCACTAAATTTGCATCCATACACCCGCTCATCTCAACCGCCACACCAAGCGCAACGACGCTTTGGGTTATGACGTTTCCAACTTCGTCTTTTGCGATAGTGATGATGGGAATTTCATAAATTTGCCACCTCTTTCTATCCTCATCGCTTGCGTGAACCAAATTTGGCTCTATGACGATGATACCGCCGTTTTTAACACCATCTTTAAATAGCTCAAAGCTTACCTGAGCCGTCGCAAGCATAAATTCTATCTCGCCTTCGTTTGCATAAGGATATAAAATTTCATCCTCGCTAAGCAAGATATCAACCTTCGTCGGCCCTCCTCTAACCTGCGATGTGTAAGTAGAAGCCTTAACCCCGTATCCGCCCTCTTCTATCTTGGCTGCGGCTAGAATTTCTCCGGCAAGTATAACACCTTGACCGCCCACACCTACAAATCTAAGCTGTCTTTTCATATCATCGCTCCAAAGTCGATTTTCTCTCTACTCTTAGCGGCTTTTATCACCTGATCGTAGGCTTTGGTGTATTCGGTTTTGGTTGTGTCGTGATGCAAAATTCCAAGCGGAAATTTGCCCCTTTGCTCATCTTCGCTAAGAGCATCAAATTTGGTTTTGCTTACGCAAAGCGACTCAATCCAGTCAAGTGTTTGAACGGCTTGAGCCATCTTGTTTTTTCTGCCTAAATTTATATGACAGTTTGAAAACACGTCAAAGAAGCTATATCCGTCATGAGCAAAGCCGTCTGCTAAAATTTTCTCGAGCTTCGTAGCTTCTATGACGTTTTGTCTAGCTACAAATGTCGCTCCAGCGGCGATTGCAAGCTTACAGGCATCAAAGCTTGGATCGATGTTTCCATGCTGAGCCGTCACCGTCCACATTCCGCGAGGAGTAGTGGGGCTGGTTTGGGAGTTTGTAAGCCCGTAGATGAAGTTGTTTATAAGGATATGGTTTAAATTGATATTGCGCCTACAGCCGTGTATGGTGTGGTTGCCGCCTATAGCAAGCCCGTCTCCGTCGCCTGTCACCACTATAACATGTTTGTCAGGATTTGCCAGCTTTATGCCTGTCGCGTAGGCTATCGCGCGTCCATGCGTCGTATGAACGGTGTTACAGTTCATATATGAGCTAAATCGTCCGGAGCAGCCGATACCTGAAACCACGCAAACATCATCCATATCCCAGCCAAGCTTATCTATAGCGCGAATGACCGCCTTAAGTATCACGCCGTCACCGCATCCCCAGCACCAAAGGGTCGGCATCTTGTCTATTCTTAGATATTTATCGTAGTTAAATGCCATCTTAAAACTCCCCTATCTTGGCGATGATCTCTTGCGGGCTGATCGGTCGTCCGTTTGCCTTGTGAAGTGTTTTAAAGCTCTCTTTGAGCGTTGCCTTTTGAATTTCACCGGTGTATTGACCTAAATTTAGCTCACAGATTAAAATTTTCTCAAATTTTACACTGATATCTTTTAGCTTTTCTTTTGCTGCTGGAAATAGCGTAATAGGCTTAAACAGCCCTACTTTCAAGCCCTCTTTGCGTAAAATTTCAACCGCTTCTTTAGCGGCTCTTGCCACGCTTCCGTAAGCTATGATGCAAATTTCGGCGTCATCTAGTCTATACTCCTCAAAAGAGTCTATCTCGTCGGTGTGAGCATTTATCTTGTTAAACAGCCTGTTTATGTTGTATTCTACTATCTTGCCGTCTTCTGTTGGAAAGCCGGTTTCGCCGTGATGAAGCCCCGTGATATGATATCTGTAACCTTTAAAAAATTTATTCAAAGTCGCGGGCTCATCGCTTGCGGCTTTGTAAGGCTTATACTCGCTTGCCTCGCCTTCAAACTGCTTTCTATTATAAATTTCAAGCTCGCTAAGTTCAGGCAAAATCGCCTTAGCGTGCATGTGTCCTATCGTCTCATCAAGCAGTAAAAACACAGGCGTCATGAAACGCTCGGCTAGATTAAAGGCTCGAATAGTCTCAGTGTAGCACTCCTCTAAGCTTGCAGGAGCGATAACTATGCTGTTTATATCGCCGTGGCTCGGGTTTTTTGCCTGCAAGATATCGCCTTGTGATACACGTGTAGGAAGTCCCGTACTTGGTCCTCCGCGCATTACGTTTACTATCACGAGCGGAATTTCGGCGATAAATCCAAGCCCTATCTGTTCGGCCTTAAGCGAGATCCCGGGTCCCGAGCTTGCCGTCATAGCCTTAGCTCCGCTCATAGCGGCTCCAAGTGCTACTGAAATTCCCGCTATCTCATCTTCCATTTGTATAAATTTTCCACCGTTTTTTGGCAAAAGAACGCTTAGCTCGTGAGCTATCTCGCTTGAAGGAGTTATCGGATAGCCGCCAAAAAAGTTACATCCCGCATCTATCGCAGCTAGGGCAACGAGCTCATTTCCGCTTGATATGATCTCTCTCATATTAGGCTCCTAGCTTTTCATATCGGTTGGCTTTTACGGCTTGGGCCCTAGTCTTACTCTCTGCGCTAAGTTTAGCAAATTTAAAGCCCTTATCGGCTACATAAATCGCAAAATCAGGACAGTGTAGCTCACAATCCCTACAGCCTATACAGGCCTCTTCGTGCACTACCTCTATCATCTTGCCAAGCACGGCGCTTGGCTCCAGCCTCATGCCAAGCACACCTGCAGGACAATAACTAACACATATATCACAGGCTTTACAGCGAGTCGTATCAACCCAAACTGCGACACCCTCTTTTATCAACATCTGTTTTCCTTGCTTAAAATTTCCAAATTCAGCAATTTTATATAATCTTGCTTAAATTTAAGATTTCAAAAAATAGATAAAATTTATTTTAGTTTTTATTTAAGTAGCGAATATATCCGCTGCGCTTTAAATTTTTATTATCTCTTTAAATTTCGCCCCTATATCAGTAGGAGTATCCACGACAAGAACGCCTGCTTCTCTAAGTGCTTTCATCTTATACTCCGCACTTCCTTCTATGCCGTTTATAATAGCTCCCGCATGACCCATTTTACGCCCTTTTGGAGCGGAATTTCCTGCGATAAAGGCAACTATCGGCTTTGAAATTTTCTCTTTTATCATCTTGCATGCTTTCACTTCAAGATCTCCGCCGATTTCTCCTATTAAAAGTATCGCTTTAGTATCATCATCATTTTCAAAAAGCTCTAAAAGCTCCTCGTAAGCCATGCCTATAACGGCGTCTCCGCCTATGCCTACTGCTGTTGAAATTCCAAACCCCGCTTTGATGATCTCGTTTGCGCCTTCGTAGGTTAAGGTGCCTGATTTGGATATGATGCCGATGTTTGTTTGAGCTCGCTTAAAGACAGAGCTTGGCATGATACCCAGTTTACACTTGTTTGAGCTTATGATACCAGGGCAGTTTGGTCCTATGATACGCATTCCTTTTTTGATCGCGTAGGCTTTAGCGTGAAGCATATCAAGCACAGGAACATGCTCGGTGATAACTACGGCTAGTTTTATACCGGCGTCCGCAGCTTCGATGATAGCGTCTTTTGCAAAGGCGCTTGGCACAAAGACTAAGCTAGTATCGGCTTTTGTCGCATTTACGGCTTGCTCTACCGTGTCAAAAACGGGCAAATTTAGATGAGTTTGCCCTCCTTTAAAAGGAGTTACTCCGCCTAAAATTTGCGTGCCGTATTCTAAGCAGCTTTGAGAGTGAAATGTCCCTTCCTTACCTGTAAAGCCCTGCACGATAACTTTCGTGTTTTTATCTATTAATATGCTCATATTAAATCTTTTTCATTTGCGAATTTAACGGCTAATTTTGCGCCATCAAGCAAATTTTCAACTACATGCAAATTCTTTAACTCCGCACTTTTTAGCATATCCATAGCCTCGCTCGAATTTGTCCCTTGAAGTCTGATTACGATAGGGGTTTTTAGCTCAAATTCTTTAGCCGCTTCTAAAATTCCGCCGGCAATCCTATCGCACCTTACGATACCGCCAAAGATATTTACGAATATCGATTTTACATTTTTATCGCGAAGTATTATCTCAAAGGCTTTTGCCACGCTTGCAGGGTTTGCCGAACCGCCTACGTCTAAGAAATTTGCGCTCTTTCCGCCTGCGTTTTGGACGATGTCCATAGTAGCCATAGCAAGCCCGGCACCATTTACTATGCAGCCTACATTGCCTTCTAACTTGACGTAGTTAAGCCTGCTTTTTTTGGCTTCAAGCTCACTTGGCTCCTCTTCATCGTCATCTTTAAGGGCTAAAATTTCGCTATGCCTAAAAACGGCGCTGTCATCAAAGCTCATCTTCGCATCAAGCGCGTAAAATTCATCCTTAGAAGTTAAAACCAAAGGATTTATCTCTATCAAATTCGCATCTTTGCTTATATAAATTTGATAAAGCTTTTTTAAAATTTCGCTAAATTTTAGGCTTAACTCCTTGCTAAATCCAAAAAATCCTATCAAATTTAAGATATGAAAGTCGCGCAGTCCGATCTGCGGATCTACATTTACTTTTTTGATTAGCTCGGGATGATCCTTGGCGGTCTCTTCTATACTCATTCCGCCCTCTTTTGAGGCGATTATGCTTATGTTTTCCTCTTTTCTGTCAAAGGCGAGGCTTAGATAAATTTCTTTGCTTATATCAAGCGCTTCCTCAATATAAATTTTTCTAACGACCTTACCATCTTTTGAGGTTTGGGGAGTTATGAGGCTCATGCCAAGCATATCTTTTGCGATACTTTCAACTTCGCTTAGGCTTTTAGCTATCTTTACGCCACCGCCAAGACCCCGACCGCCAGCATGAATCTGAGCTTTAATGACGAATTTGTCTCCCTTTAGCTTTTTTACGGCTTGCAATGCCTCATCGCTTGAGTAAGCGAGCTTGCCGCCCGCTACGTTTATGCCAAATTCCTTTAAAATAGCTTTTGCTTGATATTCGTGAATGTTCATTTTACTTAGAAAAATTTACTTTGGATAAGAAATTCTATATTTTTCTTAATATCATCTTGGCTTTTTTGCACAGCCTCTTTTTCGTTTTGGCTAAGCTCTTTTATCTCTTTGATTCCGTCTTTGCCAAGCCTTACTCGTCTGCCGCAAGTTAAATTTTCATCCAAGACCACACAGCAGCTTAGCCACTCATCGCGCTCTTTAACTATCGCCTCACACATCTTGGCTACCGCAGCTCCCGGTGCATAATACGCCGATGTGCCAAGCAGTTTTACTATCTTAGCCCCGCCTGTTTTTGCTTCATGAGCCACTTCGTTAAAGCTTGCTTCGTCTAAATTTACGCTGACATTTTCTTTTAAAACTAGCATGTCGTCGTTGTGAGAGCCGATGATATGGGCATTAAACTCTGAATTTTTAAGTCCTGTTTTTTGACTTATCTCGAATTTAAGCCTTGCCGAGTCAAGTTCGCCCGCCATACCGATAATGCGCTTTTTATCAAAGCCGCTTACTTTATAAACAACGAAATTTAGCACGTCAAGCGGGTTTGTTACCGTTATAATTATCGCATTTGACGCAAATTTTACGATATTTTCAACGCTACTTTTTACGATGCCTGCGTTTTTAAGAAGCAGATCTTCTCTAGTCTGACCCTCTTTTCTAGGGCTTCCTGCGGTGATTACTACTATATCGCTATCTTTTAAAAGCGAAAAATCATCTCCGCCCTCAACCTTCACATCGATACCAAAAACAGCAGCACTTTGAGCAAGATCTATAGCCTTAGCCGCCGCAACGTTACCAAATATATCAACAAGTGCGATTTCGTCCGCAACTTCTCTTAAAACCAATGCGCTAGCTACGCTTGCACCGACATTTCCCGCTCCGATAACTGAAATTTTCATTTAAACCTCTCTTATGATTTGATTTAGTGTATTACTTGGTCTCATGGCGATTTGCGCCAGTTTATCATCAAATTTATAATACCCGCCGATATCCATCTTAGCGCCTTGCACTTCTAAAAGCTCTTTGTTTATAACACTTTCGTTTTCTTTTAGCGCATTGGCCAAATTTTGAAATTTACCAGCGAGTTTGCCGCCGTTTTGCGCAAGCTCATCCGCCCAGTAAAGCGCAAGATAAAAATGGCTCGTGCGATTATCGGGCTCTCCCGCCTTTTTAAGCGGAGCGCGATTTTCTTTAAGCCATTTTGCAACGGCTTGATTTAAAGTAAGCGATAAAATTCTTGCGTTTTCATTGTTTTTTGTATTTGCCAGATGCTCTAAGCTTGCAATTAGCGCTAAAAATTCGCCTAAACTATCCCATCTTAGGTGATTTTCCTCAAAAAACTGCTCGGCTATCTTTGGAGCAGACCCGCCCGCTCCCGTCTCAAACACGCCTCCGCCTTTTAAAAGCGGCACCACGGAGAGCATCTTAGCGCTTGTTCCAAGCTCAAGTATAGGGAAAAGATCGGTTAGATAATCTCTTAGCACATTGCCTGTTACGCTTATGCAGTCTTTGCCTTGGCGGATTATATCAAGCGTCTTTTTGCAAGCCATTTCCGGACTTAAAATTTCTATATCAAGCTCTTTTAAGTCGGTTGAGTTTAAAATTTCTCTTACTTTTTTAAGAATTTCTTTATCATGGGCACGATTTTCATCAAGCCAAAAAATAGTTTTGGAATTTGTGATTTTGGCCCTATTTAAAGCAAGCTCAACCCAATTTTTTATCGCGTCATCTTTTGTCTGCGTCATGCGAAATATATCGCCGTTTTGAACTTCAAATTTAAATATAACTTCACCGCTTAAGCTTAAAACCTCTATAACTCCATCTTGGCTCATTACAAAAGTCTTATCGTGGCTTCCGTACTCCTCGGCTTTCTTTGCCATAAGACCAACGTTTGCCACACTTCCTATCTTGCTTGGATCAAGCGCGCCGTTATTCTTAAAATCCTCAATCACGCTCTCATAAACTCTTGCATAAGTTTGATCGGGTATCACCGCTTTAGCCTCTTTTAGCAAGCCGTCTTTATCCCACATCTTGCCTGCGTTTCTTATCATCACGGGCATTGAAGCGTCAATTATCACGTCACTTGGCACATGCAAATTCGTAATGCCAAGATCTGAATTTACCATAGCTAAACTAGGCTGCTTGGCATAAATTTCATCAAATTTAGCCAAAATTTTCTCTTGCGCTTCTTTATCAAGAGTAGCGATCTTTTCAAAAAGCTCTTTTAATCCGTTGTTTTGATTTATCTTAAGAGCTTTAAACTCGTCTTTAAATTCCTCAAACGCTTCATCAAAAAACTCGCGCACAAAATGACCAAATATCACAGGATCACTTACCTTCATCATGGTAGCTTTTAGATGCACCGAAAACAAAAGCTCTTTTGAGCTCGCATCTAAAATTTGCTCTTTGATAAATTCTTTAAGAGCGTTTACACTCATAAAAGTAGCGTCTATAACTTCATCTTTTTGGATTTTAAGATCATGTTTAAGCACTCTTTTTTCGCCGTTTTTATTTGTAAATTCAATCCTTAAAACGTCATCTTTTTTGCTAGTGTATGATTTTTCGTTCGAATAAAAATCCCCCTTGCTCATATAGCTTACTTCGCTTTTATTATCCTTACTCCAAGCTCCCATTTTATGCGGATTTGCTTTGGCGTATTCTTTTACTGCGGGGATTGATCTTCTGTCCGAATTTCCTTGACGCAAAACGGGATTAACCGCGCTTCCTAGCACTTTTTGATATCTTTGCTTAGCTATCTTTTCTTCATCGTTTTTAGGCTCCTCTACATAAAGAGGGATATCGTATCCTTTGGCTCTAAGTTCGTTTATAGCGGCATTTAGTTGCGGGATACTTGCGGAAATATTTGGAAGTTTTATGATGTTGGCAAATTTATCATCAGTCATCTTGCTTAAAATTTCAAGATAATCCTCGCTTCTTTGCTCAGGCTTTAACCTATCGCTAAAAGCTGCGATTATACGTCCTGCAAGCGATATATCAACGCTTTTTATACTGATGTCTGCTTTGTTTAAAAAATTTTCTAAAATCGCAAGCAAAGAGTAGCTAGCAAGCGCAGGCGCTTCATCGGTCTTGGTCCAAATAATATCGCTCATATTTAGCCTTTATAAATTTTGGATTATATTAGCAAATTTAACGTAAATTTCGGCATAAATTCACTTTTGGGATTTTATATGCTCGTTATGTTCGGCATAAGTTTTGCTAAATTTATGTTTCATCGTCTTTTTGTCGCGCACGAAGTATAGATACTCCGAATTTTCAGGATTTATCGCGGCTTTTATCGCAGTAGTTGAAACCGTGCAAATTGGGCTTGGTGGAAGCCCCTCGTGCAAATAAGTGTTAAATTTGCTCTTATCCTCTCTGATACGCTTTGGGGTTACTGTTTCGTGTGAAAAAAGCCCGTAGTTTAAAGTTCCGTCCATCTGTAGCTTCATGCCTTTTTTAAGGCGGTTTTGGATAACCGAGCTTACAAGAGGCATTTCGCTCTCATCGGCTGCTTCTTTTTGGATAACTGAAGCGGTGATTAAAATTTCTTGCCATTTTTGCTCGTCATATGCGCCTAAAAGCTTTTTGGAGAGATTTTCATGAGACGCCTTAGACTCTCTTAAAAGATACTCGATAAGCTGATTTTCATTTATGCCGATAGGAATTTTATAAGTTTCAGGTACCAAAAACCCGTCGGCAAGAGGAGCTGATGAGCTATAAATCTCATTTAAAATTCGCTCGTTTAAATTTAGCTTTACGGCAAGATCTTTTAAAAATATAGCCGTAGTTTCGCCCGGTATCAAAGTAATCTCGCTCATAGCGGCTTTTGCGGTGGTTAGCTTGTGTAAAAAATCAAATTTGGCAAGCTTGCCCTCTCCTACGTCTATCCAGCCTGATTGCGGATGTCCTATGTAGGCTAAGATATGCTTATCCAGCGCTGTTACGTTAAAATTTTTAGACTTTAGATATGTTATAATTTCGCCTACACTGCCTTTTGGCAAAAAAATAACCTCGCTTGTTGCAACGGGTCTTGCAAGATAGAGAAGAAAACTTAGGGAAAAAATGAATATTATCTCGCATATTATGAAAAAAATTTGGCATATTTTAGCCTTCATCATCATATTTTTAACCATCCTTATAGCTACGTTAAAGCATGGAATTAACGTAGAAAAAATTGATCTTGGCGAATTTAAAGCCGAACAATTATATATAAAACTTGATAAAAAACTAATTCTAAGAGCTAGAAATATAGAAATTCCAAAGACCAGCAAAGAAGATAGCTCAAACGATAGCTTGCTTAGAGTAACGGATAATATAGGCTGGATAGACATGCTCTTTAAAGAGGTATTGCTTGAGAGGATTAAACTCGATAACAACGAATTTACAATCCTATTTTTTGAAAACGCATTTCACATCGACACGGCTTATCTAACGCTTGATACGACATTTACTCCTCAGCCAAACGGACTTAATATCGATGTTTATTGGCTTGCTTTTAAAGACTTTAATGTAAATCTAACAGGCAATGCAAACGCGGATATAAAAAACAATATTTATGATTTTAACGGTACATTTTCAAGCCACGAGCTAAACGGCAAAGCAAACATAAAACTTGAAGATGAGATGCTAAACTACACCATAAGCGACATAAACGCAAGCAGCCTAAAGGGCTTCATGGACGAGCTTGGCGCAAAGCTTGAGCTTAACAAAGACGTGAAAAATTGGATATACGGATATGTGACTGCGGATAATTACTTCGTGCAGGATTTAAGCGGTAAATTTGACCTAAAAACCGAGAATTTTTACTTAAAAGAGCTTAAAGCAAACGGTGTTTCTAAAAACGTAAAAGCCAAATTTGACTCCAAACTCCCGCCTGCTACGGTAGAAGAAGTAAAGGTTGAGCTTAAAAACGAAACTCTGAAATTTAGCCTTAAAAATCCAAAATGGCAGGGTAAAAATTTAAACGGCACAAGCCTTGAAATTTATAAAATTTTTGATGAAAAGGGTGCGGGACTACTACTTGATCTAAAGGCAAGTGCAGCATTTGATAAGCAGGTAAATTCCATCCTAAAAGCGTATCATATAGATATACCTATCGAGCAAAAAAGCGGTAAGGCAGAGGGAAGACTTAAGCTTGATCTGAATTTTGATAAGCTTGATATGAAGATAGATGGCAAATTTAACGCCAAAGATAGTGTCATAGATATCGCAGGAGCGAAATTTAACGTAAAAAACGCCGACATAAATATATCAAACGATAAGGTTTTAGTAAATGCCGCCGATAGCGGAATCGACTTTTTTAACGCGGATATAAAAGTAGATGTGGATATAGCTAAGCAAAATGCCGATATAAGCGGCAATGTAAAGAAATTTGATCTAAATATAGATGGTAACGAAATAGCCAAATTCGGCAATTTGCCGTTAAGTGCCAAGCTTGATTTTAGCAAAAAAGATGTCACTCTTGATATAGAAAATCCTAAAGTAAATTTGGTGTTTGGTAATGAAAACAAGATAACCATAAACAACCTAAAAGATGTCATCAACCACTCCCCCCTGCTTAAAGATATAGGCATAAAGGACGGAAATTTCACACTTGTTACAAAGGATTTTGAAAATATAGATTTGAGTTTAAAAGATGCTAAATTTAGTCTGCCTTTAGTTGAAAAAGACGGGAGCGACTATGACAGCGATAGCTTTGATATCAAAATTTCAAAGAATATAATATCGGGCAAGAGCGATACGGACCGGCTTAAATTCAGAGTAAAAGACGGCAAGACTTTTGTGGATATCAAGGATTTGGATTTTGAGCTTAAGAGCGATGATGGCAATCAAAGCAAGGATATCAATATCGAATTTAGCGGTATAAAATCATCAATTATGATATATGATATAAATAGAACGATGGATTTTTTAAGCTATAACGGAAGCGTGGATAAAGATAGCCTGAAGCTTGAAGCAAAGCCTTCCAGCGGCACTTTAAGCCTCAGTAAAACGGCTGATAAATTCGATATGTCAGCAAATGATATTAGCGGAGAATTTGTAAATTCTCTAATAGGCAAAAACAGCTTTGAAAAAGGAAATTTCAAGCTTAGAATTTTAGGAACAAGCACGGATGACTTTAAAGGTGAAGTAAGATTGCACGGTGCAAATTTAAGCGACTATACATTTTACAACAGGCTTTTAACCTTCTTAAATTCGGTTCCGTCGCTGATTATCTTTAAGACACCGGACTTTACGGAAAAGGGCTTTCCTATCAAATTCGGCAAAATTTTATTCCAGAAAAAAGGAAATTTGATAGAGTTCGTAGCGATTGATCTGGAAAGCTCAAGTGCTGATATAGCAGGTCGCGGCACTATAGACTTAGCTACTAAAAATATCGATATAGACTTGGAATTAAAGCTTTTAAAAGACGCAAGCTCCATAATCGGCTCAATCCCTATCGTAAATCAAATCATCTTAGGCAAGGATAGAAGCATATCTACGGTCATAAAGGTTCGAGGAACGCTTGATGATCCAAAATATTCCACTCAAGTGCTTGCAGATACGCTTATGTCGCCGTTTAATATCATCAAAAACGTGCTTGAGGCTCCGTTTTTAATATTTGAATAATCAAGGCAAAAGATGGGTTTAGAGATCGTTACGATTAGCCTTGCCGCGCTTTTATCCGCTCTACTTACGCTATTTTCCGGCTTTGGACTTGGCACGCTTCTTATGCCAATTATGGCGATATTTTTTCCTGTTGATGTGGCTATTGCGATCACTGCGACGGTGCATTTTGCAAACAATATCTTTAAAGGCACGCTCTTTGCAGGAGAATTTAATAAAAATATTTTAATCAAATTTGGAATTCCTGCAATGATTTTTGCTTTTATAGGAGCTTTTTGTCTTAATCTTTTAAGCTCGGCGCATACTCTTTTTAGCTATGAAATTTTTGGCAAACAGATAGAGGTTGAAAGTATAAAATTTATCATAGGCACGCTCATACTGCTCTTTGTGATAGTTGAAATTTCGCCTAAATTTAAACAGATGAAATTTGAGCCTAAATTTCTGCCGTTAGGCGGAGCTTTAAGCGGATTTTTTGGCGGACTCTCAGGACACCAAGGCGCTTTTAGAAGTATGTTTTTGATAAAGTGTGGCATGAGCAAGAGTGAATTTATAGCGACAGGCGTTTTTATAGCCATTATGGTTGATATATCTCGCCTTATCGTTTATGGGCTAAATTTCCATACTCAAGCCATAAATGCAAATTTGTCTCTAGTTCTTACCGCTACACTTTGTGCTTTTATGGGCTCTTTTGCAGGTGCCAAGCTTATCAAAAAAGTAACCATAGAAAAGATAAAATTTCTGATATCTTTACTTCTTGTGATAATATCTACTTTGATGATGAGTGGAGTTTTATAGTTTCTTACGATCCTTAAACGGCAAAATAAGCCTGTGAGGTTGCTTTAAAATTTCTAAAAACAGCTTCTTTGCAAAGCTAAAAAAGTTGCCTATATATGTATCTCTTGAGACAAGGGAGACTTTTAAAGCGATTACGAAGCTAACGACTAGATTAACAAGTCCTATTGATAAAACACAGCATAGATAATATAAAAACTCATAAGTAGAAATTCCTAAATGCGTAGATGAGTATCCCAAGTACGCGCTTGAAAATGCCACGTGAGCGATATCTAAAGGCAGATTGATCAAATACCCGACAAACGGCGTAATGCCAAGAAGTATGCCAAAGATAAAATTTCCCATAATAGCTCCGTGGTGGTCGTGTAAATAGTAAGAAATTTTCTCTCTGGTGTTTTCTTTGAACAACTTCTTAAATAAAGGATGATGAAAATACCTCTGCTTTAGCTGCAAACAATCGGCTCTATTATCAAAATATCCTGCGATAAGCCCCGAGCAAAACAGCCAAATTCCCGCTATGCCGGCGTATAAAAGCGGCGCCAGAGGCTCTAAATTCTTAAGATAATATCCCGCTTCATCGTTACTTAAAATCACACCGCCTCTGTTTATCACAAAGTAACTTATAGCAAAAGAGATCAAAAGAGCTAAAGTGACATTACCCATCACCGAGGCAAACTGAGATCTTGCAACCTTAAATATAAGCTCTATAAGCCTATTTTGATTTGCTTTGTTATCATCATCTCTTTCAACCTCTTGCGCAAAGGTTGATGCCGTCATAGCAGGCTGCTTGGTTGCTACGGTAAATCCGATAAGATGGATAAAGACAAATCCCAAGCCGTAATTTAAGCTTGAAAGAATAGTTTGTGTCCCTATCGAAAAATCAGCTTGCACGATCTTGATCTTCAAAAGCGCCATAAAAGCTATGATGATACCTGCGCCTGCGGAGGTTAAAAACATCTTTATATACTCTTTTATGCTGTCAGCGATATAGTGTTCTCCGTGCTCGCCTATGTTGTTTGTGATGCTTTTAGCGATGATACGACTGCTTTGTTTATAAGCCTCGGTGAGAGAATTTTTAGTAGCGTTTTTCCTAACGGCCTCTTTAAAAAGTCGCACAAGAGCAAGGTGGGCCTCTTTAGTATCAAATTTTTTAATAAGCTCTATCGCATCTCTTATCCTTGTTAATATCTGATTTAAGCGCTCCAGCTTATAAGCTCCGTGAAGCGATATACCAAGGCTTACCGATTTTTTCTTAAGATCAGCTATCTGTCTTTCGCATTGATTAAAAAGCACTTCTAAATGCTTGATATCAAGCGTCGTAGAGTCTATATCAAGGCGGTCTTTTTGATTTTTATGAACAAATTTGCTTATATCTCTTTGAAGCGCTATAAACGCAGAATCTCTATTTAAAAGAGTTTTATCAAGCCTTACGAAGCTATCGTCAAATTCTTGCGCGGCTATCCATACGGACATCATCTCCGTGGCATACAAAAGCTCGTGGAAAAAGTGAATTTTAACCTGATGTATGTGAATGGAATTTGAAAACAGAGCCGCAAAAAACCTTTCCCAAATTTCATCATCTATCTTTTGCACCCAGATATAATCGTCTTTTTTGTTGAACAAAGTGGCAAACACATGCCTAAGTTCGCCGTTATCAGGAGGACTTGGCAGGAATTTATTATAAAAGCGCTCCTTTATCTCATAAGCAAATCCGTTTTTAGACAAGATCCCAAAACTGCTTATATTTGTAGAAATTTTCAGCTTTATAAAAAACAAATTTATATCGTTGCTGATATCAACGCTCTCTTTGCTTTTATTATTAAAAAATTCGACAAGCATATCAATAGCGATCAAGCACTCCTGTGTCTCATCGCTATTTTTCGGTCTTATAAAATCAACCATAGTGCTTAATCTGCTTATGATATCTGTGTCATTTTTTGTTATTGTCTTTAAAAGATTGCTAAATTTATCCCTGATTTCTTGTCTTATCAAATATCGCCCTTTAATTTTATATCACACCAAGCTATCTCATCTCAAGTCGCATGAGATACATCTCTTCGCCGTCAATTACCTTTAAATTTTGTCCTTGGCAATTTGGGCAGGTAAAGTCGTTTTCGCTAAGCTCACCGCTAAATTCGCACTCGGCACACTCTACAACGACATTTTGAAGGTTTATTATAAGCTCGGCGTTTGCGCAAATAGTTTCGTTTTTATAGACATCAAAGGCGCTTTCAAGATAGTGCGGCTCCACTCCGCTTAAGCGCCCTACTTTTATCTCGATTTTAGTGATCTCTTTTGCGCCTTGCTTAGCTGCATTTTGCTCACAAAGAGATACTAGGCTTTGAACTATACTTAACTCATGCATCTTAAATCCTAAATTTAGCAGATTCTAGGTAGTAGCTCGCCTTTAGGAGCTTCTAAAAATCTCTTTGAGCCGTAAGCGTTTTGAAGTATCACTCGTCCTTTATCGGAGCTTAAAATTTCTCCTATCGAGTTTGCGTTTGCATCAAATTTGCGTAAAATTTCAAGCGCTTTTTGCTCATCTTCTTCATCAACAGCAAGCACAAAGGTTCCTTCGTTTGCAAGCTCGTAAGGCTCAAATCCAAACAGCTCGCACACACCCGCTACTTCATCGCTTACTTTTATGTTTTCTTCTTTTATAAATATATCAAGCCCGCTATCTTTCGCCCATTCGTTTAATGCAGCACAAATCCCTCCTCTAGTAGCGTCTCTCATACACAAAGGCCTAATTCCTGCCTCAAAAAGCGCTTCAACAACACCCGCTAGGCTCTTACAATCACTCTTAAGCTCGCCCTCAAGACTAAGCTCTTCTCTGCTTGCAAGTATCACCGCTCCGTGTTTGCCTATATCACCTGAAAGCAAAATTTTTGCTCCGGCTCTTAAATTTTTAAGCTCGCAAGGCTGCGCTATCATCTCGCCGATTCCTGAAGTGTTTATAAAAATTTTATCGCATTTACCGCGCGGAACTACTTTTGTATCGCCGCATACTACATTTGCGCCGCTTTGCTTTGCGGTGATAGCAAGAGAGGTTAAAATTTGCTCAAGCTCGCTTAAGCTAAGCCCCTCTTCTATGATAAGCGAGCAGCTAAGATATTTCGCTCTTGCACCAACCATAGCAAGGTCGTTTATCGTCCCGCAAGCTGCTATCTTACCGATATCTCCGCCGTTAAAAAATATCGGAGTAACGACAAAACTATCGGTGCTAAATGCTATCTTTTTACTAGCTTTTTTATCATCAGCCCCGCTTAATTCTTTTGGCTCTTTTAAAAAATTCTCGCTTGTAAAGCCTAGCGGATCCAAAATCGCACTATCGTTGCTTGAGCTTAAAATTTCATTATCAAAAATTTTAAAAATCAGATCGTTTATAAGAGAATTCATCTCCTCGCCGCCACCTCCGTGGCTTAGCATTATCTTATCCATTTTTATATCCTAAGTTTAATATCACACGCAAATCTTTTCGCTTGATAAATTAATTTGCAAATCAATCTAAATGCAAATTTATGATATACATCAGATATTGCGGTCTGCGTGTATTTCAGCCTAAATTCTATAAATTTAACGCAAAAGCTTTTAAATCGCAGGCTTTTTAAGCCGTTATGCCGCCGTATTTATAATACGCTGCACAAGCTCCTTCGCTTGAAACCATACACGACCCTACCGGGCTTTTTGGAGTGCAAGCCTTGCCAAAAATTTTACACTCAAACGGCTTAGCTCGCCCGCGCAAAATTTCAGGGCATATACAGGCTTTGCTCTCTTTTTTGCTCTCAACAAAGCAGTCAAATTTAACCCTTGCATCAAGATAGCTAAACTCTTCTCTTAGCTTCATACCGCTATTTGCGATATTGCCAAGCCCTCTCCACTCAAAATCGCAAGGCTCAAAATAGCGATTTATAAGCTCTTTTGCCTTTAAATTTCCATCTTTACTTACTACGCGAGCGTATTCGTTGTAAATTTCATGCGTGCTTTTATTTTGCTGACGAACCAAATTTAGTATGCTATCCATGATATCAAGCGGCTCAAATCCGCTAACGGCAATGGGCTTTTTATACACGCTTGCTATTTCTTCGTAAATCCCCCAGCCCGTGATAACGCTTACATGACTTGGTCCTAAAAACGCGTCAATTCTTACGTCTTTATCTTCAAGTATGGCTTTAACAGGCGCAGGAACTGTAATGTGGTTGATATGAAAAAATAGGTTTTTGATACCGAGCTCAACTGTTTTTTGAACCAAATTTGCACTCATAGGTGTAGTGGTTTCAAATCCGATAGCAAAAAATATCACGTTTTTATCAGGGTTTTGCGTAGCTATTTTAATGCAATCAAGCGGAGAATAAAGCGCTCTTATATCGCTTCCTTCGCTGCGAAGCTTTTGTAGGCTGGTATTAGAGCCTGGCACTCTAAGCATGTCGGCAAGCGTGCAAAGTATCACGTCAGAGCGCGATGCAAGCTTTATGGCTTCATCTATGCGACTTTTTGGCATGACGCAAACAGGACAGCCCGGACCGTGGATGAAATTTATATGCTCGCCCACAAGCTGAGAAAGCCCGAATTTCATGATACTATGAGTGTGTCCTCCGCAAATTTCCATTATATTTAGCGGCTCAACGCTCTCTTTTTTAATCAAATTCGAAAGCGCTAAGATGAGATTTTTATCTCTAAATTCATTTATAAGGTTCAAATTTTATCTCGCATATCGCTTAGTCCCATATCGCCCTCTTCCTCGTCTATCTCGCCTGAAGCCATATCGGCTGCTATCCGGCGGTAAATTTCAAGGCTTTCTAGCGCGTATTTGGTGTCGATTTTTTCCATTGCGTATCCAACATGGATAAGCACATATTCGCCAGCTTCCACGGGCTCACCGATAAGATCAAGGCTAACGCGTCTTTGCACGCCTAAGGTCTCAACCAAAGCGACATTATTTTCATCTACTTCAAGCACTTTTGAAGGGATAGACAGGCACATTATCTAAGCTCCTTTTTAAGCTCAAGATACTTAAGCCACTTCTCTACACCCTCGCCAGTTTTTGAGTCAAGCTCGATGATATCGACCTTTGGATTTAGCTTTCTGGCTTCTGTTATCACTTTTTTAACGTCAAAGTCAAAGTGTGGTAAAAGCGAAGTTTTGGTTATTATCACAAGATCCGCCGAGCGAAACATAACGGGATATTTTGACACCTTATCGCTTCCTTCAGGAACCGAAAGAAGCACGACGTTAAAGTGCGATCCTACGTCATAGCTTGCCGGACAGACCAAATTTCCAACGTTTTCTACAAAAACCAGATCAAGATCGTTTAACGGCAAGTGATGAAGCCCCTCATGCACCATAAAGGCATCCAAGTGACAGGATTGTCCGGTGGTTATCTGATGAGCTTTTGCTCCTGCAGCTATGATACGGTCAGCATCTTGGTTGGTTTCAAGATCGCCTTCGACTACGCCTATCTTAAATTTACCGCTTTTTATGGTCGATTCAAGCAAAGTAGTCTTGCCGGCTCCAGGACTGCTCATCAAATTTACGCACAAAATTCCGTGCTCGTCAAGATGAGCTCTGTTATGCGCGGCTTCTTTATCGTTTTGAGATAAAATTTTCGTAATTACCTCGACTGTTTTACTGTCGTTTAGCGCAGGATGGGCATGCTCGTGACGATGTTCATGACTTGATCCGTGTCCGTGTTCGCCTTCATGATCGTGAGAATGCGCATGAGTAGTGCCGTCTGAATGAGTATGCATATGCTCGTGGTTTGAGCCATGACCGTGATCTTTAGCGTGATCATGCGAGTGAGAATGACTCGTACCGTCAGCGTTAGTATGGGCATGGGTGTGTCCGCTAAGCGAACATCCGCAATCTTTACACATTTTATTTCCTTTTTTTAATTTTATTATATTCTAGTTATAAATTCGGTGCAGAATTTCTCTCGTTCGCGCCGTCATTTAAATCAAGCTCTATGCTTGGCTTTAAAACTATATCCTTAACTCTTGCTTTGCCGTTATCCATCACGCTTATAATCGCAAATGCGCCGTTTTGAGTGATATCTCTTTCCATATCAAGAGCTTTTTTAACAGGCAAGAAAAACGCCTCAACCCCAAAGATAGCCGAATTTCTATAAGATGGTATCCTGCCTGCTAAAAATACTCCGCTTTCAGGCTTTTTAAAGCTGTGTTTTTCAAATTTATAAATGCCGTCTTTATCTTCTTTTAAGATAGCAAAAATTTTATTTCCTTTTAAATTTTCGCTTTGTAAATCATCTTGAAGTCTTGAAAAGTCGTAATTTAAACTTACGTAATTTCCACGCAATAAATCTCTTGGATCATATAAGCTAACATCTACTTTAATCTCTTTTCCAAAATAAATCGGAGCGTAAGCATAGCCAAGCATGCCAAAAAGAGTTAAAATTTGAAAAATTATGGCTAAAAAAATAAGATTAAATTTCATTTTGCCCTCTTTTTTCTTGAAACAACAAGCACGGTAACCGCAAAGGCTAAAAATAACAAACTAGCGCCTATGTAATCGCCTATCAGATCAATATATCTAACGATAGCCACTGCAAAAATAGCAAATAGTCCAAGCTTGAGGTAATCTTGTTTAATAAGAACCACACCAGCCAATACGCTTAAAAACGAATAAATCGCATCGGTATACTCAAACGCATATCCGATAACAAGCGGCAAGATAAGCATCACTGCGCAAAGTCCTGCCGTATAAAATCGCCTAAATATAAGAGATAAAGCAAGCGCACCGCAGACAAAAGCAAGATACATAGCGCCGTAAAAACCCTTGTAGAATATAAAGACATCATTTATTTGAGGTTCATAACCGTAATACCTAATGCTTTCTGTAGTCATAGCAAAAAGCAGCGTTAATAGTCCTATCGATATGGAGGCTTTTCTTAAATACTCTGCCGTTAAAAAGCGATTAAAATGCTCCAAAGCAAAAGAAATTCCTAAACAAAGAAGCAGATAGCCAAGAGATAGCAAGATGAGGTTATTACTAGTTATCAGCCAAAATTCACTTCCTCCGTAATAGTTGGTGATATCTGAAACTAAGTAGATAAAAATCCCTACAAAAAGCGCTGAAGTAAGCAGTCTTGACTCTTCTTTTAAAAGTGAAAATATAGATAAAGCAAAAAATATAACTATGCCGTGCGATAGCGTTTTAAGCTCAAGCTCTAAAACAAACCAAATTAGCGCGATGATAAGTGCTTGAGCCGTTATTATCGATTTTTCAGAAGAAAGTGCGATCGCAAATGCGCCGATAGCCCAAAGAAGAATGCCATTTGGCATATGCTCTCCAAGATGATAAATTTGAGCTATAAGCGCAATAGCCGCACCATAACAAAAATTTCCCAAGAAAAAAAGAGCCGTGCTTTGAGATTCATTGCCTTTTTTAAGCATATAAAGCGCGCCTAAATTTACAAAAGCCGTAACACTTACTACTATAGCAAGCCTAGCTATACGCGGTATCTCTTCCCAATTAGCACCCACGAGAGTTATGAGAGAAAGCGCAAAGAACAGATACGCCACAAGCTTTAAAACAAGGCTGTTTTTATCGCTTATGTTTTGCAAATCAATTCCATAGCTTTGAGCTATGCGCTGTGCGGTTAAACGATCTACAAGTCCGCTTTCTTGCCACTTTACAAGTTCGTTGGCAAGGAAATTTTTATTTAGTATATTCATATCTTCTTTTCTTTTACCGTTTTTCTATTTCGTCCCGCAAAATAAAGTATGATATATCCAACAAGCCCCGAAATAAAAGAAGCTATAAGGATAGCAAGCTTATCGGCGTAAGCAAATTCGTAAGTATCGTTATACGAAAGCGAATTTATAAACAAACTCATCGTAAAGCCGATGCCCGTAAGCACGCTAAGTCCATAAAACTGAAGCACGGTTGAATACTTAGGCAATCTTGCAAATCCAAGCTTGATAGCTATCATACAAAATCCAAAAACGCCAAGCTGCTTACCGACAAAAAGACCCAAAATAACGCCCATTGAAGCTGGATGAAGAAGTTGCTCTACGCCTATTCCTTTAAGAGAAATCCCGGCATTTACAAAGGCAAAAACCGGCAAAACAAAAAACGCTATGTAGCCGTGCAGGTTGTGCTCGATATCTTTTAGCATAGATTTGCCGTTGGTATCGGGCTTAATCGGTATAAAAAATGCAGCGATAACTCCAGCAAGCGTAGCATGAACGCCTGATTTAAGAACACTGACCCAAAGTATAATGCCCAAAATAAGATATACGGCTTGTCTATTTACTTTAAAGAAATTCAGAGCAAAAAGCCCAAGGATAGCCACTGCAGAAACAGCAAAAGAAACTATGGAAAGATCGCCGCTGTAAAAAATAGCAATTATCAAAATGGCGCAAACGTCATCGATAATCGCAAGCGTAACTAAGAAAATTTTAAGGCTTGCAGGCACTCTAGTGCCTAAAATCATAATAATACCAAGCGCAAATGCGACATCCGTGGCCGTTGGTATCGCCCAACCCTTAACTGCAAAAGCGTCATTGTGATTTAGTGAATAAAATATAAGCGCAGGCACGATGATACCGCCTATGGCTCCTACTACGGGCAAGATAACCTGAGATATATTTCTTAGCTCACCTTCTACTATTTCGCGCTTAAGCTCAAGCCCCAAAAGAAAGAAAAATATCGACATAAGACCGTCGTTTACCCAGAGTATAAGAGGCTTTTTAAGCTCAAATTCGCCAAATGAAAATCCCATATTTATACGCAAAAAAGAGTTATAAAAATCGCTTAAAAATCCATTTTGAAATATAATAGCAAGGACTGCCGCAAACATCAATAATACGCCAGAACTTGCTTCGTGATTTACAAATTTTCGAAAAGAAAAACTACTCAATATTTAGCCTTTAAAAGTAATAAATTTTCAATAAATATTCGATTTTATCATTAAGTTACTAAATATGAAATAAAATAAAAATATCAAAATAGGAGTTTAAACAGGCGAATTTTGTAGCTTGATTCGCCTGTTTTTAAATTAGGATTGAGGAACGGCAGCTTTGGTCAGCTTTGCGAATTTAACCCCCTTAAGACCTGCTATCTTTTCGCAAAATTTCTCTATGCAAGCCGCTTTGCCACGCAATACTAGCGTTTCAAGGCAGTTGTGATGATCTATGTGAACATGAGTCGTACAGGTGATATGAATTTCTGCATCATGCTCTATATTCATCATTTTCACTACAAGGTCGTTTTGATGATGAGTGTATATCAGAGTAAGAACTCCTATAAGCTCTTCATCTGCGTTTTTCCAACTGTCGCTAATGATCTTTTCTCTTATCAAATCTCGAGTAAATTCACTTCTGGACGCATAGCCTTGCGAGCTTACTTTTTTGTCAAGTTCATCTAGCAGTTGTTTCGGTAAAGAAACGCTGAATCTTATAATTTCATCCATAGTAACTCCTTTAAGTGAATTTATATTAATATTATATGATATAAATCTTATATTTATATTAATGCAAACGTCAATTGTCCGATAGATACGGAAGAATCGTTAGTAGGCAAGTTCTTATTGTAATAATAATTTATGTTATTATCTTTAAAAATATTAATTATTTTTTTTAAGAAAACTCTATTTTGAAAGACCCCTCCTGAAAGTAGAACATCATATCTTTTTGACATGGCTATTTTAGCAATCACTCCACAAAGTCCGTTTATAAAGCCTGTAGCGGCTATAACTTTATCATCTTTTAAGGCTTGCGCGAAAGCGTGTTTAAATTCTATCTTGTTTTGCACTATTTCAAATTTGTAGCTTACATCTAAATTTTCACCATAAAGTGCTTCTAGCTCCATTCCGGCTTCACCTTCGTAACTTATAGTATCAAGTCCCAGTATAATGCTACCAAACGCGTCAAATATCCTTCCTAGCGAACTTGTGGCAACAGAGTTTATTTTCTTATCATGCATTGTTTTTAAATTTTTTAACTCACGTGGGTCAAATTTGCTTAAAAATTTATCGGCAGTTTCCTCCAAGTGATATTTTAATATTATCGAGTAAGCTATCTTATATATGTTTTTAATACTACTCTCTCCGCCAAGCAATAAAAACTCATCAAAATGAAAAATCCTATCATATTGTTTGCCATTGATGAGTAAAATCTCCCCACCCCATATCGTATCGTTACTTCCATACCCGGTCCCGTCAAAGCAAAAACCAAGATATTTTTTATCCGCATCAAGACTATGCTCAAAGATAACCGATAGCAAATGAGCATAATGGTGCTGAATTTGAGTTATTTTCGCTGTGTTTTTAGTGGCATACTCTTTCGCCCATTTTAAATTTAAAAAATGAGGATGCAAGTCGGCTATTATCTCGTCAAATTTAAGCTCATAAACCTGAGCAAAAAGCTCAATTAAAGAGCAAAACCTCTCATAAGTCGCTATATTTTTAAGATCTCCTATATAAGGGCTTATCATCACTTCGTCATCTTTGTATATAGCAAACTGGTTTTTTAACTCCGCTCCCACTGCTAAAATAGTGCGTTTATCTTTAAAATTAGTATGTAAAAATTTAGGATTTACCCCCCTGCTGGTTCGCAAAAAAACAGGCTCATCGCCTATAACAAATACTATGCTATCATCGCTTGGAGAGCAAATTTCGCGGTCATTATCAAGATAGTAATCAATCACGTCGCTCATTTTTTCAAGCAAGCTGGCTTCATTGTAAATTATAGGCTCGCCTGAAATATTTGCGGAAGTCGCTACAATATCGTTTTTTAGGTATTCAAATAGCAAAAGATGAACGCCCGTGTATGGTAAAAATATACCTATTTTATTAAGATTTGGTGCTATTTGAGTTGATAAATTTGACTCAAATTTTCTTTCAAGAACTACTATGGGCTTTAAATTTGAAGTTAAAATTTGCTCTTCGGCAGGGCTTATAGATACGTGTTTTTTAGCATTTTGCAAATTTTTACACATGATAGCAAAAGGCTTTTTAGGACGGTGTTTTCTAGCTCTTAGCTCATTTACGGCTTCTTCGTTTGTAGCGTCACACACCAGATGAAAGCCACCAAGCCCTTTAACGGCTAAAATTTTACCTTCATTTATAAGCTCTGCGGCGGTTTTTACACTCTCATTTCCTGTTGTTACGATTTTTCCAAATTTATCTTTTAGACTTAGGCTTGGACCGCAGTTTGGGCAAGATATCGGCTGAGCGTGATATCTTCTGTTGGTTGGGTCTTTGTATTCGCTCCCGCAAAATTCACACATCTTAAACTTATCCATAGTCGTATTTATGCGGTCGTATGGAAGTGATTTGATAATGGAAAATCTAGGACCACAATTGGTGCAGTTTATAAAAGGATAGTGATAGCGCGGATTTGTGACATCATAAAATTCTCGCTCGCAATCGCTGCAAAGTGCAAAGTCAGGCAAGATAGGTGCGTGCTTTTTAGCCGATTTTGAAGGAATTATCTTAAACTCATGGAATTTAACATCGCTAAGTTCAAATTTTAAAATCTCATCAATTCTAGCTAGGCTTGGAAGCTCATCTATCAATGCTTTATCAAATTTGGCTAACGCCTCATCTTCGCCATAAAGAGTTAATTTAACTCCTTCGTCATCATTATATACTTCGCCGAAAAGAGCGAATTTAAGAGCTAAATTATAGACAAAAGGACGAAATCCGACCCCTTGAACAAGACCTGAAATTTCATACTTTACGCATCTCTTCAAGCGAAAGTCCTTTGCTAAATTTTGCGCTAACGCCTACTCTTAAGTGCTTTGTCATCAAATTTGAAAGAGCCTTACATTCAAACAAAGATCCTTGCAGCAAGATATGCTTAAAGTCAAAATCCTCTCTTAAGACATCGCAAAAATCGGCTATAAAATGCGCAAACGACTCAAGATAGCCAAAGCTTAAAATCTTATCATCAACGCCCGCTAGGCGAAAGCTCATGCCACTTCTTACAAATTTAACGATGTCAAAGCCGGTTTTTGAAGCCATTTTAAAATCAAGCCTTGGTCCCTTAGGTCCGTTAAAATCCATCGCGTTTTGAAGCAGTTTAATGCCCGCTTTTTTAAAATCGTCATCAAAGCCAAAAATTTTGCCGACTATACAAAATAGTGAAAAAAAGCTATTTGTGGCATTTATATCTCCGCTTGCAAGAGGAAAATTTGCGCTAAAATTTGACACAAGCCTATCTCCGCCCTCCTCTTTTGATATCATTTCAAAAATCTCTTCAAAGCTGCTTGGAATTTGTAAATTTAGCACTTCAAAATCGTTATTTTTAGTATAAATTTTAAACTCGTCATCTTCAAATTTGCTTAAAAAAACCCTAAGTTTATTTTCATCTTTCATGCCTAATTCATCTGCACTTAGATAGAAGTTGGCTAAATTTTTATCCTTTGAAGCCTCTATGAAGTCTCCAAAGCCATTTTTGTAATAAATTTGAGCATTTGAAAATATGTATTCGTTTTCTAAAACTGTAGCTTTAAAAAGCTCTTTATCGCATTTAAGCGCGACGAAATTTACACCCTCTTCAAAAAGTCTTTCGCAAATCGCGTAGATAAATATGTCCCTAGGAGCTTTCACATCAAAAAAATGCGGTGCATTTGAGTGGTTTTGCCTGTAAAGAGTGCTTGTCTTAAGCTCTACCACAGGCTTTTCGTAACTCGCAAGAGCGATTTGCGAATTTTGATCGGATATAAAAATTTTTGGCAAATTTTTAAGCTTGGTAGGCATTAGGATATCAAAATTACCGTTTAACTCAGCAAAGTTTAAAATTTCAAAATTTCCCTCCAAATCTTTAAATTTTAAACCTTCTCCTTTTTTAAAATTTAAAATCGCAAAATCCAAAAGCTCTTTAAAATTTTCTTTTGTAACCGCTTCAAAAATATCATCTTTAAACAGCTTAACATCACTAAAAATTTCGTTTTCACAAGCTAAAATTTTGCCTTCATGAAAATCTCGTATCATCTTTGGAGTGATGTTTGAAAGAGTGTTTTTAAACTCTTTTTGCTCGCCTTTTAATTCATCGTCTACAAAAACACGAGAATTTGATAAAAATATAAAGTGCGGTATAAGAGTTGAAATTTCATCAGAAAATTTTAAAAGCTCTTCTTGCTCGCCTTCTAAATAAAGCCTTGTATATAAACCTTCTTGCTCTATGCCGTAAGAAAATCCACTTTTTTTAGCATAAAAATTTAGAAAAAACGCCAAATTTTCATTTGAGTTTGCATACTCAAATTCATAAACTAGTATCATCAGATGCCTTTGTTTTTGTATTCGTTTGCGAGGTCTATTATATTTAAATTTGAGATTTTTTCATAGCTAAACCCAAGCTCTTCAAGGTGCTTTAGCAGTGTTTTTTCCATTACTTTAGCACTAGCTTGAATTTCACCTGAGAGTTCAAAGCTCATAGGCTCTATGCGCTTTGGAACTACGCCTAAAATTTTAGTCTTTGGCATGTCTCCGGCTAGATCCATAAGCTGAAGAGTCTGAAGCATCTCAACCTCATGCGCCGAGCCGTCCCAAGAAATTTTGTTTGGCATCGCTTCGTAGTCGAAAAAATATACATCGCCTATGCTTGATTCATCAGCGCTTATGCAATCAACCACTATAAGATAGTCAAATTCTGCGATAATCGGAGTTAAAGCTATCGCCAAGGTACCACCGTCAACAAATTCTAAAGAGTTGGTTTCGTGAGTAAATTTGTAGTTTCTTTTTATCATTTCGGTAAAATGAACTCCGACACCTTCGTCGGAGAACATTACATTACCGATGCCAAGTACGAGCACCTTCATATATCAGTGCTCTTCTTTGACGAATTTATATCCGCTTACAACGGCATCCATAGCGCCGTTTTTACCTTTAACCGCGTTAAATACGGCCATATAAATATGAACCGGAACAAATATCATTATGATCCACATCGCTACGCGGTGAATCGTTCTAACATTTGCAAGTCCGCCCATAAGCTCTTCAAAATATCTCATCGGCTCATAAAATAGCCCGCCAAGCCCTTCGTGATAAACATGCACATAAAGCACCATGCCTGTTAGGCAGATCACAAAAAGCACAAGATAAAAGAACAAATATGACGCAAACTGAAGCGGGTTATACACGCCTCTTAGATGCGGATGCGGTCCTAAAAATATGTAGTATTTGATCTGCGCTATCCAAACTTTTGGACTAAAGAAATCATAAATACTTGCAAGCTCTTTTCTACTAAGCTTATCAAAGAAAAAAAGATAAAGCTTAAATATCGTAACCGCAATGAGTATAAATCCCGCTACTTGATGAGCCGCGCGCCATTTTGCATTTAAAAATATCGTAGGCTCGTTAGTAACCTCAGGAGCTATAAACACATAAGATATATAAAACCCGCTTACGACTAGAAATGCAATCGCTACAAATCTAATCCAGTGCGTAAGCCTAAGACCTATCGAAAATTCGTATTCGCTGATGCGATCGGGTTTATGATGTGACATAAATCCTCCTTACAAATTTGGATTTATTTTGTATTCGCTAATCTTATTTCCCTTAGTATCCATAACGTGAACCGCACAAGCGATACATGGATCGTAAGAGTGAATTTTACGAATAATTTCAAGCGGCTGAGTTAAGTCGGCTATCTTTAGTCCGATTATACACTCCTCGTATGATCCGCGAATGCCGTTTGCATCCTTTGGAGAAGCATTCCAAGTCGAAGGAACTACCGCTTGCCAGTTTGTTATAACGCCGTCTTTAATTCTGCACCAGTGAGATAAAGCGCCTCTTGGAGCATTGCCCGCAAAGTAGCCTTTATACTCTTTTTTATTGTCTATTACGTATTTAGCGCAAGTTTCTTGATCCGTTTTTAAATTTTCAATCAAGTTATTAAATGCGGTTAAACCGTGATCGGCAACTACTTTCGCCTCAAGCATACGAGTAGCCGTTCTTCCTAGTGTTGAGAATATAGCGTTTATCGGAAGTCCTGTCTCTTGCAAGAATTTATCCACGATAGGCACTACTCTTTTGTTTCCTCTTGCATAGTTAACTACGATGCTTGCGATAGGACCTACCTGCATAGGCTTGCCCTCATATCTTGGAGCCTTTATCCAGCTATATTTACCCTTAGCGTCAAATACTTTAGTATCAACCATCTTACCGTGTCCGTCAAGAGTCTTCATATCAACCAGTCCCGTATAGTTCGGATCTGTTTTGCCATCATACGGATGAAGCGGTTTATCATCCTTATACCAAGCGCGAGTAGCCTCTTCGGTTATTTTCATATCATCTACTTCATAAACCTTGCTTAAATCACCGTTTAGAACTATACCACTTTGGAATAGATTATCATTTCTGCCGACTAAAAATTCATCATAAGATAAGAAATTCGCCACTCCCACGTCATTTAGTACGCTTGGCTCGTTTCCGTAAGCTTTAGCTGCCATTAAGATATCAGGATAGTAAGCGCGATTTACAAAATCAACCGTCTCTTTAAATTTGGTTAGATATTCACCAAGTCTTGACGGACTTAAAAGATCCATAACGCAGGTTACGCCACCTACTGTTAAACTTTGTGGATGCGGGTTTTTAGAACCAAATATAGCCATCATTTGAGCTATGGTTCTTTGCATGCTTAAGCATTCTAAATAGTGTGAAAGCACTATCAAATTTTGCTCAGGAGTGAAGCGATATGTACTATGCCCCCAGTAAGCGTTTGCAAACGGTCCTAAATTTCCTTTTTTGGCAAATGCCGCGACCTTTTCTTTAACCTCTTTTAGTTTATCGGCTCCCGTAGCATACGGAGTTTCGCAGTATTTAAACGCCTCTTCGCTTGCTTTTCTCGGATCTGCTTCAAGCGCGGAGACGATATCGACCCAGTCAAGTCCGTGGAGTTGGTAAAAATGCACAACGTGGTCGTGAAGATAAAGAGCTGCGTTCATAAGTGTTCTAGTAAGCTCTGCATTAAGCGGAGGAACTATACCAAGAGCTTTTTCAACGGCAACAATGCCCGCTCTATAGTGAGAATATGTGCAAACTCCGCAAATTCTTTGTGTAAAAAATCCCGCATCTCTAGGATCGCGCCCCTTTACTACCTGCTCTATTCCTCTCCATAAGGTAGAGCCCGAATAAGCCTCTTTAACTACGTTATTTTCATCTACGACAACCTCTACACGAAGGTGTCCTTCAATCCTCGTTACAGGATCTATTACTATTCTTTGTTCGCTCATTGTTACGCCTTTTTCTCATCTTTATCTTTTGCAAAAGTAGCGATAGCTGCGTGCGCTGCCATACCAATACCTGCAAGAGCCAAAACTCCTATACCGATCTTATCGCTTACGTTATCGGCGCCAAGTCCTAAAACGGTATTGTAAAGTCTATCGCCCATAGGCTCTTCAAACGGTCCCATCGTATCCCAGAAATCAGGCTCACTACAACCTATGCAGCCGTGACCCGCTTGAACCGGCCAACTTGTGTGCTGATTAAATCTCTCGCGTGAGCAGTTGTTAAACGTATATGGACCCTTGCAGCCGACCTTATATAAGCAGTATCCGTCTTTTGCGCCTTCATCGCCAAATCTTTGAACAAACTCGCCAGCATCAAAGCGTCCGCGTCTTTCACAAAGATCGTGAATTCTAAGCCCATAAGCCCATTTTGGACGATTAAACACGTCAAGCGAAGGAATAGTCCCAAATAAAATATAATGAAGCACGTTTCCAACGATATTTTTCTCACTTGGAGGACAGCCAGGGACGTTTATAACGGGTTTGCTTGTAGCCTTACTTAAAGCTTGAGAATTTGAAGGATTTGGCTTAGCAGCTTGAACTCCGCCAAAGCTAGAACAGGTTCCGATAGCAAAGATCGCCGCGGCGTTTTCACTAGCGTGTTTTGCATGATAATATCCCGTATAGCCAAGAGGTCCTACGGTAAGATATCCCTCAGTAGCTCCCATAGGGATACCACCTTCTACTAAAAGAATATACTTTCCTTTATACTTTTCTATGGCATGCTCCAAATTCTCCTCAGCCTGCCAGCCTGAAGCAGCCATGATAGTCTCGTGATATTCAAGTGAGATATAGTCAAATATCAAACTATCAATCGTAGGAGTATCTGTTCTTAGTAAGCTTTCAGAACAGCCCGTACATTCAGCCATATGAAGCCAAATCACAGGCAAGCGATCGCTTAACTCCGCAGCCTTTGCGACGATAGGCGTCATAGATGCAGGAAGCGCCATAAAAGCAGTCATTACACCCGCCCACTTCATAAAATCACGACGAGTAAAGCCTTTTGCCCTTAAAGCCTCGGTGATAGAGCTATCATTCTTTACTCTTGGCATCTTAGCCAAAAGATTAAGACGTTCGTTTATCCTAGCTAGGACATCCTCTCTCATACTCTCTCCTTTTAAGTTAGATATTTAGTAAATCTGCCATATTTGCATATATTAAATTATGGTTTGTAAAAGCTTAAATTTTGATTAACAGTTATAAATTTGGTGATTACAGAGCGTAAGTATTACCTAAAATATAAAAATAATATTACATATGCAATCTCATAATATTACTACTATTTTTCTTATTTAACATTTATTAAAAAAATTAAATAAAAAATTTAATAAATATTTTATATTATATTCAGAATAGGCTTTATTTTGAGTTTTTATAAGATATTTAAAAACATATTTTGCAAGCCGATTTTATCAATAACGTATTAACACAGTAATAAAATAGTAATTTTTCTAAAATAAAAAAGATAATTTAAATTTTACAAATTAAGATAATTTTTATCCGAAAATTTTAGAGCCATTGGTATTTTTGAGTTTTTTCCAGACGGTATCGCTATATTCGGGCTGAAACGTCGAGTGTCCTATGTTGAATTCGTATAAGAGTTCGCAAGAAAGCTCATTTGATATCTGACCGAATTTAAGAGCGTCGTCGCTACTTATAACGATATGAGAGGTTAAAACATACATATTGTGCGTGATTTCAACTATATGGATATCATGAGCTTGAAGCACTTTTTCATGGCTTTCAATCAAATTTTTAACCTCGTCAATCTTAACAGGCGAGGTTTCAAGCAAGATATTTAAGCTGGCTTTTATAAGAGAATAAGACCACTTTGCTATCATAAAAGCTATAACCAAAGCAAGCAGGCTATCTATCCAGTAAGCGCCCGTAAAATAAACGATAATACCTCCTATAACTACGCCTACGGAGCTTAGCAGATCGCTCATCATATGCAAAAAGGATGATTTTATGTTTATATTTTCCATATCGGCTTTTAGTAAAATATAGCCCGTTATAGCATTTACCAAAAGCCCAAGAACGGCTATGACTATGAGCGTTTTAGCATCTATGGGCTCGGGTCTAATTAGCTTATAAATCGCCTCATATAAGATAAACACGACAAAAATCGCAGTCGTAATAGAATTCACAAAAGCGGCTAAAATTTCAGCCCTATGGAAGCCAAACGTCCTTTCTTTGGCTCCTTCTTGCTCACTAAGCCAGATGGCAAAATAGCTCAAAGATAGCGCAAACACATGAGAAAACATATGCAAGGTATCGCTTAGAAGCGCTAAAGAATTTGTAAGTATGGAGTATATGAACTGCACCGCCATAGCAACAGCGGTAATTATAATACCTAGCTTCAATGCTTTTTTATTTGTCGTTTTATGAGAGTGATTATGGGAGTGACCGTGAGAGTGATCACCATGACTAAATGAGTGTCTTTCTATGGGTTCATGGTGCATATAGTCTTTATAAGAGCAATTCATTATCAAATTCTCCTAAATTTTAGGTTATTTTACAAGCCCATATTTTAATTTTAGCTTTTGTTTGAAGTTATCATGGATTTAGCAGGCAAATACAATGAATAAGAGAGATAATTAATAAAATTTAGATTAAAATTTAAACTGATCTCAAGAATCCTGTATCTTTTTAAATTTAGCCTAAATTTTGCTGCATAATCTTTAAAATTTGAGAGTTTATCTGTAAAATTTTACCGTTTATAGTAGCGCTTTGGACGCTTAAGCTCTTTAGAATCTCTTTTACATAGGGATTTTCGTTTTTACTGAGCTCTTTTATTTTGGCGTTTATCTCTTCAAGCTGCTTTTGAAGCTCTTTTAAGATCTCTTTTAGCTTTTTAATCATCTCGTCGCTACTCTCGTTTGAAGAGGTTAAAATTTCACTTGAAAGCTGTTTTGACTTATTCAAATTCTGATGTCCCTTAGGAGCGTAGAAGTTAAATCCGCTTAAATTTAAATTTATATTCATATCAAGTCCTTAATCTAGCAAATAAATCGGAAATTTAAGGCGAAATTTTAGAGGTTTTTAAATTTTACCTCGCCAAAGCATTAAGCGAGGTAAAATTAAGTCTATTTTTTAGGATAAGTCATCTCTTCTGGACGAACGTATTTGTCAAACTCTTCAGCCGTTAAAATTCCTAAATTTACAGCCTCTTCTTTTAGCGTGGTGCCGTTTTGATGAGCGGTTTTAGCTATTTTAGCCGCATTTTCATATCCTATATAAGGATTTAGCGCAGTTACTAGCATAAGCGAGCCGTGCAAATAGCCGTCTATCACTTTTAAATTCGGTTCAATCCCCACAGCACAGTGATCGTTAAAGCTTATCATCGCATCGCTTAAAAGCCTGATTGATTGAAGCAAGTTATAAGTAAGCACCGGCTTAAACACGTTTAGCTCGAAATTTCCTTGAGAGGCGCTAAGAGTTACCGCAAAGTGATTTGCCATAACTTGAACCGATACCATCGTCATCGCTTCGCACTGCGTAGGATTTACTTTGCCCGGCATTATGGAGCTTCCGGGCTCGTTTTCAGGGATAAAAATTTCGCCTATACCGCATCTTGGACCGCTTGCAAGCCATCTTATGTCGTTTGCGATTTTCATCAAATTTGCAGCTAGTCCGTCAAGCGCACCGCTTAAAAACACCTCGCCGTCATGGCTTGTAAGCCCGTGAAATTTATTCGGATGAGAGATAAATTTAAACTCGCTTTTGGTTAGATTATTTAACTCTTCGCTTACTAAATTTGAAAACTCAGGATGCGAATTTAGTCCCGTTCCTACGGCGGTTCCGCCGATAGCAAGCTCGCAAAGATATTTCATCGAGTCATTTACTTGAAGCTGCGCTTTTCTTAGCATCTCGACATATCCGCTAAGCTCTTGTCCAAGTGTTAGCGGAGTAGCGTCTTGAAGGTGCGTGCGCCCTATTTTGACTATATCTTTAAATTTCTCGCTCTTACTCTCTAAAGTCTTTTTAAGCTTGCTAATAGCTGGCAAAAGCTGCTTTTGAAGCTCTATCACAAAGGCTATTCTCATCGCGGTCGGATACGTGTCGTTTGAGCTTTGACCCTTGTTTACGTCATCGTTTGGATGAACGAGTTTTTTTACTCTAAAGTCCTCGCCTAAAATTTCAGTGGCTCTGTTTGCGATAACTTCATTTAGGTTCATGTTTGACTGCGTGCCTGAACCCGTCTGCCAGACTACAAGAGGGAAATTTCCGCACAGTTTGCCGTCTATAATCTCATCGCAGGCTTGTGATATGGCTTTAGTTTTTGCCTCATCAATCCTGTTTAGCTTGTGATTGACTACGGCACAAGCTTTTTTAAGGTATGCAAAGCCTTTGATGACCTCTCTTGGCATCTTCTCTTCGCCTATTTTAAAATTCTCAAAACTTCTTTCGGTTTGAGCGCCCCAATACTTATCGTTTGGCACCTGAATTTCGCCCATAGTGTCTTTTTCTATGCGGTAATCCATGTCTTTCCTTTTAAAAAAATTAATTTTAGTAATTATATATGATATTTTATAAATTTAATCCAAATCATAAAATCTGATATAATTTTACAATGAATAAAAAATTAATCAAGCCTTTCATCTATATAGCAGTTTTTTGCGCCGTTTGCTTTGCGCTGTTTTTGGTACTGGACTACGCCTATCCGCTTAATAGAAACGCTTTAAAAAGAGAAAATTCGGTAATTATATTTGATAAACACGGCAAGATAATCACAATGCGTCCAAGCAAGGATGAAATTTGGCGTTTTGAGGCCAAAAACATACCAAAAGTGCTAAAAGATAGCGTTTTGCTCTTTGAGGATAGATACTTCTACTACCATTTTGGCTTTAATCCTTTTTCAATGGCTAGAGCCGCGCTTCATAATTTAACCCACAAAAACCGCATAGGAGCTTCAACCATAACAATGCAAGTAGCCCGCATGATGAGTCCAAAAGAGCGGACATACGCAAATAAAATCAAAGAAATTTTTACCGCCTTTCAACTTGAATGGCACTACACAAAAGATGAAATTTTAAAATTTTATTTTAATCTCGCTCCTTATGGCGGCAATATAGAAGGCGTTGGAGCGGCTGCGAGGTTTTATTTTAATAAAAATCTAAAAGATCTAAGTATTGCTCAAATGGCTCTTCTTAGCACGATTCCTAAAAACCCAAACGCAAATCGTCTGGATAAAAAATCAAATATAAACTCGCTTAAAAACCGTGTCGTAAAGCTACTTTACGAAGCTAAAGTGATAGATAAGAGCGGATTTAACAGAGCTAAACAAGAGCCTTTTAAAAACCAAAGATTTAGCGCCCCTTTTGAGGCCAAGCAATACTCTCAAATCGCTCTAAAAAGCGGTATATCAAACTCAAATTTAGATCTTGGTTTCCAAAAAATTTTAAATACGAATCTAAAATTTACGGCAAATTCTCTTATCCAAAAAAAGGCTCATAATGCCGCAGGAATCATAATAGACAATGAAAATATGAGCGTTATAGCCTATGTAGGCTCACATGACGAAAGAGCGCTTGAAGGGCAAAACGACGGCGTTTTAATGAGTAGAAACGTTGGCTCAACTCTAAAACCTTTTATATTTTCACTTGGGCTTGACGAGGGGATTATAACGCCTAAAATGCAGATGATAGATACGGAAATTTTCCTTGGAGAATACGTCCCTAAAAACTATGACAACGAATTTCTAGGACTAGTTTCGGCTACCGAAGCGCTCGCTCTTAGCCTAAATATCCCCTCTGTAAATTTAAACAACAAACTTGGAGAAAATTCTCTTTACGAGCTACTTAAAAGGTTAAATTTAGTCCAAAAAAGTAAGGAATTTTACGGCGAGAGTATAGCTTTAGGAAGCGCTGAAATGAATCTTTTAAACTTAGCTCATCTTTACACTATCTACGCAAACGAAGGCAGGCTAAAACCGCTTGAAGTAGCGGGCAAAATCATAGATAAAGACATGCAGCTCATAAGCCCGCAAAGTGCGTTTTTAACCGCTAAAATGCTCTCAAGCGCCTCAAGAGCTTACCTTGGGATGATATGGCAATACGCCAAAGATACTCCGCAAATAGCTTTTAAGACGGGTACAAGCTACGGCTCACGCGACATATACGCCATAGGAGTTAATAAAAACTATACCGTGGCTGTTTGGTTTGGAAATTTTAACGGTAAAAAAACAGACAATCTAAGCGGAATTCACGATGCTTCAAGGGCTGTTTTTGATATATTTAAGCTGCTTGCGCAAAGAGAAAATTTAAGCTTTATAAATAGACCAGAAAATATAGCTTATGAGCCTACCTGCCTTGACGCTTTTGCGTTTAAAGAGTGCAGAAACAAACAAGAAGACGAGCTCATCAAGGGAGTTTTACCAAAGGATAAGTGCAAGATGATTCGTAGCGAAGAGATAGCGTTTTTGCTTAAAAATAACCAAATTTCAAAAGATGATTTGCTAAACAGCCCCTGCTATGATGAGTTTAAAAAATTTAGACCGCTGATAGCTGCGCCGTTTAACAATCAAATTTTATTAAGTGACGATAATACAACTAAAGTTGTGCTAAAATGTTACGCATATATCGGTGATGAAATTTATTATAAATTAAATCAAAACGAGTGGCAAAAAAGCCAAAACGGCATGGATAATATGCTGTTTTTAGATTTTGGCAAACACAAGATCGGATGTCTGGATGAAAATTCAAATTTAAGTGAAGTAAATATCGAAATAAGGAGGTTTTAATGCTTTTAAGGTCTTTACTGGCTATGCTTTTGCTAGCTTTTAATCTCAATGCTTTTATCCTGACGGGTGAGCTTAAAAATGCCAACGGCGAAAGCATAATGCTTGGCATATCAAAAGATAAGCCGTTTAAAAAATCGCAAATCGGCACCATAACGCATAAAAAGCTTTTAGAGTGTACTCCGGAGCTTGATGCCGTATATGAATATGCGCAAGACTACCTGATCGTATATCCAAAAAACGGCTTTAGAAAAGGGGTTGATTATACATGCAAAAATAGCGAATCTTCGATTAATTTTTATGGAGGAAATTTTATACTTGATTCTTTATTTATATTTTCAAGCAAGGATTTTTCGGTAAATTTTAACGACAAACTAACCGAAGAGGAATTCGTAAAAAACGTAAAAATTTACAATAAAGACAACCTATCCAAACACGACGTAAAATACAAAATAACAAAAAACGGCGACAAGGGTTTTGTCATAAAGATACTTGAAGAGCCTAAAAATTTAGAATTTTTTATATCTAAAAATTTAAAAAATATAGCGGGCGGAAATTTAGACGATGACTATATAATTTCCGCCAATCAAGACTCCTCTGAACCAAATTTCGTCGATAATCCAAAGGCAAGAACCCTCATCCTTGATATGCTTGAAGCCAAGAGTCTTGAGGGCGGCAAACTAGCTGCTAGGCTTTATTTAAAAGACTGGATATCAACTTACGATAACAACATCAAGAAATTTATAAAGATACAAGGCGTTGAGAGCTTTCAAGTAAGCGAAACATACTACAACTCAGACAGTATGGCAAACGAGGGGTATTATTATTTCATAGATATCACAAGTGATGAATTTAAGCCTCAAACCAAGTATCAAATCAGCTTTAACGAAGGCTTTGGAGATGACTATGCGCTTGTAAGAGAGCGGGTTGATTTTGATATAAAATTTGGCGATTTAAATCCGTTTTTGAAATTTAGCGACAATATGCTCTATATCTCAAACATCGGCGAAATCGGCATAGAAAGCGTAAATACCCCTACCGCCAAAGTAGTAGTAGAAAAGCTAAAAGAGCAAAATTATAGATATTTTTTAAATTTCAATAGCTCAAATTTAAACTCTTATGTCGAAGAAGTTGCAAGCAAAAACTACGAGCTGGGCGGAGTTAAAAACGAAATTTTAAAGCATAAAATAAAGCTTGATTTTCCAAATAGCGGTGATGGCGTATATCTCATAACGATTTATTACGACAAAGATAAAAGAGCACAAAAAGCGGTATATCTAAGCGATATCGGACTTAACGTAAAAGTCTCAAACGATGAAGTGTTTTTGTTTGCTTCAAGACTTAGCCAAAATGCCGTAGTGGCAAATGCCGACGTTAAAATTTACTCGGTCAAAAACGACGTAATCGCATCAGGTATAACAAACGACGAGGGTGTTTTTAAATTTAACAAAAAAGGCATAGGTAAAGATATAGCTTCCGCAACCGTTAGCCTCGGAAAAGAACAAGGGTTTATAATACTTGCTCAAAACGAAAAGCTAAACTCAAACGGATATTTTCAAACCGGTGATAGAGCCGAAAAATACGATGCTTACGTGCATTTTGCAAGCAATATCATAAGACCTGAAGAAAATATAAAAGGCGAGATAATCATCAAAAACGAGCTGTTTAAAGCTCTTGCAAAGATGCCGGTTAAGATCAAAATCAAAGATCCGCAAAATAAAATCATCTTAAATAAAAATTTTCAGACCAACGAACTTGGCGTAATAAATTTCGATGAATTTATCAACTCGGCTTTAACAGGCTCGTTTAGATTTGAGATAATCTTTGCAAATAAAATCATAGGCGAATATAATTTTTCGGTTGAGTCATTCACTCCTCAACGCATAAAAAACAGCATAGCGCTTAAAAAGAAAATTTACGGCATAGACGAGATAATCCAAGCCGACTTGCAAAGCAACTATCTCTTTGGCTCGCCTGCTTCAAATTTGCAAGGAAACGTAAGCCTTCAGCTATATCAAACAGAGTATAAAAACGATAAATTTAAAGACTTTAAATTTAGCAACGACGAGCTAAAAAACAACAGCTTAAACCAGATAGAAAAACCTGTAACTCTTGATAGCAACGGCAAGGCAAGCAAGATTTTTAAAATATCCGATTTAAGACCTGAATATACCGCAAGTATCGTCGGAGGCGCGATTGTATTTAGCATAAATGATGACGGCAAAAACGTAAGTTCAAGCGAAAATTTAACCATATATCCTTTTAAATCGATGGTGGGCATAAAAGCCGATAAAGACTACGTAGACACCAATGAAAACGTGAATTTCAGCTTCATTAGCATTGATCCTTTTACATCAGAAGAGATAAAAGATACTCCAAAGGCTATCGAGATAAAAAGAAAAATTTGGAGTTATAACTTTGATAGTCAAGGCGTATTAAGATGGAACAGCTCTTACGAGCTAGTAGAAAATTTATCTCAAGATACAAATAATTTTACATATAATTTTACGCAAAGTGGTGATTATGAAGTTATAATAAGCGACGTTTCAAGCGGACATAGCGCGAGCGTTCGTATCGACGTAAGCGGTTGGGACTATAGCTCCTTGCAGCCTACAAAAGAGCTTGCCAAAGCTCAAATCAAGCTAAATCAAAAAAGCTACAAAAAGGGTGACGTGATGAGCGTTGATGTAAGTTCTGTGCTTAAAAACGCTCTTGGCATCATCACTCTTGAAAGCGACGGAGTTAAAAAATACAAAGTAGTAAATATCCAAAACAACTCCGCAAACGCTAAATTTGAGCTTGATTTTGACTTTGAAGGATTATATGTAAGCGCTACGATTGTGCGTGTGGCCGATAATGACCTGCTTCCATTTAGAACTTACGATAAGGTTTATGCAAAAGCCGATAAATCACACAGAATGCTAAACGTAAGTGTAAATGCACCAAAAACGGTTAGGTCAAACTCCAAATTTAAAGCAAGCGTAAAGACCGATCCAAACGCAGAAGTTACTCTCTTTGCCGTTGATGAGGGAGTGCTTCAAGTCACAAATCAAAAACTAAAAAGCCCTCTTGAATTCTTCGACAAGATGCTTGCTGATTTCGTTCTTGACTTTGACATCTACTCAAATTTGACAGGGTTTAAAAAAGAAGGCAAAGTTCTTAGCTTCGGTGGAGACGGCGCTATGGCTCTAATGGAGATGAGAATGGCGAAATTTGCAAGCCCTGTCGATAAGAAAAACATCAAAACCTATATCAAAATGCAAACAGCAAAAGCCGACGCAAACGGAGATGTTAGTTTTGACGTAGAGGTTCCAAGCGACTTTAACTCTCAGATAAATTTAGCCGTCATAGCGGCAACTGAAAATAAATTAGGCAGTAGCGTAAAAGCCGTTGATGTAAAAGACGATATCATCCTTAAACCTACGCAAAGCGCTTACTTTATAAAAGGCGATAACATAAACTACATCTTAAGAGTTATAAATACCACAAACGAAGCCAAGGAGCTAAATTTAATCCTTGAGACAAATTTAAAAGCCAAACTTGAAAAAGATAAGATAAGCCTAAAGCCAAATGAAAATTTAAAGATAGCAGTTGCACTTGACGTAAACGACACAGGCAAGTCGTATCTGAAATTTAGCGCAAATGACGGTAAAGAAACTTATAGTCATAAGCTAAATTTTGATGCTATACACCCTTATCCGCTTAGTACTTTTGCAAAATCATTCCAAGCAAGCGAGCAAAAGACGATAACTCTTGATAGTGATTTTAAGAGCATAAGAATAGATGCGTCAAATTCTATAAAAAGCATGCTTGGGGCAAATAGCGATAAGCTTATCAACTATCCTTACGGATGCTCAGAGCAACGCTCTTCAAGGCTTTTAGAGCTAAACTATATGGTTTTAACAAACAAAGACAAAAGCAAAGCTCAGGCAAAAGCCGATGAAGCCGATGTTAAGAGATTTTTAAATGTAGGACTTAACGACCTCATTAAAATGCAAAAGAGCGACGGAAGTTTTGGATACTGGAGCGAGCTAAGCTATACAAACAACTTCGCTTCGATTTATGCCATAGATACTATCTTAACGCTTGAAAAATCAGGCTTTGAAATAGATAAGGCGGTAAAATCAAGAGCGATAAAATGGCTTGAAAATTTTGGCTCAAACGACAATTTCCAAGCTCTATACGCAGCTTATATTTTAAGCGGACAAAAGAAGCTTGATCGCTCGGTTTTAAATGCGCTTTACGATCAAAAAAGATATACAAACAGCGCGCTTGACGGATATTTGATGGCGGCTATCTTAAAAAATGAAGGGCTAAGCAAAGAAAGCTCAAAAGTGCTAAAAGAGATAAGTAAAACTTTTTACGATAAAGAGAGCGACCTGCCTGATAACTTCGGCTCAAGGATAAGAAACACCGCATTTATGCTACTAATACATGCAAATCACTTTGAGAAAAACGCATTTAGTGATGAGATGGCGGATTATCTAATCAAACAAGTTGATAAACTCTACTCGACTCAAGAGAGAGTCTTTACACTAAGAGCACTTAGAGAATATATCAAAGACACAAGCAGCGAGAATAAATTTAAGCTTATCAACGACGGTCACGAGCTTAAATTTGACGGACTAGGCGCTATAAATATCACGCCTATCAAGCCTGAGATCACGATCGTGCCTGAAAAAGGCTCAAGCGTATATCTTGGAGTGACAAGCTATGCCTACAAGCCGCTTGGGATAAATCACAAATTTGATAAAAAAGGGCTTGATATAACGAGAAAATTTGTCGGCAAAGACGGCAAAGAGATAGATATCAACAACCTTAAGCTAAATGACGTGATATACTCTAAGCTTATGATCAAAACCGATGATTACATAAGAAACGGCGTTATAAACGAGCAAATCAGCCCTTGCTTTGAGATCATAAACGAAAACATAGCTCCAAATTTAAGAACCAAAGCGACCACAAATACGCTAAATGTAGAGCATAACGTGATAGCTGACGATAGAGTTCTTACATTCTACTCTCTTAGCTCAGGATACATGAATGAAAAGGATAAGACACCGTTTACTCTTTACACTCCGCTTAGGGTTGTGATGAGCGGCAAATGCATGCTTCCTGCAGTCATTACCGAAAATATGTACGATGAGAGTATGAGCGACTACGATTTAGCTCAAAAAGAATTCGTCGTAAAATAACTTCACAAAAAGCGGCTTTGTTAATTAAAGCCGCTTTTATTATCCTTAAATTTCAGCCTACTTTTATAAATTTAATCGCCCTATTAGTAAAATTCTGATAAAATCGAGCATTTTTGATAAAACCTAAAAGGATTTGAAGTGAGTTTTTACAACGCAAAAGAGGTTGAAGAAAAATTTTATAAAATTTGGGAAGAGCGCGGATATTTCGAGATTGACGCAAACAAAGATATCCAAAAAGAAGGTCGTAAATTTTGCATTATGATGCCTCCTCCAAACGTAACCGGTTCTCTTCACATAGGACACTCTCTTACCTTTACGCTTCAAGACATAATGACAAGATATAAAAGAATGGACGGCTACAAGACGCTTTGGCAGCCTGGACTTGATCACGCAGGCATAGCCACTCAAAACGTCGTTGAAAAACAGCTTTTAGCTCAAGGAATAACAAAAGAGAGCATAGGACGCGAAGAGTTTGTAAATCGTGTATGGCAATGGAAGGAAAAAAGCGGTGGCATGATAGTTCATCAGATGCGCCGTCTTGGGATAACTCCTGCTTGGAGTCGCCAAAGATTTACCATGGATGAGGGGCTTAAAAAAGCCGTTAAAAAAGCCTTTGTAAAGCTTTATGAAAACGGTACCATCATTCGCGGAAACTACATGATAAACTGGTGCACGCACGACGGAGCGCTTAGCGATATCGAGGTTGAGCACAAAGACAACAAAGGCAAACTTTATCATATAAAGTATTATTTTGCCGATGAGCCTAGCAAATTTGTAGTAGTCGCTACGACTCGTCCTGAAACCTACTTCGGCGATACAGCCGTAATGGTCAATCCAAACGACGAAAGATATAAACATTTGATAGGTAAAAAAGTAATCTTGCCCATCATAAACCGCGAGATAGAGATAATTGCCGATGAGCACGTGGATATGGAGTTTGGAACAGGACTTGTTAAAGTTACTCCGGCTCACGATATGAATGACTACGAAGTCGGCAAGCGCCATAATTTGGAGTTCATCACATGCTTTGACGAGGCCGGAATTCTAAACGAAGAGTGCGCGCAGTTTAAGGGTCTTGAGCGCCTTGAAGCAAGAGATGTTATCGTTTCAGAGCTTGAAAAAATCGGCAATATCGAAAAGATTGAAGACTATGAAAATCAAGTAGGCTACTGCTACCGCTGCAAAAATGTCGTAGAGCCTTACATCTCAAAGCAGTGGTTTGTAAAACGCGAGATAGCCGATCAAGCTATAGCTGACGTAAGCGCAGGGCTTGCTAAATTTTATCCTCCGCACTGGATAAATAGCTTTAACGCTTGGATGAGAGAACTTCGCGACTGGTGTATATCTCGCCAGCTTTGGTGGGGACATCAAATTCCCGTTTTTTATTGCGATGATTGCGGCCATGAGTGGGCTGATGAGGGCGAACCGACAGAGTGCAGAAAGTGTAAAAGCAAAAATTTCCATCAAGATCCGGACGTGCTTGATACTTGGTTCTCTAGCGGTCTTTGGCCTTTTAGCACGCTTGGCTGGGGTAACGGCGATGAGCTTAAAGATGAAAAATGGTTTGAAGAGGATTTAAAAGAATTTTATCCAAATAACCTACTGATAACAGGCTTTGATATACTATTTTTCTGGGTTGCAAGGATGATGTTTCAGGGGCAAAATGCACTAGGCAAGCTTCCTTTTAGCGATATATACCTGCATGCTTTAGTTAAGGACGAGCAAGGCAGAAAGATGAGTAAAAGCCTTGGAAACGTCATAGATCCGCTTGATAGTATTGAGGAGTATAGTGCGGACATCTTGCGCTTTACGCTTGCCTTGCTTGCGGTTCAAGGACGCGACATAAAGCTTAGCGAAGATAAGATGAAGCTGGTAAGAAATTTTACTAACAAGCTTTATAACGCTAGCAAATACTTACTGTTAAACGAGAGCAAATTTGAAGATCTTCATAAGATAGAGCTTAAAACAAAGCTTGGAATTTATATGGCTAGCCGCTTTAACGAGTGCGTTAAACAGGTGCGCGAAAATATCGACGCTTACCGATTTAATGACGCTGCAAATGCACTTTATAAATTCCTTTGGGATGAATTTTGCGACTGGGGAATCGAGCTTAGCAAAGCCGATAAAAGTAGCGTAAAAGAGCTTGGAAGTGTGTTTAAAGAGGCGATGAGGCTACTAAGTCCTTTTATGCCTTTTATAAGCGAATACCTATATCACGAGCTAAGCGGTACAAATTTAGAAAACTCTAGCTCGATAATGATCTCGCGCTATCCTGAGATAAAAGGGCAAAATTTAGAGATCGAAAGAATTTTTTCACTCGTAATCGAAGCGATAGTAGCTATAAGACGTGCAAAAGCGACTATCGATCTAGGAAATTCAAAGATCTCAAAGGCTTATGTAAAGCTAAATAGAAGCGAAAATTTAAGCGAGGCAAAAGAGTATATCGCCCTACTTGCCAAATGCGAACAAATTGAATTTGTAAGCAGCAAGATAGATGACGCTGTATGCGATGTAAGCGAAAATTTAGAGGTATTTATCTCGCTTGAAGGAGTTGATATGTCGGCGATGATAAGCAGATTAACCGCGCAGAAAAACAAGCTTGAAAAAGAGATAATTAAGCTTTCAAACATGCTTAATAACGAAAAATTTGTGGCAAATGCTCCTGCTGATGTCATAGAGACAAACAAAGCTGGTCTTGCAAGCGCAAAAGAGCAGTTTGAAAAAGTAGAAGCTGAGCTTAAAAAATTCAGCAAATAAATTTTTAGGAAGGAGAAAGAATGCAATATTTTGGAATAGGCGGTTTTTCACTCGGAACGCTAATAGCGGTTGCTCTTTCTTGGGGCGCAAACAAAAGCATTTTGTGGGCTATAATTCATGGATTTTTTAGCTGGTTTTATGTGATATATCATTTGCTAATTAAAAATAAAAGATAATAACCGTAGAAAGGATGAACATGAAGGGTTTAGGATTTGGTGGATTTACACTAGGCACTGTTGTTGCGGTAGCTCTATCGTGGGGCGCAAACAAAAGTATTTTATGGGCGATTATACATGGATTTCTCAGTTGGTTTTATGTAATTTATTATTTTCTATTTAAATAATAAGGCATGAAAATTTAATGATAGAAATTTCGAATTTAATCAAATACTATGGCGATACAAGAGTCATAGATGATGTTAGTTTTACGGTAAATGAGAGCGAAATTTTTGCACTTGTCGGACATAGCGGAGCGGGTAAATCCACCCTGCTTCGCTGCATAAATGGACTTGAGAGCTACAAAAGCGGCTCTGTTAAAGTATATGGCAAAGAGATAAAAGATATCAGCGCAAATGAGCTTAGACATTTTAGGAAAGATGTCGGTATGATATTTCAGCATTTTGCCCTGATGGCTAGAAAAAACGTATTTGATAATGTCGCAACGCCGCTTGAGTTTTGGAAATATCCAAAAAGCGAAATTCAAAAAAGAGTAAGCGAGTTGCTTGATCTTGTAGGACTAAGCAACAAATCAAAAAGCTATCCAAGCGAACTAAGCGGTGGTCAAAAACAACGCGTAGCCATAGCTAGAGCGCTTGCCTTAAATCCTAAAATTTTACTAAGCGACGAGGCGACTTCGGCCCTTGATCCAAATACGACAAATTCGATTCTCGAGCTTTTAAAAAAGATCAATCGCGAGTTAAAAATAAGCATAGTTATCGTTACTCACGAGATGGAAGTGGTAAAATCAACCGCACATAGAGCGATCCTACTAGAACACGGCAAAATCATAGGCTCAGGAAGCATCGAAGAGCTATTTTTAAAGCCTGATGAGAAGATGAAGGAATTTTTAGGAGAGGTTGAAATTTTGCCTCAAAGTGGTGTTAATATACGCTTGTTTTTTCCAAAAGAAGTAGCGCAAAAAAGTATCATAACTCATATGGCGCGAACGCTAAATGTCGATTTTAACATAGTCTGGGGCAAGCTTGAAAAGCTAAACGAAAACGTCCTTGGCTCGCTTGTGATAAACATAGATAAAGAAGACGAGCAAAAAGTGCTAGAGTATATCAAGCAAAGTGGCGTTTTATGGGAGGTGGCGTAATGTTTGGGATAGATTTTTCTAAATTTCTAAGCGTGTTTGAGCGAATTTTACTTCCTGCGATAAATGAGACGCTTTATATGAGCTTGGTTTCTACGTTTTTAGCATTTTTACTTGGGCTTATTCCCGCAGTGCTTTTAGTGCTTAGCGATAAAGACGGACTTAAGCCTAACAAAAAGCTATATTTCGTGCTTGACATACTTGTAAATACGCTTAGAAGCTTTCCGTTTATAATACTCATCATCGTACTTTTCCCATTTACTAAGATGATAGTCGGAACAAGCATAGGCACTACGGCTGCGATAGTTCCACTAACTATAGGTGCCGCTCCTTTTATCGCAAGGCTCATTGAAAGCGCACTAAAAGAGGTTGATAAAGGTATAATTGAAGCTGCAAAGAGCTTTGGAGCATCAAATTCGCAGATCATATTTAAGATAATGTTCGTTGAAGCGCTTCCCGGCATAATATCTGCCATAACCCTTACTTTGATAGTTATAGTCGGCTTTTCGGCAATGGCAGGAGCGGTCGGTGGGGGCGGTCTTGGAGCGGTTGCGATCAACTACGGATATCAACGCTTTAGGCCTGACATAATGCTTTATACCGTAGTTATCTTAATCATAATGGTTCAAATTTTCCAATCAATCGGAAATTTACTCTACAAAATAACAAAAAAGTAGCATTTTGTGCTACTTTTATTTTTTTTTAAATATTTTTTATCTACAATCTCAAAATTATTTCAAAAGAAAGGATTGAAATGAAATCAGATATGTGCGAAATGTGTCGTTGTGTAAAATTTAAGTCGTCGAAAGACTAACGCTAAGCACAAATTTCTTTTTAAGTGCTTAGTTCAAGCTAAACATTTAAAAAGAAATTTAATAAGCTTCTCGCCTATACTATCCTTTTAAATGAATTAGCTGCATTTAAAATTTAAAGGATAAAAAATGAAATTTTCTAAAATTCTACTTGGTGCACTACTTGCAGTAACTTTAAGCTCAGCCGATAAAGCTAAAACAATCATAGTTGGCGCTACACCTGTTCCTCACGCAGAAATTCTTGAAGTTGCCAAACCTCTACTTGAAAAAGAAGGCTTTAAGCTTGAAATAAAAGAGTTTAACGACTACACGATCCCAAATTTAGCAACCGAAGACGGTGATCTTGATGCAAATTTCTTCCAGCATTTGCCTTACTTAAACGAATTTAATAAAAACAAAGGCACTCATCTGGTTAAAACAGTAGGTGTTCACCTTGAGCCAATGGGAGTTTATTCGGCTAAAATAAAAGATCTAAACGAGCTAAAAAACGGCGACACCGTAGCGATACCAAATGATCCTACAAACGAAAGTCGCGCACTAGACGTGCTTGCAAGCGCAGGACTTATCAAACTAAACGATAATCCACTTAAAACTCCACTTGATATCGTGGAAAATCCTAAAAATCTAAAATTTAGCGAGATCGAAGCGGCGCAAATTCCAAGAACGCTTGGAGATGTAACTATAGCTGTTATCAACACAAACTACGCTCTAAATGCCAAGCTAAACCCATCAAAAGACGCACTTGCTCTTGAGAGCACAGAAAGTCCTTATACAAACTACGTAGTAGTAAAAGCTGGTAATGAAAATAGCTCTAAAACAAAAGCTTTGAATAAAGCCATAAATTCAGATGAGATCAGAAGCTTTATAAAGAGCAAATACGAAGGCGCTATACTTCCGTCATTTTAATTTACTTTTGGAGGGTTCGCCCTCCTTTGCTTTCACACAAAAGCTTTTAACTTTAATTTTATAAATTTGTGATAAAAGAGATAATTCATTGCTTTACCCCAAAAATATAGCCACATATCAAGGCAATCTTGATGCAAATTCATTCCAACCTTTGCCGTATTTTGATGAGTAAAATAAAAACCTAGGCTTAAATTTGATTAAAACCGTAGGCGTTCATATTGAACAGATGGGCTTTTACTGCAAAAAACATCAAATGTCTAAAAAATTCGAAAGTCGCTATCACATACGATTCTAGCAACGGCAACATAGTGCTTAGAATTATCAATAAAATGGCATTATGAAGATATATAAAAAAGCTACTCAAGCCACTTTACACGATATTGTGAAAAATCCTAAAAACCTAAAATTTATAGAGCTTAAAGAGGCGCAAATCCAGCACTCATTTGACGATGTAGATCTGGCGGCGATCAGCACAAATTTAATGCCTGATATGGATATGACCCCGTCAAAAGTAGCTCTTGTTATGAAAGATATCGATAGTCCTTACACCAATACAATAGTAGCGATAAGATAAAAGCGCTTGATGATGCCATAGCAAACCCTCAAGCGAAAGAATTTATAATCAAACGCTATCAAGGCGCGATATTGCCTGTGTTTTAAATAAAAAGACTTACCAAGTCTCTTTTGAAATAAAGTTTTAAATCAAATTTCACTACAATCTCTCTTTAAATTTAAATTATAAAGGGCTTTTTTGCTTAACGATATTATAAATTTCATAGTTCAGACCGTTAGCGACTGGGGATATATCGGCATATTTTGCATGATGTTTTTGGAAAGTTCGTTTTTTCCATTTCCTAGCGAGATAGTTATGATACCTGCGGGATATCTTGCAAGCAAAGGCGAAATGAACATCATTATAGCCTTTTTAGCGGGCACAGGAGGCTCTTTAGGAGGGGCTGTGTTTAACTACTACTTGTGCTATTTTTTCGGAAGAGGTCTGATAGAAAAATACGGCAAATTTGTAGGAATTACAGAAGAAAAAATGCAAAAATTTGAAAATTTCTTTAATAAGCACGGTGAAATTTCTACATTTAATTGCAGGTTAATTCCTGGAATTCGTCAATACATCAGTCTTCCTGCAGGACTTGCCAAGATGAATCTGCTTAAATTTTCTCTATATACGACACTAGGTGCTGGAATTTGGGTGGCGATTTTACTTGCAGTGGGATATTATTTAGGGACAAATTACGATAAAGAGCTGTTTAAAAATATAATCATATCAATACTCGTAATTTTAGCGGTTATAACAGCGATTTATATCTATATAAAAAGTAAAAAAAATAACAAAAGAGAGTCTTAGCCTCTCTTTTAATTGTATTAAGAAATCTTCTTTTGCTTTGGTCTAAAGACCTTCATTATATTTTCATCGGTTTGTATATATCCGCCCTCTATAAGGTCTATACAATACGGAATTGCAGGAAATATCGGCTCTAAACACTCACGAATGGCCTTTGGGTTGCCAGGCAAATTTACTATCAGGCTGTTTTTACGAATTCCTGCGGTTTGACGTGATAAAATAGCTGTAGGGACGTACTTTAAGCTTGCGGTTCTCATAAGCTCGCCAAAGCCCGGCATCATCTTTTCACAAACAGCCTCAGTCGCCTCAGGAGTTACGTCGCGAAGTGCAGGACCCGTGCCGCCTGTTGTTAGTATGAGATCGCATTTTAAGTTATCGCTCATGTTTATGAGTCTTTCTTTGATTAACTCAAATTCATCGGGAATCACCTCATATACATACTCACATTCACTTGTTATCCAACCGTCTAAAACTTCTTTTATCGCAGGCCCTGATAAATCCTCGTAAGTACCGTCGCTAGCTCTATCGCTAAGCGTTAAAATTCCTATTTTTATCTTCATAAATTTTACTCCGTTTTTAAAATATGTGCGATTTTAGCATATTATTGCAAATCATTCATAAGAGCTTTGTATTATATTTTTAATACTCGCCTTGTCTATACTTTCATTTGCTAGTATGTATTCGCAAATTCTTTCCGTTTGATCCTTCATACCGCGTAAAAATTCCGATATCTCACCGTAAGCCTCTTGAAGTATAGCCTCAACGTCGGCAGGATTTGGCACAAGGGTTTTGCCCATGCCGTATTCAAAGACCATATTTTGAGCGATCTCTTTTGCTTTTGCTATGTCGCTATGCGCATTTGAAAACACATCATCCCTACTCTCTTTTAGCGCACTCATACCGGCTAAGCATACCTTTATGCGAGAAAGCATTTGAGTCTTGGACTCTATCTCTCGCTCGGCAGCTCTGAAGTGATCTTCCACAAGTGAAATTTTTTCAAATTCAACCCCAAACCAATAAGCACTTAGAGCCTTTGCGCTCTGATAAAGAGCTTGAATTTTCTTCTCTTCGTCGCTATAGCTAAGCACTCGTTTTTTACCAAGCAAGACTTTATTAAGCACGCTTTCAAAATCACTCATATCTATTGTGCCTTTGTTGTTCCTAAGTGCGTTTATGGCCGCTTCATTAACCAAAGTGGCAAGTGCGGCTCCTGAAAAACCGACACTTATCTTAGCGATATCCTCAGGCGATACGCTAGAGCTTTTATCTTTCAGATACGATTTTAAAATTTCAACTCTGTCTGAAAAATCAGGCATCGATAGATAAATTCTCCTATCAAACCTGCCCGAGCGAAGCAATGCCTCGTCTATCATCTCGATCCTATTTGTTGCAGCTATCACTATGACGCCCGAGTTATCCTCAAAGCCGTCCATTTCGGTAAGAAGCTGATTTAGTGTAGCCTCGCGCTCATCGTTTCTACTTCCGCCGCGCACTTTACCCACTGCGTCTATCTCGTCGATAAAGATTATCGAAGGAGCATAAGCCTTAGCCTTTAAAAACAGCTCTCTAACCCTTTTTGCCCCCATTCCTACGTAAATTTGCACAAACGCCGCACCGCTTTGGTAAAAAAACGGTACGTTAGCCTCTCCAGCTACGGCCTTTGCCACAAGCGTCTTACCGACTCCGGGAGGTCCTATCATAAGCACGCCTTTTGGCATTTTGATACCGAATTTTTTATATTTAATAGGATTTTTTAAGAAATCCACTATCTCGCTAAGCTCAAATTTTACGTCTCTTATGCCCGCTACATCGCTAAAGCTTACGTTTGAGATAGCAGGCATCACCGAGCTTGCAAAGATATTTTCAGAATCATAAACATTAACTTTTTCGCTATTTTTGCTTTCGTTTTTTTGTCTTAGCTTAAATCTTGTATAAAAAAACAGCGCGCCGTAACCAAGCCCGATAAGAAAAATGATCGCTAAAATTTCTTGCACGATAGGGTACTCTTTATCTATACTTACGGGCACTTTTTGAACCAATTTATTCATATCGATTCCATCTTTAACGATAGAGTATTTGTGTCCGCCGCTGGTTGTTATGATTATCTCATCTTGCGCCACCATGGCTTTTTTGATCAAATTTCCGTCAAGTAATTGCTCGTAACTTTCATATATTAGGCTTTTAGGTCTGTTGCTTAAGACCACATTAAGCATCAAGATAGCCAGTATTAAGGCTAGAGCCAAAATGATTCCCTTTTTGCCAAGTTTAAATTTGCGCATAGTTTGCCTCACTTTTGATCTCATACTCATCTAACACCACCCACTCTTTTTGTATATCTTTTTTAGTTTTTATCTTAGCTTTGTTATAAAATTGATCAAATCCTTCATAAAATTCGCCGTTTCTCTGTTCAACTAAGATATTTAAAGCTGTCTTATTATCACTTCTAAATTTCAAATTATTTTGCACCACTATCTCTTGGAGAATTTTCATCCTCTTTTTTGCCACATCACCGCTTACATCGATCTTCATCGTAGCAGAGTGAGTATTATTTCTTGGTGAATAAGCAAAGCAGTGCAAGTGAGTGAGTGGAAATTTCTTAAAATTTTCTAGTGCCTCGGTCCAAATTTGCTCGCTCTCTCCCGGATGTCCTACTATAAAATCAGTCCCAAGAGCAAATCCAAGCTCCGCTAGTTCTAAAAACAGCTCAATATCTTTAAGCGCCCTGTTTCTGCGTCTCATTATCCTAAGCATATCTTCGCTTGTATGCTGAAGCGCGATATGAAGATGTCTTTCCAGCCAACTTTCTTTTAAAATTTCTCTAAAGCTCTCATCTATCTGGCTTGGCTCGATACTTCCAAGGCGAATTCGCTTTATGCCGCTAAGCTTGCCAAGCCTATGAAGCAAATATCCAAGAGATGAGCCTGTGTCTTTGCCGTAGCTGCCGATATTAGTTCCGGTTAAAACCAGCTCGTTATAGCCGTTTGATGATAAAATTTTAGCCTCTTTTAGTATGCTTTCTTCATCCATACTTCTTGCTTTGCCACGTACCGAGGGGATAATGCAGTAGCTACAGATGAAGTCGCATCCTTCTTGAATTTTGATAAAAGCCTTGGTGTGATTTTCATAGTTTGTAACGATATTTTTATCGATACTTTCTAAATTTCCAAGCTCAAAAAACGGGTTTTTAAATTTTAAGAGCGAATTTATGTCTTCCTTTTTACTAGCCCCTATCACACCAAAAACAGAGCTTTTATCAAAAAGCTCCCTGCCCTTACTAACCGCACCGCATCCTGTAAGTATTACCCTTGCGCCACGTTTTTTAACGCTGTTTATATAGCTTCTAGTGCCGCTATCTGCACTGTTTGTAACGGTGCATGAGTTTATCACTACGATATCGGCTTCGTTTTCGTTGTTTGTGATATCGTAGTCTTTTATGTAGCTTTTCATAAGCTCGGTATCATAGATATTTGTGCGACATCCAAAGGTTTTAAAGTAAATTTTCTCTCTCATAAACTTACTTCTTCGCTATTTTCTATCGGTTTTTTCTCTGCCGCCTGCACACGCTTATCCATATAAATAGTCTGAGTAGGATATGCTATCACGATATCGTCTTCCGCCGCAAAACTTTCGATGATCTCGGCACTTATCGTGCTTCTAAGAGTTAGCGTAGCAAAGGAATTTGTCATATACCAAACAGAAATTTTCATACCGTGAGGCTCGATCAGAGAAAAAATTCTAGGCTCCACGTTTGGATTTTTAATACTGTATTGATTTCTCAGCTTGCTCATCTGCTTTTTAGCGATATCGGTGTAGCCTTTGGAGTATTTGCGCACGATATTTTTCATGATATACATCGCTTTTTTATGGTTTGAGTCAAAGCTAAGCGTTATATCTATACCGTCCCAAACCGTCTTCATGCCTTGGTGTGAAAAATTGGCTATAAGATCAGTAAATATATAGTTGTTTGGCACGAAGATGATACGACCCGCACGGCGATTAAACATATAAGTATTTAGAGTTACATCTTCATAAATCGTCATCCTTAAAAGCGAGATATCAATGATGTCGCCTACGAAATTTTCACCGTCCTTTCGCACCTTGATACGATCCCCTACGTGAAAGCTACCGCCAAAAACGATAACCGTCCAGCCAAGCATGCTCATAAACATATCTTTCATAGCAATAGCGATACCCGCCGAGGCAAAACCAAGCACGGTAACCAGATAAGTTACGTTTTCGATATAGGCAAAAAGCAAGATAACGATAACAAGAGTGATATTTACCAAATTTATAAATTTGTTCGCCGTATATAAGCGCTCGTTGTCAGCTATAGTCTTTTTAGTGATAAATTTAAATAAAAACGAAAGAACTATGATAATAACTAATAAAATTGCAATATTAAGAGCTTTTACAGCCTGAGCCTTTATATCCTCGCTTGCTCTATCCATAGCTTCGCTAACTCTTTTTTCATAGACGCTATAAGTTGTTTGGGCTATATCCCTAGCAGCGTTAAATTCAACTATCTCTTGCCTAAGTTCTATAAGATCGCTCTTAAATTTTTCATCATCGTTCAGTCTTACGATATTTGATAAAATTTCCTCTTTTTTATTAAGTTCGGTTATGATCTTATCAAGTCCCGTTAAGCGCTCTTTATACTCGTCCTTTTCGCTTCTAAGCTGCTTTATGTAAGAAAATCCCGAGATAACTGCCACGGGATTTGTGATCTTTTGTAAATTTTCTATCTCCGGAGCCGTGATCATACTCGAAAATGGCGCTTTTTCAAATTCTTTTAAAAGCTCTATCTGCTCTCTTAGCGTGTTTTGTTTTTTTTGCAGTTCAAGCATCTTTTCGCTGTTTGATTTAGGCACTTTTTTTAAATTAGCTTCAACCTCTGCAAGCTCGGCTGTGAGCTTTTGAAAAGTATTATAGTTTGAGTATCTGGTTATCCAGATATTGCCCGATAACTGCTCGTCGATAGAGGTAAGTGCGGTTCTTAAATCAAGCAAAGCGGCCTCTTTAGTGGAGTTATAATCCTGCGCCACTTCATTTGCACCAAAAGCAAACAAGCAAAAAACCAAAGATACAAGCAACTTTTTCATCTGAACTCGCTTAAAATTTCCATTACGATATCCTTATTGATATCTTTTCTTATCTCATATCCGCCAATTCCTTTTGCCAAGATAAATTTGATAGCTGAATTTTCACTCTTCTTGTCAAGGAAAAACGCTTCATAAAAGCTGTGTGCGTTAGCTACGCTATATCTTGTCGGAAGGTTAAATTTAAGGAGCAAATTTTCAACTCTGTTTTTTTCTTCCGAGCTTAAAAGCCCTAGTTTAACGGCTAGTGCGTTAGCCATATTCATCCCGATGGCTACGGCTTCACCGTGTAAAAATTTCTTATACTCAGTCTCGTTTTCTATCACGTGAGCAAAGGTATGTCCGTAGTTTAGCACCGCTCTTACGCCCTTTTCAAGCTCATCGGCCTCAACGGCCTTAGCCTTTAAAAGCACGCTTTTATATATAAGCTGCTGTAAATTCGCTTCATCTTGCAAATTTGCGCCCTCAAGCCACTCAAACATATCTTTATCAAACATCACAGCCATCTTTATAGCTTCGGCTACTCCTGCTACAAATTCGCGTTTTGGAAGCGTTTTTAGAAATTTACTCTCGCAATAAACGGCTCGCGGTTGATAAAACGAGCCGATTAAGTTTTTGCCGAATTTATTATTGACTCCCGTTTTTCCGCCCACACTTGCATCAACTTGAGCTAGAAGCGTGGTAGGGATGTTTATAAACTTAATCCCTCTTTGATAAATACTTGCCACAAATCCCGCCATATCGCTTATCACGCCGCCGCCAAAAGCTATGATAACGCTACTTCTATCAAGCTTGCTGGTAAAAAGCTCTTCTAAAATTTGCTCTATAGTGCTTAGGTTTTTATATTCCTCGCCATCCGGCACGCTTATTATAAATTTTTCTTTACATTCTAAATTTTCAAGCAAGCTATTAAGGTGCAATCCTGCGACTTTCGGATTAGTTATAACGGCTACTTTGGTATCAAATTTAAGCTCTCTTAGCTCATTTATAAAAACGGTGTAGTTTCTTGATTCGTCTTTTAAATTTATATCGATTTTCACGCTTTACCTTAATATTTTATTAACTCTATTTTATCTAAATTTCCTAATTTATCGGTATAAAAATTTGGATATTGTCGCTTAATTTGCCATAAAGCCTGTTCATATCGTTTGAAAAAATAGCAAAAATATCCCTCCTGCTCATCTTTTTAGAAAAAGATATGAACTGAAGCAGATTTTTTTCATTTGAAAGTTTTACGAGCGGATTTTCACTCTTATCGTTTATGATCTCAACCTTCTTTCCAAAAATTTTAGACAAATTTTCAAAGTGCTCAACGATACTTTGATCATCGTTTGAATTCATAGTATCAAAATGATATAGCGTGATATCCACATCAAGTTGCGAGCAACAATCAAGTATCACCGAAGAGTGGCTCTCCATATCCTCACTTCCGCTTAATATAACGCCCTTTTTAAGTTGGCTTAAATTCCCGACTCCTATCTTCATAACAGGCTTTTTGATATCAAACAAAAGCTTTTTGTTGGCTTTAAAAAATTTATTATCGGTTATCACAAGCCCTATATCAAATGCCAAAATATCAGACTTTATCACACTAGCCGAGCATGAGAAATAATCAAAAGATATGATTATGGAGCTGTCTTCAAGCTCTTTTAGCCTCTCGTAGACAGGATTCATAGTCGGGTTTATCACTTTTATATACAAGCGACGATTATTTAGACGCTCATTTAGCGCTATACTCTCGTCAATCAGCCTCATGCACTCGTCTTGGCTCATGTTTCTCATATCCAAAAGAGTATATAAATTTAACCCAAACGGACTAGGAAACTGCCCTTTTTCACGCTTTATGCTTTTAAATACGCTTAAAAGCACACTTGGTTCGCCGACTATGAGCAAGGTATCGTTTGGCAAGATCATCAAATTTGGACGCGCTATCATAAAATTTGATCCACGATAAACCATAGCGATACGCCATTTTTTCTGCTGCACGGAGCCTATGTGGCGATACATGAAAGAGCTTCCCACAGGAACTTTGACCTCCATTATCTCGCCTTCGCCAAGACCTATATTATCGGCTATCACCGGCATATCCGGAAGATAGTCCATAAGCCTAATTGTCATTATATTTCGTCCGTCAAGTAGCGTCAAATGCTTATCTTGGATTATTTCATTATCGTCATTAAGCCCCCACGTATCAAAGATAAGCATGTCGGTTTTTTTGCTTATTTGACGTAAATTTCTATAAACGCTAAGAGCTTCAAATTTATCCTCAAGCACTATCAAAAACTGGCTAAAATACCCATCAGCCACGCGTTTTAGTCTATCAAGGCTGGTTGGATCAAAGTTATAAAATGAAAAATTTTCTATCCTAAGCCCGTTAGGCACGATGCCCTCTTTGTGGGTTATGATACTGTAGTGATGCGAACTGTTCTTGGTTACAAACAATCTTTCTAAGAAATGTTTTGCTACAATTCCATCTGCAATTATCAAAATATTTTTCATAACAACTCCAAAATTTAAAAAGGACATTATAGCAAAATGACTTTTAGTATAGATAAAACGGACGGCAACGCACGCGCAGGCACTTTAACCACAGCTCATTCAACCATACAAACTCCCGTTTTTATGCCTGTAGGAACAGTTGGCGCCGTTAAGAGTTTAGACGCAAACGACATGATGGAAATTTTAGACGCCAAGATCATTTTAGGAAACACATACCACCTATATCTACGCCCTACTAGCAAAGTCGTAAAAGAATTTGGTGGATTGCATGGATTTAGCAAATTTAACCGCTCTTTTTTAACCGATAGCGGCGGCTTTCAGGCGTTTTCTCTTAGTAAAATTTCAAAGCCTGATGAACACGGAATCCATTTTAAAAGCCATATAGACGGTAGCTCTCACTATTTTACGCCAAAAAGCGTGCTTGATACGCAGTATGATCTAAACTCAGACATCATGATGATACTTGATGATCTTATCGCCCTACCAGCCGAGCCTAAACGCGTCGAGCTTAGTATAAGAAGGACGATAAGTTGGGCTAAAGAGGCTATTGGTTATCACAAATTCAAACAATCTAGCGGTGCAGGACTAACGCAAAATATATTTGGTATCATCCAAGGCGGAACGGACTATGAAGCGCGTAAATTTTGTGCCCAAGCGCTTTGCGAGATGGAATTTGACGGACTTGCGATAGGCGGCTTAAGCGTAGGAGAGAGCAACGAGCAGATGTATGATACGGTCGAGGGAGTTATGCCTTATATAGACGCAAATCGCCCGCGATACCTCATGGGAGTTGGAACGCCTGAAGATTTGGTAGAAAACGTAGAGCGTGGAGTTGATATGTTTGACTGTGTAATGCCGACCAGAAATGCGCGAAACGGAACTTTATTTACAAGCTTTGGCAAGATAAATATCAAATCGGCCAAATTTATAAACGATCACGCACCAATAGACCCTGAGTGCTCATGCTATACTTGCCAAAACTACTCGCGCGGCTACCTAAATCATCTCTATAAAGCGCGCGAACTTACATTTTTCCGCTTAGCAAGTCTGCATAACTTGCACTACTATCTAAATTTGATGAAGCAGATGAGAGAGGCGATATTGCAAGGTAAATTTAGCGAATTTAAGAGAAATTTCTATACCAAAAGAAACTAAAATTTTACACAAAAACCAAATTTATTTTATTGATTAATTGTAATTTAATATTATATAAATAAAATATTAACTCCAATAAAATAATTTACAAAAATATAAAAAGGAGTTTATGGTGTTGAGGAAAATTTCGAGCAAGATAGCTGTTTGTATATTTTTATTATTGTCGGTTGTATTTTTTATAATGGCAATTATAAATTACAGTAAGACAAAAGACGTTCTTTTAGATGTCACGCACGGTTCTAAGGAGTCGACGGCTCTTGCGAGTAGTATATTTGTAGATGAGTATATGAGCTCAAGGATAAAAGCTGTAGAGGATGCGGTAAGTTATCTTGAGCACAACCATGAGCTGCTTTTTGGAGACAGGTCAAATTTGATAAAAGACCTTGCTAATGTAACTACTTTTATGAACTTGGAGGAGTTTTTTATAGGCTTTGCAAATGACGGGGAAATGGCTACCATATCATTAACCGAAGATAGGAAGAAGCCTAAAGTAGCTGTTTTTAATATGCAAAATAAACAATACGATGCAAGAACTCGCGGTTGGTATAAGACCGCCGTTGCAAAAGGAGGGCTTGCATTTACAGCTCCTTATGTAACCAAATCAAAAGGCTTGCTTGTAATGAGTGCCGTAAAACCTGTTGTAGTAAATGGAAAAGTAGTTGCGGTACTTGGAATGGATATGCTTATAGATGAGCTTGCCAAATCACTTGGTGGAATCAAAGATAGTCCAAGCGGAGTTGTGTTTATCATCGACATGAGCGCAAAAACCATGGTTTATCATCCAGACAGAAAGCTTGTGGTTGAAAAAGATGAAAATAGTGCAAAAGTGGTAGAAAATTTTATAAGCTACTACAATCAACATAACGGCAAAACATTTTCATATGACATAGACGGTAATGAAAAATTAGCCGCTTGCAGTATGTATGATACTCTAAATTGGTTGGTTTGCTCTACGAATTCGGTTTCTGATTATGATGCTACATTGAGAACAATTTTATTTGAACAGACGATATTTTTTACCGTTTTTATAATAATCATTGTTACCGTCTTGATATTCATCGTCTCTCGCTTCC